>CALVNS010000060.1 GCA_944349855.1 uncultured Eubacteriales bacterium | reverse complement strand
GCCGCCGTCAGCGTCGTCTTGCCGTGGTCCACGTGTCCGATCGTGCCGATGTTCACGTGCGGCTTGGTGCGCTCAAACTTCTGCTTCGCCATGGGGGTTCCTCCTTACTCATTCCCGCACAGATGCGGTCTTTCATGCTTGAGCCGGGGACGCGGGCGGCATTACGCCTTGCCCGCGCGCTCCCCGACGACCTTCTCAGTGATGGACTTGGGCGCCTGCTCGTAGTGCGCGAACTGCATGGTGTACACGCCGCGGCCCTGCGTGCGCGAACGCAGCGCGGTCGCGTAGCCGAACATCTCGCCCAGCGGAACCATCGCGTGGATCTCCTGGGTGTTGCCGTTGGTGTCCATGCCCTCGATGCGGCCGCGGCGGCTGTTCAGGTCGCCGATGACGTCGCCCATGTAGTCGTCGGGCACGGTCACGTCGACCTTCATCACGGGCTCCAGCAGGCAAGGATCGGCCTTCTTCAGGCACTCCTTGAAGGCCATGGAGCCGGCGATCTTGAAGGCCATTTCAGAGGAGTCGACCTCGTGATAGGAGCCGTCGTACACGATGGCGCGGAAGTCGACGACCTCGAATCCGCCGAGCAGGCCGTTCTGCGCAGCTTCGCGGATGCCCGCGTCGATGGGCGCGATGTACTCCTTGGGGATCGCGCCGCCCACGACATTGTTGACGAACTCATAGCCGGCGCCGGGCTCCAGCGGCTGCAGCTCAATCCAGCAGTCGCCGTACTGGCCGTTGCCGCCGGACTGGCGCACGAAGCGACCCTCTGCCTTGGCAGACTTGCGGATCGTCTCGCGGTAGGCTACCTGCGGCGCGCCGACGGTCGCCTCGACCTTGAACTCGCGCAGCAGGCGGTCGACGATGATCTCCAGGTGGAGCTCGCCCATGCCGGCGATGATCGTCTGGCCCGTCTCCTGGTTGGTGTAGGTCTTGAAGGTGGGGTCTTCCTCCGCCAGGCGCAGCAGGGCGAGGATCATCTTGTCCTGGCCGGCCTTGGTCTTGGGCTCGATGGCGACCTGGATGACGGGATCCGGGAACTCCATGTTCTCCAGGATGACCTGCGCCTTGTCGTCGCACAGCGTGTCGCCGGTGGTCGTGTCCTTGAAGCCCACGACGCCCGCGATGTCGCCGGCATAGACCTCCTCGATCTCCTTGCGCTCGTTGGCGTGCATCTGCACGATGCGGCCCATGCGCTCGCGCTTGCCCTTGGTGGAGTTGAGCACGTAGGAGCCCGACTTGATGTGGCCGGAGTACACGCGGATGAAGGCCAGCTTGCCCACGAACGGATCGGTCATGATCTTGAAGGCCAGCGCGGAGAAGGGCTCGTCATCCGAAGCGTGGCGCTCGCACTCCTCGCCGGTCTTGGGGTTCACGCCCTTGATGGACGGGATGTCCACCGGAGAGGGCATGTACGCCACGACGTTATCAAGCATGGGCTGCACGCCCTTGTTGCGGTACGAGGTGCCGCACATCACGGGGAAGAAACGGCACTCGATGGTGCCCTTGCGGATCGTGGCGCGGATCTCGTCGACCGTCGGCTCCTCGCCCATGAGGAACTTCTCGGCCATGTCGTCGTCCAGCTCGCAGACCGCCTCGACCATCTTGTCGTGGTACTCCTTGGCCTGATCCATGAGCTCGGCGGGAATGTCCTCGTCGCGCACGTCCTTGCCCAGATCGTCGTAGTAGACCTCGGCGCGCATGGTGATCAGGTCGATGACGCCGCGGAAGTCGCTTTCGGAACCGATGGGCAGCTGGATCGGCACGGCATTGGCGTGCAGGCGATCGTGCAGCATCTGCACGACGCGGAAGAAATTGGCGCCCATGATGTCCATCTTGTTGACGTACACCATGCGGGGGACGCCGTACTTCTCGGCCTGACGCCAGACGGTCTCAGACTGCGGCTCGACGCCTCCCTTTGCGCAGAAAACGGCTACGGCACCATCGAGAACGCGCAGAGAACGTTCGACTTCGACGGTAAAATCGACGTGGCCGGGCGTATCGATGATGTTGATGCGGTAGCCCTTCCAATAGCAGGTCGTAGCGGCCGAGGTGATCGTGATGCCGCGCTCCTGCTCCTGGGCCATCCAGTCCATCGTAGCGGCGCCTTCGTGCACCTCGCCGATCTTGTGCGTGCGGCCCGTATAGAAAAGGATGCGCTCCGTAGTGGTCGTCTTGCCGGCGTCGATATGTGCCATGATGCCGATATTGCGGACCTTGTCCAGCGGATGGCTTCTAGGCATAGTCGTTCATCCTCCTTCCCGATATGGTGGGATCGATATAGATCGTGTTTTTCATCTCGGCATGTCTTACCAGCGGTAGTGCGCGAACGCCTTGTTCGCCTCGGCCATGCGGTGCATCTCTTCCTTGCGCTTGACCGCGTTGCCGGCGTTGTTCGCAGCGTCCATGATCTCGGCGGCCAGGCGCTCGGCCATGGTCTTCTCGCCGCGCTTGCGGCTGAAATCGACCAGCCAGCGCAGCGCCAGGGTCTGGCGGCGCTCCGGGCGGATCTCCACAGGCACCTGGTAGGTGGCGCCGCCCACGCGGCGGGCCTTGACCTCCAAAGAGGGCAGAATGTTGTTCAGGCCGGCCTGGAAGACCTCCATGGCCTCCTTGCCCGTCTTCTGGGCGATGGCCTCAAACGCGTCATAGCACACGGCCTGCGCGACGCCGCGCTTGCCGTCGAGCATGACCTGGTTGATCAGCTTGGTCACGAGGGTGGTCCCGTAAACGGGATCCGGCAGCACCTCGCGCTTGGGAATAAATCCACGTCTGGGCATTGTCAATACCTCCCTATTGCGAGTCACAAAACTGTTGAAAGAGCAGCGTGCGGTCCGGACCTCCTGCGCGCGGGCGCGCCTCAGCATGACGCGGCGCGCGCGGAAACCGCCCGTCGGGCCTGCGGCCGGGCCTGCATCCCGCCGTTCCACGCAGAGATGCTGTCCGTCCGCCGCCTCGCAAGGGGCAGGCGTCTTCTTTTCGCGCCCCGGGTGGGCGCGTAACCGCTTCCGGCGCTGGGCCGGGTTACTTCTTCGGGCGTTTTGCGCCGTACAGAGAGCGGGACTGCATGCGCTTGGCCACGCCGGCGGCGTCGAGCGCGCCGCGGATGATGTGGTAACGCACGCCAGGCAGATCGCGGACGCGGCCGCCGCGGATGAGCACGACGCTGTGCTCCTGCAGGTTATGGCCGATGCCCGGGATATAGCAGGTGCCCTCGATGGAGTTCGTCAGGCGAACACGAGCGATTTTACGCAGAGCCGAGTTCGGCTTCTTGGGCGTGGTGGTCTTGACCGAGAGGCAGACACCGCGCTTCTGCGGGCACTTCTGCAAGATAGGCGCGGTCGACTTGTTGACGACCTTTTCTCTTCCCTTGCGGATCAACTGATTGATCGTAGGCATGGAAGCACCTCCTTGATTTCTTACGTCAAAATGAAAAACATGTATCTATAAAAATCCGCGCAACCCTCGCGAACCTTATAGCGAAATCCGCGGATCGGAGCCGGTTAAACCGCCCCGAAACCGCACAAAAACCGGGCACAGCCGCAGGGCTGTCCCAGGGGAAGGCTGTTTTCAGCGGCGCTGCACGCCCGCAGCGGCCGCCGCCACGTCGATGCCGCAGGCCTGGCCGAGCGCCTTCATCGACTCGACCTCGTGGCAGGGAATGTTCAGGTCGTAGCAGCGATCCATGACCCGCTTGGTCAAAAACGGGTCGGCATCCCGCGCGACATACGCGCGCGCGATCCTGCCCGCATCCAGCGCGCGCAGCAGCTGTTTGGTGCCGACGACGCGCCGCGTGGCATCGCTGAGCTCTGACAGCATGGCGACCTCCCTTTCGCGTTTGCAGCCGGGCACAGCCCGGCCAGTAAACCATTACATGATACCATCACGCGCGCCGTCTGTCAATGCAAATTCCTGCATTTTCACAAAACTTGGGGGGATTCACCGCAAAGCCGCGCCCCGCATGCGCGCTTTTTCTATTATACCCCGTTTTTCCCATAAATTCAAGCGGCGCGGGCGGGAAAATCCCGTCCGCGCCGCGTTTGCGCCCGGCTCAGCCGTTGCCCAGCCGGATGAAGGCCACGTAGTCGATCCGCTTGGAGTAGAGCGAGTAGCCCACGTCGACAGAGGAGCCCATGACGTTCATGTCCAGGCCGCTGCCGTTGGGGTAGCGGAAGATGAGCAGCACGTCCGTGGCGAGGCCACCACCCGTGTAGTACGCGTCCGTCTCCCACCAGCCCGTCCACGCTTCGCACTGCAGGCCGTGCTCGTGCGCATAGGCGGCGGTCTCCCGCTCGATCTCGCGCATGCGCTCGCCCGCCTCGCCGGTTATCTCCAGGCCCGATTCGGCCCAGTAGATATCATCCGTCAGCCAGTCCTCGCCCCACTGGGCCGCCCAGTACAAGGTGGCGTCCTCCGGCTCGAAGAAGTCCTCGATGCCCGTGTGCGCGCGGTTCACCCTCTGCAGCTCGCCCTCATAGAAGCCCACATAGTAGATCTCGTCGCCCACCGGTCCGTACGTCAGCTCGACCTGCTCCAGTTCCGGTACCACCACGACCTCCTCGGCGACGCAGTCCGCGGGCACCGTCACGCCCAGATACTGCTCAAGCGCCGCGCGCGCCCGCTCGTCGTAGGTGCCCCTCGCCTCTCCGACCGTCGCGGCCTCCGTCGCCGCCGCCTCTCCTTCCGTCGCCGCCGGCTCTGCAACCGCGCAGGTTGCCAGGCCCAGCGCCAGCATGAGCGCCGCCAGCAGGCCGGCCGCCCATCTTTCGTATCGCTTAAACGTCAACATGGTTTCAATCCGCTCCTTTACTTCCGAGCGCCCCAGGCGCATCGCCGTCGCCTGCAGCAGCGCGGGCGCGTGGCCCTTCGTGCGCGCCAGGCGCAGCAGCGTCCGTCCATAGGCGATCTGTCCGTCCCAATCACGTCCGGATACGACCCGCGCGTCGCATGCGGTCTCGCCGTCCCGCGCGCAGGCCCTTGCGCCCGCCCACACCAGCGGGTGGAACCAGTACAGGCACAGGCAGGCCGTGCGCAGCAGCGACCAAACAGGATCGCCCGCACGCAGATGGCACAGCTCGTGCGCCAATACGTCCTCGAGATTCTCCGCGCGCACGCCTTCCAGATTCACCGCGATGCGTGGGCGCAGCACGCCGTACAGGCAGCAGCTCTCCAGCGGCTCGCACACGTCCACCTCCGGCGCACGCCCGATGCCCAGCCGCGCGCACAGCGACACGTACATCGCCCGCTCGTCCGGCGACAGGCCGCGCACGCGCCGCCTGCGCACATTTTGGCGAAATGCCGCGTTCGTCCATACCGCGTATGCGCCTGCGGCGCACGCGCCGGCCAGCCAGACGCACAGCGCGACCTGCCCCCCGGACACCCGCATGCGCCGGACGGCCTGCGCCGAACCGGCCTGCGCCGCCGCGCCGGGCTCCGCCGTCCTGACGACCCGCGCCGCCGGGACGCTCTGCGCCGTCGGGAGCGTCTGCGCCGCCGTCGCGTTCGCCTGCGGCAGCAGCGCCGGAACCGGCACGCCGATCTGCACGGGCAGCAGCAGCCTGAGCGCCACCACCAGCCACAGCGCGTACTGCATGCCCGGCCGCAGCAGCCTGCGCCGGCGGGCGAGCAGCAGCAGCGGGATCAGCAGCGCCGCGCCGATGCTTGCGCGCAACAGTCCTGCCAGCATCGCGCTCACTCCCTTCCGCGGCGCTTCGCCTCGTCGAGCATGCGGGAGAGCTCCTCGATCTCCCCCTCGTCCAGCGCGCCGCCGTCGACCAGGTTGGAGACCAGCCGCAGCGCGTTGCCGCCGAAGAGGCGGCCCACCAGCGCTGTCGTCTGCTCCCGCTGCACGTCCTCGCGCCGGATCAGCGGATGGTAGCGCTTGAGCGCGCCCCCCTCCTCCACGCGCACCGTCTGCTTGTCGATCATGCGCTTGAGCAGCCCGATCACCGTGTGGCGCGTCCAGCCCGTCTGCGGCTCCAGCGCGCGCGTCAACTCCGGCGCCGTCATGGGCGAGCGGTCCCACAGGCAGTTCATGATCTTCAGCTCCGCGTCCGTCAGCCATTCCCTTTCGTGCATATGCCGGACCTCCCCGTGTGTGTCGCGATAGTAGACAGCTGTTTACTGTCTAGAGTATACAACTGTTTACTCCGGGTGTCAAGCCCTTTTCCATGGAAAAATCAAAAAACGGCGCATGCCCCGGCCTCCCGCCCCTTGATGCGCGCATCCCCTGCGTGTAGAATGGATCCATTGCGGCGCGGCGGCAAAATCCTCCTACCGCCAAAAACCCGGCGCTCCTCCTGGCCGTCTAACAGGCGACCGGTCAAAACGATGGAGGTACAGCATGACGAACGAACGGTTTGCGCAGGAGATCGTCGCGCTCACCGATACCCTGTATCGCGTGAGCTATTCCATCCTGCCCGAGAAGTGCGACCGCGAAGATGCGGTGCAGAGCTGCCTGGAGAAGGCGTGGAAGCGTCGGAGGGCCCTGCGAGAGGAGCGCTACCTGAAGACATGGCTGGTGCGCATCCTCATCAACGAGTGCTACGACATCCACCGCCGCCGCGCAAGGGAGGCGCCCCGTGAGCTCCCCGAGCGCGCCGCCCCGCCCGACGCGGACAGAGAACTGCACGACGCCCTGATGCGGCTGCCCGAGGAATTGCGCACGCCCATCGTCCTGCACTACATGGAAGGATATCCCGTTCAGGAGATTGCCTCAGTCCTGCGCCTTGCACAGGGGACGGTCAAATCCCGCATGAGGCGCGGCCGGGCAATGTTGAAAGAATGGCTGTCTGAGGAGGATGTATTGTGAAGAGCCGAGATTTTCGCAGGGCTTTCGGAAAGCCCGACGCGGACTTTGTCTCCACCCTGCAGGGTACGCTCCGCAGACTGCGCGAGGAGGAGGAACGACCCATGAAACGCAGATGGAGCCTGAGCGCGGCCCTTGCCGTCGCCGCCTGTCTGATCTTTGCATCGGCCGCCCTGGCCGCGGCCAACCACTGGGGACTGTTTGACTTTTTGAATCAGTGGCGGGATGCCGGCACGCTGCCCGAGGCGGCGCAGATCGTCGTCACCGATCCGCCGCAGGCGGGCGGCGGGGGCGCGTTGGCCTCCTTCCGGCTGCGCGAGGCCGTGTATGACGGCGAATACGCCTACCTGGTCGTGGATGCGACGCCCGCGGAGGGCCTGCTGCTGCTCGGGCCGGATGCGCTGCCGCCGGACGGGATGCGCAGCCTGACCCAGGACGACTCCATTGCGCTGACCATCGGCGAGTATGCCGAGGCAAACGGCCTGCAGATGGCCGTGGTGAGCCTGCACCTCACCGCCACCGCAGACGGGGCGGAGGTCGGTTTCTCGTCGGGCCTGGACTGGCGTCTGGAGCCGGACGGCACGCTGGTGTTCATGCTCTCCGTCGAAGTGCCGCCCCAGGTGGGCGATGCGCTCGAGGCCACGCTGCTGTGCAGCGTCCAGCCGCTCATTCCGGCGCCCGAGGGCGAAGGCATCCCCGTCGAATCCTTTGAGCCGGATTCGGACGAGCCCGTCAGCGCGTTCATCGGCTACGATGTGGATACACCGCGCGTGCAGCGCAACGAGCTTTCCTTCACGCTCACGGCCGCTGGAACCTCCGACATGCTGGCCGCCGGCCTGAACGCCGCGTATCCGAGCTGCGGCGTGCGCGTGGACGCCATCACCCTGACCCCCTCGCCCATGGCGCTGTACTATGAGATCCACTATACCGTCACGGACGAGGCGGCATACGCCGCGGCCGAGGAGGGCGTGTTCTTTGAATTCCTCGACGAGGACGGCGAGCGCCTGCCGGACGGCGCCGGATCGGTCAGCTCAGCCACGCCGCAGGAGGACGGTTCCTTCGTGCAGAGCGGTTCGCTGGCCGCGCAGAGCGGACTGCCCGAGCATGTGACGCTGCGTGCCTACAACTGCTGGACGAAGGAGCGCTACGAGAGCCACGAGCTGACGCTCCCCGGTACGGAGCCGTAACGGAGCGCGCCGGCCCCCATACGTCAAGGGCCCGGGAGGCAGATCGCCTCCCGGGCCCGTCTTTTCTGCGCGGAGACGCAAAAGCCGTCCGCCGCCTTGCGGCGACGGACGGTGCAGATCAGTAGGCCTCGTGGATTTCGATGTTCTTGTAGCGCTTCATGCCGGTGCCCGCGGGAATGAGCTTTCCGATGATGACGTTCTCCTTCAGGCCGACGAGCGGATCGACCTTGCCCTTGATGGCAGCCTCGGTCAGCACGCGGGTCGTCTCCTGGAAGGAGGCGGCGGAGAGGAAGGACTCCGTGGCAAGGGACGCCTTGGTGATGCCCAGCAGGATGCGCTTGGCCACGGCGGGGCGGCCGCCCTTGAGGAGCGTCTCCTCGTTCTGGCGCTCGAAGTGGAAGATGTCGACCAGGCTGCCGGGAAGCAGCTCGGTGTCACCCGCATCCTCCACGCGCACCTTGCGCAGCATCTGATGGACGATGACCTCGATGTGCTTATCGGCGATGCCGACGCCCTGCAGGCGGTAGACCATGAGGACTTCCTTGAGCAGGTGCTCCTGCACGGCCTTGACGCCCAGGATGCGCAGCAGGTCGTGCGGGTTGACCGAGCCCTCGGTCAGCTCGTCGCCCGCCTGTACGCGGTCGCCATCCTTGACCTTGAGGCGGCTGCCGTAGGTGATGGGATAGGTCTTGACCTCGCCCTCGTCGCTGGTGATGACGATCTCGCGGCGCTTCTTGGCCTCGCTGATGCGGACCTCGCCGGCGATCTCGGCCAGCATGGCCTCGCGCTTGGGCTTGCGCGCCTCAAACAGCTCCTCGACGCGGGGAAGGCCCTGCGTGATGTCCTTTTCGGAGGCCACGCCGCCGGTGTGGAAGGTACGCATGGTCAACTGCGTGCCGGGCTCGCCGATGGCCTGCGCGGCGACGATGCCGACGGCCTCGCCGATGTCCACGTAGCCGCCGTGCGCGAGGTTGGCGCCGTAGCACTTGACGCACACGCCCGTCTCGTTGCGGCAGGTGAGCACGGAGCGGATCTGGCAGGACTTGATGCCGGCCGCGACGATCTCCTTGCCCTTTTCATAGGAGATCATCTCGTTGAGCGGGACGATCACCTCGCCCGTGGCGGGATTGACGATGTCCTCTGCGGCGACGCGACCGACGATGCGGTCCGCGAGCGACTCGATGGGATCCGTCTCGGAGCCGATGGCGGTCACGGTGATGCCGCGCACCTTCTCGCCGCGGGAGGCGAAGCAGTCGTCCTCGCGGACGATGACCTCCTGCGAGACGTCGACCAGGCGGCGGGTGAGGTAGCCCGAGTCGGCGGTGCGCAGCGCGGTGTCGGACAGCGCCTTGCGGCTGCCGTGGGAGGACTGGAAGAATTCCAGCACGGTCAGGCCCTCGCGGAAGTTGGCCTTGACGGGCATTTCCAGGGGCTTGCCGGTCGGGGAGGCCATCATGCCGCGCATGCCGGCCAGCTGGGAGACCTGCGAAATCGAGCCGCGGGCACCGGAGTCGGTCATCATGCGCACGGGGTTGAAGTCGTCCATGTGCTTCATGATGGTGTTCTTCACGTCGTCCGTCGTCTTGGACCAGACGGCCACGACGCGGTCGTAGCGCTCGTCGTTGGTCAGCAGGCCGCGGCGGTACAGGCGCTCGATCTTCTTGACCTGCTCCTCCGCGTCGGCCAGGATGGTCTTCTTCTCCGGGGGCACGATGATGTCGGAGACCGACACCGTGACCGCGCCGCGCGTGGAGTACTTGTAGCCCATGGCCTTGATGTTGTCCAGCACCTCGGCGGTCTTGTTCACGCCGTGGGCGCGGAAGCACATGTCGACGATCTGGCCGATCTGCTTCTTGCCGACGCGCTCGTCAATCTCCAGCACGAACATGTCGTCCAGCGTGTTGCGCGGCTTGAAGCCCATGTCCTGCGGAATGGCGTTGTTGAAGATCAGCTTGCCCAGCGTCGTCTCGATCACGCGCCGGTACGTCTCGCCCTGCCACTTGCGCGCGATGCGCACGTGGATCTTGGCCTGCAGGTGCAGCTGCTGCGTCTGGTAGGCCATCATGGCCTCGTCCTCGGAGCAGAAGTAGCCGCCCTCGCCCAGCGCGCCGGGGCGCACGCAGGTGAGGTAGTAACAGCCGATGACCATATCCTGTGTGGGCGAGATGACGGGCTTGCCGTCCTGGGGCTTGAGGATGTTGTTGGCCGCCAGCATCAGGAAGCGGGCCTCGGCCTGCGCCTCCATGGACAGGGGCACGTGCACGGCCATCTGGTCGCCGTCAAAGTCGGCGTTGAACGCGGTGCAGACCAGCGGATGCAGCTTGATCGCCTTGCCCTCGACCAGCACCGGCTCGAACGCCTGGATGCCCAGGCGGTGCAGCGTCGGCGCGCGGTTGAGCAGCACCGGGTGCTCGCGGATGACGCCCTCGAGGATGTCCCACACCTTCGTCTCCGCGCGCTCGACCATGCGCTTGGCGGACTTGACGTTGTGCGCGATGCCGGTGGTGACCAGCCGCTCCATGACGAAGGGCTTGAACAGCTCCAGCGCCATGCCCTTGGGCAGGCCGCACTGGTGCAGCTTGAGCTCCGGGCCCACGACGATGACCGAACGGCCCGAGTAGTCCACGCGCTTGCCCAGCAGGTTCTGGCGGAAGCGGCCCTGCTTGCCGCGCAGCAGGTCGGACAGGCTCTTGAGCGGGCG
>CALVNS010000059.1 GCA_944349855.1 uncultured Eubacteriales bacterium | reverse complement strand
GTTTTTTTATCATTTTCACCGCCATAGGCTTTTTTGAACCACTCGCCTAGCGAGTGGTTTTCTTTATACAACAAGGCCCTTTTCCATCCGCCATCCGACGGGGGAAAGGGCCTTGTTTGTTTGCTGGGCCTCACATGCGCCGCACCAGCGACGTCACGCGTCCCAGAATGGACAGCTCTTCGACGATGATCGGGTCCATGTAGTCGTTTTCGGGCTGCAGGCGAAAATGTCCGTTTTCTTTATAATAGCGCTTGACGGTCGCCTCGTCGTCGATGAGGGCGACGACGATGTCGCCGTTGTTGGCGTGCGGCTGCTTGCGCACGATCAGGTAGTCGCCCTCCAAAATGCCGGCATTGACCATGCTGTCTCCGCGCACGCGCAGCGAGAAGTGCTCGCCGTCGCCCAGAAAGTCGGCGGAGAGCATCAGGTGATCTTCCACGTTTTCCTGCGCAAGGATGGGCAGGCCCGCCGCGACGCGCCCGATGACGGGCACCTGCACCATCTCCTGGCGAATGAAGGAAGGATCGCCCAGCACCTCCATCGCCCGGGGCTTCATGGCGTCGCGATGGATCAGACCTTTTTTCTGCAGGCGCTGCAGATGGCCATGCACGGTCGAAGTGGACTTGAGTCCCACCGCGTCGCAGATCTCGCGCACAGAGGGGGGATAGCCCTTTTCCTGAATTTCGCTCTTGATAAACGCCAAGATCTTGGCCTGGTTGTCGCCCCGGGGCTTTTTCATGTCGAACGCCACCTTACGATTTTATCATCGAATTTAGTATAACATATAGGATACGGGAAAAGCAAGCGTTTGGAAACATTTGTTCGTCGAAAATGCGAACATCTTTCAAAGTTTAGTGAAATCAAACCGCACATTCTGGGCGTGTTCGCATTATACGCTCTGCAATGCGCTCGATCTGAGGCAGGAATGCTTCCAACTGCGCAAAGCGCCGGACGAAATCGCCGTCCTGCGCGATGCCGATATCAGCCATGAACGCACGGAATGCGGACAGACGACGAGCGGACAGCGCAGGATCGTCCAACGCCAATACAGTTTGACAGCGGGCAAACGTCACGCCCATCCAGAAGATTGCGTCCTGCGGATGCTCGGAGGAGAGCATCTGCCGGCATCCGTCGATGGCGATGGGGCGGGCCTGGGGACGGATGTCCGAACGGAAGCGATAGGCATCGGACGGGCCGCTCGTCTCGCACGCCAGATCGAATGTCTCCGCTAGGGCGTCCAGATGTCCCGGCAGGCATGCGGGGTCAAATCCATCGCCGACGAGCTGACGCAGCAGCGCGGGGTAGAAATCGCCCAGACCATACTGCTGGAGGGCCTCGCGCGCGCGGGCATAGCGTCTGCGCACGGTGCAGTTGCACAGCGCGGCCGCGAGGATGGGGAACGTGGAGATGCCGGTGGGAAAGAGCCAGCTGTTGACGCGCGCCGGGTAGGGAACCGTTGCGTCGAATTCCTCGGCGCTACGTCGGATGCCCGCCAGGAATCCACGGTAGCGCGCGCGGACCCATTCGGGCCGTGCATATGCGGAGGCGGTCTGCCGGTGCAGCCGAACAAGCCAGCCCTCGGGATCGGAAAGGATGACGCCTGCGTTCAGCGCAAAGGCGAGGTAGTGCGTGCGCAGCACATGTTCCAAAGAATGAAATGCCGACCGCTCCAACAATGTGATCTCCAGTAGCGCCTCACCGTAGCGAAACTTTCCAAACGCAGGAATCTCGTTTGGATCGCGCAGCACGAGCACGACATCCACGTCGGAGCTTTCGGGCCATATGTCACCGTCCGCGGCCTCCAGAATGGAGCCGGAGAGATAGGCGCCGCAAAAGCCTGGAAGGGCGTAGGCCTCCTCCCGCACCCAGCTTCGTGCAGCTTCGACGGCCTGCGCGCGCTTCACGCGGAGGCCTCCGAGCCAGCGCGCATGAGGTTCTTCATCCAGTTGTATTTGTTGACCTTTACAACGGCGACAAAACACTTGAGAATCTGGTCGCACTTGAGGCAGGCGAAGACGATCCAGGGCGCCGCGCCGAGATACGAGGCGATGATCGCGCTTGGCAACACGACGAGGAATACGAAAATCGTGTCGTTTTTAAAGACGAAGCTGATGTCGCCGCCAGACTTGACCAGCCCGAACAGGCAGGGCATCTGATAGCACGTGCCGATCAGTGTGACGGACTGTACGCGCACAAACAGCAGCGATTGCGCGGACGCCTCCGCGCTGATGCCGCCGTAGAGCGAGACAAATGGGGCAGCGATCAGCGAGACGGCGCCGCCAATGACCAGGCCGAGGCAGAGAAAGATGATCTGCGTCGTGCGCGCGTATTCGCGCATCAGATCTGTCCGTCCTGCGCCGATGGTCTTACCCGTGATGATGCCGACCGCCGTCGCCAGGCCGTTGATTGCGACATACGCCAGGGTGTTCATGTTGTTGGCCACGCTGGCGGCGGTGACGACCGTCGCGCCATAGCGTCCGAGAATCATGCTGTTGGCCATCATGTTGACGGCCCAGACGATCTCGCCCAGCACGAGCGGCGTGCCGTAACGGATGAAGTCGCGCTGCAGGGCTGCGTCGACGTGAAGCACGTCGCGCAGGCGATATCCCAGCTTACGGTCGACGCGCAGCACATACCATGCGGCGGCCAACATCTCCACGACGCGCGAGATGACCGTGGCAATGGCTGCCCCGCGCACGCCCAGCGCCGGCATGCCAAGCTTGCCGAAGATGAGCACATAGTTGAGCCCGACGTTGACCAACAGTGAAAGCGCGGAGATGTACATGCCGATATTGGCGGTCTCCACGCAGCGCATGGAGGCGAGCAGCACCTGCGTGATGCAGAAGAACAGGAAAGAGACGCACATGTACCTCAGATAGACGGCGCCGGCCGGGATGACGGTGGGATCGTCCGTAAAGATACGGATGATTGGCTCCGCCGCCACGAGGCATATGAGCGTAAGCAGCGCGCCAATGGAGGAGGCGAATCGCAGACCGATGGAGGCAATGCGTCGGATATTGTGCGTGTCATGCCGGCCCCAATATTGCGCGCCGATGATGATGACCGCGCCGCCGATGCCGGAGATGAACATCTGCAGCAGCACCTGAATCTGCGAGCCCATGTACACGCCGGAAACTGCCGCGTCGCCCAGCGCATTGACCATCAGATTATCGGCAAAGGAGACCAGAAATGTGATCAAGTTTTGCAGCGCGACGGGGATGGACAGGTGCAACAGGTCACGATAGTAGTTGGAATCACGCGTCAGGATCCGGTTCATGGAGGCACCCTCTTTTCGTGCATGGATTACAAATTGCGACAGGTGCATTCTAGCATGTGCATGGACATGCGTCAAGCACGAAGGGCTGCATTGCGCACAAAAACGGGATCCTGTTACAGAAACGATTTTTCCACTTTTCCCGGTTGACATATGCGATAAATCTTGCTATAATAGATTCCGCTGATTGAGCAGCAGCCGTGGAGAGTTGGCTGAGTGGTCTAAGGCGCACGACTGGAAATCGTGTGTGCGTTGATAGCGCACCCAGGGTTCAAATCCCTGACTCTCCGCCATATCTTGCGCAGGGCCTCAAGACCTGCACAGGATATAGGGGCATGGTGTAATGGTAACACGTGGGTCTCCAAAACCTTTGTTGAGGGTTCGAGTCCTTCTGCCCCTGCCATAGCGGAGTAAGCGTTGAAGCTTACTCCGCTTGTTTTATGTGGAGGTTCAAGGCCCCGCTCAGACAGATCAAGCGCACGACATGCAGGCATATCATGTGCGCTTGATTTTTTCACGGCTTACCGTCCCTTGAGCGCCCGCCATTCGTCCTCGAGCAGGGACATCAGAATGACGTCCGCATAGGCGTCCCCATCTCGGACGGCGTCCCTCAAGACGCCCTCCCGCCTGAAGCCGGCCTTTGCATAGACCCTCTCCGCTCTGGAATTGAAGGCATATACGTCCAGGGAGAGGCGATACAGGCGCAGGGTCTCAAAGGCAAAGTCTCGGGTGACCTCCGTAGCCCATGTGCCGATGCCCCTTCCTCTCTCTATATGGCGGTACAGACAGATGCGGAAGTTCGCACAGCGCAGCTCCCAGTCGATCTCATTGATGACGCTCTCGCCGACGATCCTTCCGTCTGGCGCCACGATCAGGAAGAAAGACCGGTCCTTCTCTTCAACAGACCTAAGGAAAAAGGAGACAACCTCTTCCCGCGAGAATTCGCCCTTGCAGCCCGTCAGTCGCGCCGCCCCCGGATCCAGCGGGCAATAGTTCTGTTCATAGTAGTTTGCCGCATCGTCGGCTCGAGCAAATCGCATGCAGTATCCATCCTTTTCAGCGATCATGCGGTCGCCTCCCTTCGTCGACCGTCTGGGCGTGCGCGTCCGGTCCTCCTGTAGTAATGCGCACGGCCTCGCGCAGCAGCGCCTGACGGTCGTTGGGCAGCGCTCCGTCGATCACCCGGTCCAGCAGCTCGCGCAGCACCGTGCCGACAGCGGGACCGGAAATGCCGAGCGCCAGGACGTCCCTGCCGCCCACGGCCAGATCGCGAAGGGAAAGGCACGCGCCCGTGTCGATACAGGTCTGGGCGTAGCGTGCGACCCGCTGCAGGGCCTCCAGTCTCGCCTGCACCTTTTCCGGGTGTTGCGCCATACAGTCTGCGCGCTGCACTTGGAGCAACTGAAAAAAGCGCTCCGGACCGAGTCGGGCCAGCCAGCGGCGGACCGTGCGCGGCGCAGGGGAGAGTTCCGCGTCGTGGCAGCCGATCAGCTCCACGACCTGTTCGCGCGTGGCGTTGTCAAACTTCAGCCTCCGCAGCATCGCATCGGCCATCGCGGCGCTCTTTTCCGGATGTCCGTAGAAATGGCCGATCCCGGCGGCATCGACCGTCATGCACTGTGGCTTGCCGATATCGTGCAGCAGCAGTGTGAGCCGCAACGCTTCGTCGAAAGGGGCATGTTCGACGGCTCGCACGGTATGCTCAAAGACGTCGTAGAGATGCCAGGGATTGCGCTGCTGTACGCCCTGCATACAGGCCAGCTCCGGCCAAAAGACGCAAAGCACATCCGTGTAGGCGCGCAGAATCTGGCCGGCGTTTTGACCGGTGAGCAGCTTGCACAGCTCCACGCGGATGCGCTCCGGCGCGACGCAGCGCAGCATGTCGCGCTGGGCGTGGACCGCCTGAGCGGTCTCCGGCGCGATCGCATACTCCAGCGAGGAGGCAAAGCGCAGCGCGCGCATCACGCGCAGCCCATCTTCGCGAAAGCGGCGTTCCGGCACGCCGACACAGCGGACGACGCGCGCACGGATGTCCGCCTGCCCGCCAAACGGATCGCACAGCGCGCCATTCAGCCCCATGGCGATGGCGTTCATCGTGAAGTCGCGCCGGGCGAGGTCCTGCGTCAGGTCGCAGACGAACGAAACGAAGTCCGGCCTGCGCCCGTCCGAATACGTCCCGTCGGTGCGGTATGTCGTGACTTCGTAGCCTTCGCCCTGCACAAAGATGGTGACCGTGCCGTGCCGCAGTCCCGTCTCAACGATCCGCTGCTGCGCAAAGCAGCGCTCCACCTCCTCGGGCAGTGCATCGGTGCAGATGTCCCAATCGTTCGGTTCGATGCCGCGAAGCAGATCTCGCACGCAACCGCCTACCAGATACGCCTCAAAGCCCGCAGCGTTCAGACGGGACAGGATGGCGCGGGCGCCGCACGGAATCTTGCACATATCGGACATCCTCCTTTCGCCATTCCATTATAGTGCATATGCGGTTGAACCACAACGGCTTTGCCCATGAGCAAAATAAAAACCGCTGAACGCTCAGCGGTTCCCGTAGCGGCGCTTGCAGGAAAGCGCACCGCCCATCAGTAGCCCAGCAAAGAGGGGAGGACGATCATCACGAGCAAACCCAGCGCGACGACGCCCGCCAAAATCCGCACTGCCAGCTGCTTGCGCTCCGCGGACCTGTTTCGATTGGACATCCTGTCCCTCCCTTCCGTTGGATTCACGCCGGCGCTGCCAGCGGATATTCATTATATCATGTTTTCCAAAGGCCGTAAAGGCCGGCGCACGCACGCGCCGATTGCCTATCCAATGTAAAAAAAAATGAAAAATATTCGAAAAAACTCCTTTTCTATGCTATAATGGGAACATTCTATCAAATGAGGTGTTCCAACATGGACAGCGGTAAAGCCGACCGATTTGCCGATAGCGACCTTTACCTCAACCGAGAGCTCAGCTGGTTGGAATTCAACCAGCGCGTGCTCATGGAGGCGGCCAATCCAGATAATCCCGTCTTTGAGCGGATGAAGTTTCTTTCGATCGTCTCTTCCAACCTTGATGAGTTTTTCATGATCCGTGTCGCATCGCTGCGGGATCAGTGCAATGCCGGCTACAAAAAGCCCGACGCAGCCGGCTTTACGCCCAAGCGGCAGATTGCATTGATCACGCAGCGCACGCAGCTGATGGTGGCGCAGCAATACCAGATTCTGCGCGAAAACGTGTTGCCTGACCTGTTGCGCAACGGCGTTCGCTTTCTCAAACACGAGCAACTGTCCCCGGAGCTGCGCGAGTGGATCCAGGGCTACTTCGAACATGAGGTCTATCCGGTGCTCACGCCGATGGCGGTGGACAGCTCGCGCCCATTTCCACTGATCCTCAACAAGAGCCTGAATCTAGGCGTGTTGCTTGCCCCGCGCGATAAGGAGCACGACGCCCCGGACTTTGCGACCGTACAGGTCCCGTCCGCATTGCCGCGCATCATCGAACTGCCCTGCCTGCGCGGAGAGGAGGAGCATGCATTCATCCTGCTGGAGGAGATCATCGAGCACTCCATCGGCAGGCTGTTTGACGGCCGGCGCGTCCTGTGCTGCCATCCGTATCGCATCACGCGAAACGGCGACCTCAGCTTTGATGAGGAAGATGCCGCGGATCTGTTGTTTGCCATCCAGAAGTCCCTCAAAAAGCGCAAGTGGGGGGCCGTCATCCGCCTGGAAATTGCCCATGACGCGGACAATGCGCTGGTTCGCTTCCTGCGCCATGCGCTCGAAGCCAGCCGTGACGAGGTATACCGCATCGACGGCCCGCTCAACCTCGACTTCCTGATGAAGCAGGTGTACGGCCTGCCGGGATTCGAACATCTCAAGTACAAGCCCTTCCGCGCACATATTGAGCCGGACCTGCAGCCGGATGCGGCATGCATCTTCGATACCCTGCGCCAACGCGATGTCTTCCTGCATCATCCATACGACAGCTTTGATCCCGTCGTCCGTTTCGTTCAAGAGGCCGCGCGCGATCCAAAGGTCATGGCCATCAAGCAGACGCTCTATCGGGTCAGTGGAAACTCGCCCGTCGTCCGCGCGCTGGCGGATGCGGCAGAGGCAGGCAAGCAGGTGACGGCGCTGCTGGAGATCAAGGCCCGCTTTGACGAAGAGAACAACATCCAGTGGGGCAAGCAACTGGAGCGGGCGGGATGTCACGTCGTATATGGTCTCAAAGGCCTCAAGACCCACTCCAAGATCACCCTGGTCGTACGCCGCGAGGAGGACGGCATTCGCCGCTACGTACACCTGGGCACCGGCAACTACAACGATGTCACTGCACGCCTGTACACCGACATGGCAATCATGACGTCGGATGAGCGCATCGGCGAGGATGCTTCGGCATTCTTCAACATGCTCACCGGCTACAGCGATACGCCGCACCTGCACCAGCTGATCTATGCGCCGCGCATGCTGCGTGAGCGGCTCACCGCCCTTATCGAGCGCGAGGCGGAAAACGCTGCGCAAGGCCGCCCCGCAAGCATCACGGCCAAAATGAACTCGCTGCTCGATCCGGACATCATCCGGTCCCTGTACGCCGCCAGCTGCGCGGGCGTGAAGATTCGCCTGCTCGTGCGCGGCATCTGCTGCCTGCGCCCCGGCATCAAGGGGGCGAGCGAGAACATCGAAGTCTCCTCAATCGTCGGACGTTTCCTGGAGCACAGCCGCATCTTCCGGTTTGAAAACGGCGGGCAGCCCGAGGTATATCTCTCCAGCGCAGACTGGATGCCGCGCAATCTTGACCGCCGCGTTGAGCTGATGTTTCCCGTCAACGATCCGTCCATCGCGCGGCAGATCGAAGAGATTCTGTACGCCTCTTTGGACGACAACGCCAAGGCTTGGCACATGCATTCGGATGGAAGCTACCGGCGTGCCGAGATCGGCATCGGCGAGATGCGACGCAACATCCAAGAAGCCCTGATTCGCCGTGCGGTCGACAGTTAAAATGCGGCGCGTTCCATAGATTCTACTTAAAAGGCAGGCAGCAAAGATTGCTGTCTGCCCTTTTTGCATCAAATTCCGCATGTCATTAACCCCGGCGATTTGCCGATCCTGTATTGTCCGACCGAGCACCCGGTCGGGCATTTTTTTGTTCGGGTCCTTTGTGCGCGAATAAAATGCGGTCGAATGATGGAGTGCTGCGGCCCTGCCGCTCCAATCCGTCACAAAAGCCCGCAAAAGACCAAAAGTCTGTAAAGACAAAAACAGACCGTCGCCCCACTCTGAAAACTTATGTCGAATAGAGACCGAAAGTCCACATTTTCGCGCGCCGCATCGACAGTTCACGCGACGCTGCGAACCTATAATGGGTGCATGCGGGAGGCGAGGCGATGCGGGCGGCGGTCGAACCCTTTGTGGCGATCAATCTTGTGATGAACGTCGCGGTTTTGACGATGAGCGCGCGTATTGCCTCGGTTGGACGCATAAGGCCCCGACGCATTCTCCTGGGAGCCGCCGCCGGTACGGTCTACGCGCTCGCGGCTTGGACGTTCTTTCCGCTGGGGCCGGCGCTGTTTGCGCCCGTCACGCTGCTGATGGCATGGAGCGTGGCGCCCACGCACAGCTTCGGCATGCTCGTCAGACGGTCGTTCATTGTACTTGGCTGTGCGTTTTTGTGCGGCGGTACGGCCTACGCGGCCGCACAGGCGCTGCAAAACCGCGCGGGAGCGCTACTGCTTGCTGTGCCGGCAGCAACGTTGTGGCTTCGCAGGCTGGTGCGCACGCGGATTGAACGATTGGCCACCCATACGGTGGGGGTTCGCTGCAAATTTGGGGCGGACTGCGTAGAGCTGGACGGAATTGTCGACAGTGGAAACCGGATGGTCGACGCCGTGACCGGACTTCCCGTCATCGTGGCGGACGCGCGCGCGCTGCGCAGTTTGCTACCTGGAAAGCTCGATCCTTCGGACCTGGCGACGCTTCCGCCGGGATTCCGGTTGATGCGGCTGTCCGGCGTGTGCAGCACGCAGCTGGCGATGTGTTTTCATCCGCACGTGTGGCTCTTTCGCCAGGGCGCATGGTGCGAGGCGCAAGCCGTGGTGGCGTTGGCGCCGCGCGCCCTGTCGGAGGCGGCGCTCGTGCCCTCGTCGCTCCTGTAGCGGCGAAATGGAATTTCGTGCCAACGAAAGAAAGGCAGGTTTTGCAATCATGCAGTGCAGGACGACGGACATCTGGGGCTTTACGGCGCAGGCAAAGGCGCGGCTTTTGACGCTGCTCAACGGCGAGACGGAAACTGCGGTCGGCTACATCGGCGGTAGTGATACGCTGCCTGCGCCGCTCACGCACGAAGAGGAGCTGGCCCTCATGCAGCGACTGCGTCAACGCGACCCGCAGGTGAAGAGCCTGCTCATCGAGCGCAATCTGCGCCTGGTCGTCTACATCGCGCGCAAATTCGAAAATACGGGCGTGGGCATTGAAGATCTGATCTCCATCGGAACCATCGGCCTGATCAAGGCGGTCAATACGTTCGACCCGGACAAAAAGATCAAGCTGGCGACATATGCCTCTCGCTGCATTGAGAATGAAATCCTCATGTTCCTGCGACGCAACAGCCGGACGCGCCTGGAGGTATCTCTCGACGAGCCGCTCAACACCGATTGGGACGGAAACGAGCTGCTGCTCTCGGACATCCTGGGCACGGAGGGCGATCTGGTCTATCGCTCGGTGGAAGAGGACGTGGATAAACAGCTGTTGGCCGCCGCGCTCAGCCGCCTCGCACCCCGTGAAAAGAACATCATGTACCTGCGCTTTGGCCTCAAGGGGGGGCGTGAACGCACGCAAAAGGAGGTCGCGGACATTCTGGGCATCTCTCAGTCGTACATCTCGCGCCTTGAAAAACGCATTCTGCTCCGACTGCAGCGCGACATGGCGCGCATGGGATGAGCGAATAAAACCGCGAAGCCAAGGCAATAATGCTCCCATCCGGCGAGGACGGAGGGGAGAATATGGCGATCAATAAGGTGGAAATCTGCGGAGTGGACACATCCACGCTGCCCGTGCTGACCAACGAACGCATGCGCGAGCTCTTCCCGCTCGTGCACGGCGGCGATCGGCGGGCGCGCGAGGAATTCATTCGCGGCAACCTGCGGCTCGTGCTCAGCGTCATTCAACGCTTCAACAATCGCGGCGAAAACGTCGACGATCTGTTCCAGGTCGGCTGCATTGGATTGATCAAGGCGCTTGACAACTTCGACGTGACGCAGAACGTGCGTTTCTCGACGTATGCAGTCCCGATGATCATCGGAGAAATCCGACGGTATCTGCGCGACAACAATCCCATCCGGGTCAGCCGTTCGCTGCGCGACATCGCGTACAAGGCGCTTTCGGCGCGCGACAGGCTCGCAGGAGAATTGGGCAGAGAGCCGACGATTCAGGAACTGTCCCAGCGCATGGAGCTGCCATGCGAGGACGTCGTGCTCGCGCTGGAGGCGATTCAGGATCCGATTTCACTGTTCGAACCGGTCTACAACGACGGCGGCGACGCGCTGTATATCATGGATCAGGTGCGCGACGACAAGACGAGCGACGCGGATTGGTTGGAGGGCATCGCCATCCGGGAGGCCATGCAGCGCCTGAGCGAGCGCGAAAAGCACATCCTCAAGATGCGGTTTTTCGATGGACGGACGCAGATGGAGGTCGCCGGCGAGATTGGCATTTCACAGGCGCAGGTATCCCGATTGGAAAAGTCAGCGCTATCGCACATGCGAAAATATATGTAGCAATGAACACATCCACCAGCGAAGCTGGTGGTTGTCACTATGCGGGCATAGCCCTTTGTTCCTCGCGGACGCGTGC
>CALVNS010000058.1 GCA_944349855.1 uncultured Eubacteriales bacterium | reverse complement strand
CGGCCCGCGCCGTCATCGTGCTGGGCCCCTTGTCGCACAGCGCTAGCATGACCCGCAGCTGCATGTGGCTCAGCCGTTTTCGAAATGCTGATTGAAAGGGAATGAGCACCGAGGCGACAAACGCCTGCGTAAAGGAAAAGAACAGCTCCTGCTCCTGTCCGCACTCGCTCACGCACAACCCCTCTTTCCGTTTCGATTGATTCATAAGTATTGATCATCGTCAATTCGTGATTATACAGCATCACCCCTCTTTATACAAGCGGCGATGTGACAGGATTCGACGCGCTTTTCTATGCAACACGCCGGGCACATGCGCATCTTGCGCCGCGCGCGCGGATTCGGTATAATGGAGTAAATCTATTGCAAAGAGGCCGCCGCTTATGATACAAAAAAGCGCCCAGCGCTTTCGTCGCTGGACGGTCGCAACGCTGCTGTGCACGCTTACCGCGCTGGCCCTGTGCGCCGCGACGGTCTACACCGTCGATCCGTTCGAGCACTACCGGCAGGCGCGCTTCTACACGCCGCTGTATGATAACCAGATCTATTGCAACAGCGGCATCGCACGCCATTACGCATACGACGCCGTGATGGTCGGCTCCTCGATGATTGAGAACACGCGCACGTCCACCCTGGACGCATGCTTTGGCGTGCAGTCCGTCAAACTGCCCTTCCAGGGCGGCTATCCGTACAACTATGCGCGCGTGCTGGACATCGCATTTGACACGCACGAAATGACGGCCGTCTTCTACGCGCTGGACGTGACGAGCTTTGCCATGCCCGCAGACAGCCCGTCCAACCCGCTGCCCGAATACCTGTGGAACGACAGCTTGCTGGACGACGTGTACTACCTGCTCAACGCGGGCGTATTGATTGACGAGATTGGCAACACGCTGCGCTACAACCTGCGCGGCGACCTGCCCGAAAACCCGCGCGACGCCATGTACACCTGGACAGACGTGCACTTCTCGCGCGAGGCCGCGCTCGCCTCCTATGACTTCAACTCGCCCCGCTACGAGATGACGGAGCCCGACCACTTTGCGGGCCGCGTGCTGCGCAACTGGGAGCTGAACCTGAAGCCCTATCTGGAGGCGCACCCCGACACGACGTTTTACTTCTACTTCCCGCCCTACAGCGTGATTTACTGGGTGCTGCAGACCGACGCGGGCGTGCGTGAGACGCAGCTGTGGGCGCGCGAGCAGCTCGCGCAGCGTCTGCTCGCCTACGACAACGTGCGGCTGTTTGACTTCGCGGCGCGGGAGGAATGGACGCTGGATCTGGACCGCTACATGGACTACTCGCACCACGATCCACAGATGAACGAGCAGATCGTGCGCGGGATGGCCGTGGGTGAGAACGAGGTGCGCGACGTGGCGCAGGTGCTTGCGGCCAACGAATCGATCCGCGCGGCGGCCGAATCCTTCGAACGCCCCTATTGACGCAACGCGGCGGGCACGAAAACCGTGCCCGCCGCGCTTTGCTCTCGTCAGCCAAAGATGTCGATGCGCTGCCCCTCGGGGACGATCTGGATGAACGTCCGCCCGGGCGTGAAGCGCACCTCCTCGCCCTGCGCGTCCAGGTAGCGCGTGGTCTGGGACCAGCTTTCGCGCTCCCACGTCCCCTCGAAGCGCTTGCCGCCGGTGAAGTACGTGCACGCGCCCGTGCCGGTCAGCCGGTAGAGCGGGCGCTCGCCGTCCTTTTCATACCAGGTGAGCTGCGCCGTCATCACGATCACGTTCTGGCAGGTGATCGCCTCGCCGCTCATGCCGTCGTACATCGGCTGTCCGTTGTAGTAGCGCCGGTAGCTGCCGCTGTCGGCGTCGTACAGATACGAGGGATGGTAGCTGCCTACGCGGTAGGGAATCGCAAACTCGACGACGTCGTCGCCCGCACGCGTGGGGCTCTCCGCGTCAAAGCGCAGCGGCGAGCGCTCCGGGGCCGTGAAGTCCGCCGACTCCATCGCCTGCGCCAGCGCAAAGCGCACGTTGTTCGGGCTTTGCCGGTTTTCGTCGCGGCTGTAGAACTTGGGGCTCTTGATGCCGTCCCACGCCTGGAGGATGGGGTGCCCGTCCTCGATGTACTCGTATGTGTTTGTGCCCGCCTTTTCCTGCACGCCGTTGAACACGAACGCGCCGCCCCAGTCGCCGTACAGGTCCACGTGGCAGATGCGCGCGCTGCGCACGCTCTCGACATACTCGGGAATGCGGTCGTTGTACACGGCCGTATAGCGCGTGTACCCACCCTCATAGAGCACCATTTCATACACGACGTCCGCCGCCGCCAGGCCGATCTGCGGCCGCGCGCCCGGCTCGTTGTCCAGGTTGACGAGCACGGGCCGGTACGCCCTGCCCGTCTCCAGGCCCGTCGTCGGCGACGCGCCCTGCGCCGCGCACGGAGCCGCCCAAAGGCAAAGCGCCGCCAGCAGCGCCCATAAGCGATGCGATTTCACGCCGCCCCTCCTTTCCGGGGCCTGAGCGGCCCTCCGCACAGTAGACGAATGTCCGGACGCAAACCCTGCCATCTCCCGGAAAAAGACCTCAGCGCGCCACGGCCTCGCGCAGCGCAGGCCGCGCCAACGCCATCAGGCCGTCCTGCCGGACGCCGCGCGTCAGGCGCTCCTCGATCCAGTCGAGCAGATTATCCTCCTCGTTCTGTATCCAGTCCATGTCGTCCCAATCGTCCCACGCCTCCTCGTCGTACGCCGGATAGTCGACGAGCGGCGCGTCGTCCAGGCCGGCGGCCGCATATAGCGCGTCCACCGCCTCGTCATAGGTCATGACCGCGTCGATCAGGCCGTACTCCAGCGCCTTCTTCGCCGTGAACGTGCGCCCGTCGGCAAAGGCCAGCACCTCCTCGCGCGTCAGCCCGCGCGCCTCACAGATGATCTGCACGAAGATGTCGAACGCCTCGTCCACGCTCTCCTGCAAAAATGCGCGCTGCTCCTCCGTCAGCTCCGGCCAGCCGAACGCCTTGTTATCGCCGGAGGCGACGATGTACGACTCGATGCCCAGCTTCTCATACAGTCCGGCCTCGCTCGTGAGCGTATAGATGACGCCGATGGAGCCCAGATCGCTCATGCGTGCGGCGACGAACTTGTCCGCCGCCATCGCGACATACATGCCGCCAGACAGCGCCGCCTGCGCCGCGAACGCATAGACGGGGCGGCCGGTCGTTTCCCGGTATGCCATCAGCTTGGCGTACAGCTCGTCCACCTCGTACATGCTGCCGCCCGGCGTGTTCAGGTACAGCAGCAGCGCCCGGTTGTCCCGATCCTCCATCAGCTCGTCCAGCGCCGCCAGCACGCCGACGTGGTCGTAATAGTAGCTGTACTCCGAGATCTCGTCCTCCACGATGATCCGCGCCACATAGGGCTTGCCCGCCAGCGCGCTGCCCGCGCTCAGCGAAAGGCACAGCGCCACGCACAGCGCCACCACCTTTTTCAACATGCGTCCATCCTCCTTTTTGGCATCCTCATCCCATGAAGAAGAAGAACAGGAATGTGCGGTTGATGTGCATCGACAGCGTCAACCCGCCCAGCATCAGCGCCACGCGCGCCAGCTGCACGGCCAGCGCCGTGCTGCCCGTCAGGCGGATGCCCGCGAACAGGTTGCCGCGCATCGAGCGCACAATCCAGCAGACCAGCAGCGCGAAGCCGATGAAGCCGAAGCTGTAGAGCGCGTCGAGCCAGCTGTTGTGCGCGTAGTTGCGCTGGCGGGCGTTCGGCTGATAGGTGAGCTGCGCGTCCGGCCCCGTGCCGACGAGCTTCTGCCACAGCGGCAGCGCGCCAAAGTCCGACAGCTTCATGCGAAAGAGCCCGTAGCGCCCGGAGGTGAGCTTGTCCCAGTCTCCGCTCGTCACGCGTTCGATCGCCTCCTGCAGGCGCACGAGCAAGGCGCTTTGCTGCACGGAATGATCCAGCGCGTCCATGTGCTGATCGACAGACGCCTGCCGCTCCTCCTCGCTGATCGTGTCGCTCGCGCGCCTGGAGACCTCCATGAAGTCGATGCCGTGGTCGCGCGCGTAGACGTAGTCCTCTTCCTCGATATAGTAGACGTAATCGTGCATGTCCTCCGAGATCAGCCCGCGCGTGAAGGACTCCACACCGCGCAGCGACACGAACGCCGAAAACGCCGCGAAGACCGCCAGCGCCACCGGCACCGCCCGGCCCACGCGCACAAGCGTCCGCCGCAGCCCGCGGCGCATGCGCACGAACATGAACAGCGAAGCGAGGAAAAAGCACAGCATGCCCGTCATCGAGAACGTGGACAGCAGCGCCCCACCCAGCACGCCCAGCACCAGCAGGTCCTGCCAGGGCCGCTCCCAGTCCAGCGCCATCCAGATGAGGATCGCCGCGCCGAGGAACACCGCCGTGAAGTTGGGCTCGAACGTACCCATGAAGCGGGCATAGCTCTGCGTGAATTCGCCCAGCAGCAGCGTGACAAAGCGCTGCTGCGCAAACCCGACGGCCACCGCCGCCACCGCGCCGTAGACGTATGTGCGCAGCATGCCGCGCGCGACCCACGGCGCGTCCGCACGCGCGCGAAGCGCCACGCGCATGAGCACGAACAGGCCCACATTCAGGCCAAAGCTGAGCATCTCGCCCGTGACGCCGTGAACGGCCAGCCCAACCGCACAGGCCGCCACGGTAAACGCCGCCAGCGCGACGTCGCTGAGCCGAACCCACAGGCGGCAGCGCACGACCGTGACCGCCAGGCGCACGCCCAGCGCCAGCTGCATCACGCGCACGATCGATCCGCCCAGCGGCGCAAAGGGCATCACCTCGTCCATCCAGAAGAGAAACACATACGCATACAGCGCCGCCGGCAGCTCGCACAGCGCGCACACGGCGATCAGCAGCGCCGCCGTCACATACCCCAGCGCCGGATGCAGCGGATAGCACAGCGCCAGCAGAAACAGCGCCGGCAGCAGGACGCGCTTCATGGAAAGGCGCGCCTTCAGATGCCCCAGTCTCGTCATCTCCCATCCTCCTTACGCCTTGCAGGCCTGTATGTGTACATCAGGTCGCCCACCCAGATGGTCAGCGCCCCGCCCCACGTGCGGTAAAAGCGCCTGTACTCTCCCAGATACGCGCCCAGCGCGAGCCAGCGGGCGGGATTCTTTCCGCGCAGGAACCGCAGCCGCCGCCGCTCAAACGCGATATGCCGCTCCAGCGCCAAGCGAAACGCCGCGTCCGCATGCGGCAGGCCGTCGCTCCATGCGCGCAACGCCTCGTGCGCGTCCAGGCACATCTGAACGGCCTGCAACCGGCGCTGCACGTCGATCATGCGGCGCTTACCTGCCCCTGCGATGGAAAAATTCTCCCCATGCGAGCGGTAGAGCGCGAGTTTCTCGTTCAGGCACGCGAATCCCCCGCACAGCGACGCGGCGCAGGCGATCAGCCAGTCGTGGCCGAGCAGGCGGCCGGTGTCGGGCTGTCCGGCGAACACGGGCCGGATGCGCGCGCGAAAGGCCATGGAAAAGCCGCGCGTGAACGAGCAGCCGATGAAGTCCACCGGCGCATGGCGCACGAGCGTCCCGTCCAAGCGCTCGGGCACGAAGCGCACGCCCGCAGGCGTGGGGATCTCGCGCCCCTGCGCGTCGATGACGCCGTAGCCGACCATCATCCCGTCCAGCTCCGGATGCGCCGTCAGCACCTCCTCGCAGCGGCGGATGCGGTCGGGCAGCCACACGTCGTCCTGGTCGCACAGGCAGATGACGTCGCCCGTCGCGCGCGCGACTGCGTCCAAGAAATTGCGGTGATATCCGACGTTGCGCTCGCGGCGCACGAGCTGCCAGCCCGCGCACGCGTTGTCCGCGATGAAGCGCTCCACGACAGCGCAGGTGCCGTCGGTGGAGGCGTCGTCGCAGACGATCACCTCATCCGGCCGCCGCGTCTGCTCCAGCAGTGAGCGCAGCTGCGCTTCGATGTACCGTTCGCCATTATAGGCGGCCAGCGCCACGGAAATGCGCATGTCGTCCCTCCCATCTTATCATTGCGCGGGGCAAAAAGCAAGGAGCGGCCCAAGGCCGCCCCCTCCAATTCCTTCCGTCCTCCAGGCGGCGCCGCCCTCTGACGTCGAACGGCTTTGCCCTTCAGTCCAAAAAGTCGCGCAGCTTCTTACTCCGGCTGGGGTGGCGCAGCTTGCGCAGCGCCTTGCCCTCAATCTGCCGGATGCGCTCGCGGGTCACGTTGAACTCGCGGCCCACCTCTTCCAGCGTGCGCGCCCGTCCGTCCTTGAGCCCGAATCGCAGCGCGAGCACTTCTTCCTCGCGCGGGGTTAGCGTATCCAGCACGCTGGAGAGCTGCTCGCGCAGCAGCGTGCGCGAGACTGCCTCCTGGGGCGGCGGCGCGTCGTCGTCAGGGATGAAGTCGCCCAGATGGCTGTCGCCCTCATCGCCGATGGGCGTCTCCAAGCTGACGGGCTCCTGTGAGGCGCGCATGATCTCCTGCACCTTTTCCACGGGCATGCCCAGTTCGGCGGCGACTTCCTCGCTGGAGGGCTCGCGTCCCGTCGCATTCAGCAGGCGGTTGCTCGCCTTCTTGACACGGTTGATCGCCTCGACCATGTGCACGGGAATGCGAATGGTGCGTCCCTGGTCCGCTATCGCGCGCGTAATCGCCTGGCGGATCCACCAGGTCGCATAGGTTGAAAACTTGAAGCCCTTCGTGTAGTCGAATTTTTCCGCCGCTTTGATCAGGCCCAGATTGCCCTCCTGGATCAGGTCGAGAAACTGCATGCTGCGGCATACATACCGGCGTGCAACGGACACGACCAGCCGCAGGTTCGCGTCGATCAGCTTCTGCTTGGCGCGCGCCCCGGCCTCGCCGCCCTCGAGGATTTTTGCGCCCAGCTCGCGCTCTTCCTCGCTGGTCAGCAGCGGCACCGCACCGATCTCCTTGAGATAGAGCTTCACGGGATCGTCGACCGGCACGCCTGCCGCGGTGAGGCTGGTTTCAAACACCTCGATGGAATCCTGAGTAAGCACGACCTCCTCGCTGGCGTTCTGCCCTTCGTCGACGACGGGAATGTGGTTGGCCTCGAGCAGTTCATAGAGCTTGTCGATCTCCGCGGCGTCCAGCTCGCTTTTTTCCAGTTCGTCGTTGATCTCCTTGACGGTCAGCTTTTCCTTTCGTTTCCCAGATTCCAGCAGCTCGTTGATGACCTGTTCCTTGTCCGTCATGACGTCACATCCTCTTCCCCTCGTCCGCATCCGCCAACGCCGCGGCAACCCGCAACCGCCTGTATCGAAAGCCTGCCCGCACAAAACGCACGGGCGGGCTCACTGTGCCATGAAAACCGGCCTTTCGTTTTTCAACACGATTCGCTTTTTTTCCTGCCATAAAAGAGAAAAAGGGAAAATAAAGTTTCACGCGTTATATCCGTGTAATGATTCACGCATAGCATCTCCATCCGCGCAGGCGGACATGCCCGTCATTTCAAAAAACGCCGTGCCTCAGCGACCGCCGGATCGCGCACGCAAAGCAGTTCGAGCGCATAGACGGCCATCCCCACCGCGACCATCACCGCCAGCTGAGCCACGCCCGTCAGCGGCAGCCGCGCGCTCATGCGCACACATACGGCCATCCCCAACGCCATGGCGCCATAACGCGCGAAGTAAGAGGCCGTCCGCCGGAAGCTCAGGTGGTCGCGCACGCTGCGCATCTCCAGCAGCGTGACCGTGCTCTCTGCCATGAGCGTTCCAAATGCCACGCCCAGCGCTGCAAACCGCCCTACGAGCAGCAGGTTGAACGTCATATTGATCAGCGCGCCCGTGACGACGCAGCGGGAATAGTGCGCATAGCGTCCAAGCGGCAGCAGCAACGGCGTGCCAATGATGCTCGCCGTTCCAATCAGCACGGGCAGCGGACAGAGCATGTATAGCAGCGGGATGGAGGGCAAAAAACGTTCTCCCAGAAAGATAGGCACCAACTTATCCGCCACAGACGCGATGCCAAACGCCAGCGGCATGCCCAGCATCATCGAAAAGCGCACGGCGCGGTCGATATAGCTTCGCATCTCCTCCTGACGACCAGCATGCAGGCAGGATGTGATGCGTGGGAGCAGAACTGCCCCCAGGGATGTGATCACGGTCAGGGCGATCTTGACGATCTGTTCGGCGCGCGTATAATAGCCCACCTGTGCGTCGCCCGAAAAGATGCCAAGGATCGTCTTGTCCAGCAACGTATACATCCACACCGCCAGCGCGGGCGCAAACAAGCTCAGCGCAGGCTTCAGATGGCGCAGCACGCGCAGGCTGCGCACAGGCGTGCGCACGATCCGCCGGCGAAGCGCCAGCCACAGCGAAGCATTTCCGGCGAGCACGGCCACGCCGTTGATCAGCGCATAGGGAATCAGGTCGTTTTCCGTCCGAACAAAGATAAAGATCGCCGCCATGCCCAGGCCCTTGACCGCCGTGGAGCGGACGACGGTCAGTCGGAATTCCTCAAGGCCCTGAAAGAACCAGCTGACGTCCAGTACGGACGCGGCAAGGGCCATCGACTGAATCCAGAACAGCACTCGATAACGCCCGCTGAAGGCCGCGACGCACAGATATGCGATGCAAACGACCGAGGCCGTCATGAGCCGAAAGAGAAAGATTTCCCAGAACACACGGCTGGCCGCTGCGCGGTCCGTCTGTACATGTGCGACTTCCTGCATGGCATACGTCGCAGAACCCAGCACTGCCCCCAGGGCGAACAGGTCCGCAATCGACTGCACGAAGCTGTACTGCCCCACGTTATCCGGCCCCAATACGCGGGAAACGTACGGAATGGTGAGCAGCGAGACCACCAGCAGAAAGCACTGATAGGTCACGTTGTACAGATAATTTTTGCGGATGCTCTTTGTCTTCATCGTCATGTTCCTTTGCACAGCCTGCGTGCAGGCGGCATCTTTTCATTTGGCTGGGAATCCAGATGCGTACGGCAAAAGCCCGCCGCACATCCGTGCGGCGGGCCAAATCGTTCCAGCGCCGTCAGTCCGCCTGGAGCAACCGCTCGTTGCGCTCCACATCGGCCGCCGCGACCCATTCGTCCACCTTGGCCGTGTAGGCTTCGTCCTGTTTTTCGCTGAGCAGCTGTGCGCGCAGATCCTCTTCCACCGTCTCATATGCCACGGGGCCGGACGGGATATCCTGCGCATACTGCAGGATGTGATAGCCGTAGCTCGTCTTGACCAGTCCGGAGATATCGCCAACCTTCTCCAAAGCCATCGCCGCATTCTGGAACTCCGCCACATAGGCCGTCAGGCCCTCGCACACCGGGTATCCCTGGCTCGCATACGGCTCTTCCTTCATGCCGTCGTCCTCGCCATAGGTCGCAATGAGCTCATCGAAGTCCTCGCCGGCCTGTGCCTTCTCCAGCGCTTCACTTGCAGTCGCCTCGATCTGCGCATAAGCCTGCGTCTGCAGCTCGTCCAGCTGCGTCTGTGCCGTCGCGTTCTCCTCTACCAGCTGGGCAATCTGCGTCTCGACCTGCTCGGTGCTCGCCTCGATTTCACCCGGCGTCGCCGTGGGCTCCTCGCCCTCTACCGGATTCTGCAGCTCATCCAGCTGCGTACGCAGGTCCTCCAACGCAGTGTCGTTGGTCGTGATCGTCGACTGCAGTTCGGAGATCTCGTTCGCCTGATCTTCATCCAGCGCGATCAGGATCTGCTTGATGCCGCGGTAGCCCTCCGGCACGTAGTAGATATCCGTTCCGTTGGACACATAGCTCTGGTAGAGCGTGGGCGTCGCATCCAGCGTGGCCTGCTGATCGAGCACCAGCCCATCGTACTCCATCCGCACCTCATCGTCCGTCACCTCGACGCCCTGGATCGCAAACTGATAGAGGTGATCGCTGATGATATCGTCCGTGTACATCGCGCGCAACGCATCCTGGGTGATGCCATCCTCACCCATGCGGGCAATGACGGCATTCTCCAGCTCCTCGCCTTCCAGCTCCGAATCGGAGAAGTAGAGCGTCGTATAGCTGTCCAGGTAAGAGCTCCAATCGCTCTGGACGTTTTCTTCGACCTGCGCCTGTTCCTCTTCGCTCAGCACATCCAGCCCTTCCGCAGCCGCCTTCTGCTTGAGCACTTCGGAGGTAATCATATTGTCAATCGCCGTGCTGCGCGCATCCGCGATGGCCTGGCTGTCGGTCACATCATAAGACAGGCCATAATAGTAGTACATGAGCTGGTTATTATACAGCACGTTCTCCGTCTGCGCAAGCCATTCGCCCTTCGTGATCTCCGTGTCGCCCACCTTTGCGACGACCTGCTGGGCATCCAGCACCGGGTCGGTCGCGATCAGGTTGCAGCCTGCCAGCATCAGCAACGCCATCAACAGCGCCATGAGTTTCAGCCACTTGTTCATCGTCTTTCTCGTCCTTTCGGAATATGGATACGCATTCTGCCCTTTATTATATACAAGATGGGAGCAAGAAGCAAGCACTGTTTTCAGGCCGTGCGCGCAAACAACTTCATTGCATGCGTCTTCAAGATGGGTTATAATGGGCCTAAGCGGACGAAGGACATGCTCGAAGAAAGGTGGCGGCGGACATGATTCCAGACGGGATTCCCCTCTTTGAGTTTGACTCCGATCCCAGGGCCGTCCTGGAGCCCACGCACGAGGGGCTGAATCTGCAGCTCCCGAAGAAATGCGTCTTTGCCTTTCTAGGCGACGCCATCGACACCTATGCCGCCCGGGTACAGGCGCGGACTGCATCCCATTTCATCAGCGCCACCAAGCGCTATCCCGTCTATGTCGTCCGACACAGAGGAGCAGACGTTGCGCTCTGTCAGGCGCCCGTAGGGGCCGCGCCCGCCGCCCAGCTGCTGGACTGGCTGATCGGCTACGGCGCGCGGGAGATCGTCTCTGCGGGCTCCTGTGGCGGGCTGGTGCCCTTTCCCGAAGGCGTCTTTCTCATTCCCCGTCGCGCCCTGCGCGACGAGGGTGCCTCCTACCACTACGCGCCGCCCACGCGCTATATCGACGTCAGCGCGCGTGCGCGGCGCGCGATTCAGGAGACGATGCGCGCACACGGCCTGCCGTATCAGGAGGTGCTGACCTGGTCCACCGATGGGTTCTATCGCGAGACCAGAGCCAAAGTCGAGGCCCGGAGGCGCGAAGGCTGCGCCGTCGTGGAGATGGAATGCGCAGCGCTCGCCGCCTGCGCAGGCTTCAGGGGGGCCATCTGGGGAATGATCCTCTACACGGCTGACAGCCTCGCCAACGCAGAGCAATACGACGCACGCGCCTGGGGCGAAGACGCCCGCGAGTACGCGCTGACCCTCTGTCTGGATGCGGTGCTCAACGTGTGAGGGCTGCGCCACGCACTGCGGCCATACACAAAAGCGCCCAGACGCATGTCTGGGCGCTTTCTCTTGTGGGATCCGGCAGCGACCTACTCTCCCGGGCCGTCTCCAGCCAAGTACCATCGGCGCATAAGGGCTTAACTGCTGTGTTCGGTATGGGAACAGGTGGATCCCCTTCGCCATTGCCACCGGAAGTCCTGCGGGTTTCGGAGCTTTCCGCTCCGCACACCCTGAAAACTGCACACCCGAATTCCGCACATCTTGTTTCTCAACCACTTCTTGGTCTCTTTCTC
>CALVNS010000057.1 GCA_944349855.1 uncultured Eubacteriales bacterium | reverse complement strand
GTTTTTTTATCATTTTCACCGCCATAGGCTTTTTTGAACCACTCGCCTAGCGAGTGGTTTTCTTTATACAAAAAACGGGCGCGCCTTTCAGCGCGCCCGCAGCATTTTCAGCCGGGCATGGCGTCACGGGTGAACCAGCGTGCCCATCTCATCGCCCTGCATGACGCGCAGGATGTTCTCCGGGTCGTCCAGGCCGAACACGCGAATGGCCGGCACCTTGTTCTCCATGCAAATGGTGATTGCGGCTGCATCCATCACGCGCAGGCCGCGCTGCTGTGCCTCGGCATAGGTGATGTCGCGCAGCAGTTTTGCGTTGGGGTTGGTGCGCGGGTCGTCGTCGTAGACGCCGTCGATGTTCTTGGCCAGCAGAATGGCGTCCGCGCCGATCTCAACCGCGCGCAGCGCGGCCGCCGTATCCGTGGAGAAGAACGGATTGCCCGTGCCGCATGCGAAGAGCACGACGCGCCCCTTCTCCAGGTGGCGCATCGCGCGCCGGTAGGTATACGGCTCTGCAAAGCGCGTCATCTCCACCGCGGTCTGCAGGCGCGTCTGAATGCCCTGGCGCTCGATGGCGTCCTGCATGGCCAGGGAGTTGATCATCGTGCCCAGCATGCCCATGTGGTCGGCCGTCACGGCGCCCATCTTCGCCGCGGGTCCCTGCCGGCCGCGCCAGATGTTGCCCGCGCCGATGACGATGGCGATCTGCGCGCCGGTCTCATACACCGAGCGGATGACGCGGGCGACGCGGTCGATCTGTTCAAAGTCGAAGAGCCGCCCGTTTTCGCCGAGCGCCTCGCCGCTCAGCTTGATGAGAACGCGCTTGTATCGAATCATGTCCGTGCTCCTTTCCGCTTGTGCCATCCGACGCTTCGCGCTGCAAAAAGAGAGATATGCCGAAACATATCTCTCTTGCAGCGAAGCTTACTTCTTCATCTTGGCCTGCTCGGCGGCGATGTCGGCAGCCAAGTCGTCCTTGCGCTTCTCGATGCCTTCGCCGCGCTCAAAGCGAACGAAGCGCACGACGTCGCACTTGCCGTTCAGCATCTTCTTGATGCTGATATCGGGATCCTTGACGAAGGGCTGCTCGACGAGGCAGACTTCCTTGTAGTACTTCTCGATACGGCCCTCGACCATGCGCTCGACGATCTTGGCGGGCTTGCCCTCGTTGATCGCCTGCTGGGTGAGCACCTCGCGCTCCTTCTCCAGGTTCTCGGTGGGCACTTCCTCGCGGCGCACGAACTGCGGGTTCGCCGCGGCGATGTGCATGACCAGGTCATGGCTCATGGTCTTGATCTCGTCGTTGACCTCGGGGCAGGCGATCTCGACCATGACGCCGATGCGGCCGCCCATGTGGATGTAGGTATCCACCATGCCGGCGGAAGGCGCGAAGCGCGCGAAACGACGGTCGGAGATCTTCTCGCCGATGGAGGCGGTGGCCTCGCCGATCATGTCGTTGACGGTCTTGGTCTCATCGGCAAAGAAGGGCTGCGCCAGCATCTCCTCGACGCTTTCGGGCGCCTTGACGGCCACGTGCTTGGCAAAGTCGCGGCACAGGGCCTTGAAGCGGTCCGTATTGGCGACGAAGTCGGTCTCGCAGTTGACCTCGATCACGACGCCGGTGCCGTCCTCGGCCACATACGCGTCGACCATGCCCTCCGCAGCGATGCGGCCGGCCTTCTTGGCTGCGGCGGCCAGGCCCTTCTCACGCAGGAAGTCAATGGCCTTGTCCATGTCGCCGCCGCACTCGACGAGCGCCTTCTTGCAATCCATCATGCCCGCGCCCGTGCGTTCGCGGAGCTCTTTGACCAGGCTTGCGGTGATTTCCATCGTCTATTCCTCCTGTTGCGTGTCGTGCTGACGTTACTGCGCCGCGGTCTCGGCCGTCTCCAGCTCAGACTGCTCGCCCTGCTTGCCCTCCAGGATGGCGTCGGCCATCTTGCCGGCGATCAGCTTGACGGCACGGATGGCGTCGTCGTTGCCCGGGATCACGTAGTCGATCTCGTCGGGGTCGCAGTTGGTGTCGACAATCGCGACGATCGGGATGCCCAGGATGCGCGCCTCGGTGACGGCGATGTGCTCCTTGCGCGGATCGACGACGAACAGCGCGCCGGGCAGGTTGCGCATCTCGCGGATGCCGCCCAGGTTGGCCTCGAGCTTCTCGCGCTCGGCGACCAGCTTGATGACTTCCTTCTTGGGCAGCACGTCAAAGTCGCCGCGCTGCTCCATCGCATCGATGGCGTTCAGGCGCGCGATGCGGGTCTTGATGGTCTTGAAGTTGGTCAGCATGCCGCCCAGCCAGCGGTTGTTGACGTAGAACATGTTGCAGCGCTTGGCCTCCTGCTCGATGGACTCCTGCGCCTGCTTCTTGGTGCCGACGAACAGGATCGTCTTGCCCTCCATCGCCAGGTTGCGCACGAACATGTAGGCCTCGTCGATCTTGCGGACGGTCTTCTGCAGGTCGATGATGTAGATGCCGTTGCGCTCGGTGAAGATGTAGGGCGCCATCTTGGGGTTCCAGCGGCGGGTCTGGTGGCCGAAGTGCACGCCCGCTTCCAGGAGCTGCTTCATAGAGATAACTGCCATGTGGGGTTTTCCTCCTTTTTCTGCCTCCTCGTGCTTGCCTCTGTTTGGGCCCGACAGGGCAGGACAAACAAACCGGCACGAGTGCGTTTTCCGAATTATTATATCACAAAGTGCGCCCGCAAACAAGGGGCAAACCCGACGCTTTTTCAAAAAACATAGGGCCGTTCTGCTGAACGGCCCTAATGGGTTGCGAGCGAAGCCTGTAAGCCGAGTTCTGTCTGGAACGATCATCTATCTAGACCTGCCGTTGCCGGCAGGTTCCAGCGAAATCCTCAGAGCATGACGGGCCGCCATATGCGCTCTATCGTATCTTGCACCGGGTGGGGTTTACATAACGGACAAGTCGCCAAGCCGCTGGTGAGCTCTTACCTCGCCTTTCCATCCTTACACGCAAAGCGTGCGGTATCTCTCTGTTGCACTTTCCTTGGAGTCGCCTCCACCGGGTGTTACCCGGCACCCTGCCCTATGGAGCTCGGACTTTCCTCATGCAGATGCACGCGATCGTTCAGCTTCCTCACAACCTTCGAAAGCATAACACACAGCGGCGATGCATGTCAAGGGTATGACGCGCATTTGCCGCCGCACGTCCGGCATGCCGGTTACTGCGTGATGATGATGCGGCCGCAATTTTCGCACTCGACCGCCGCGCTGCCCGAGCGCACCTGCCCCAATACCGCCGCAGGCAGAGACATATTGCATCCGCCGCACCGGTCGCCCTGCAGACGCGTCATCGGCGGGATGCTGTGCTTCTTGATGACCTTGTAGCGCTCGAGCATCTCCGGCGCGATGTTCTTGGCAGCCTCCGTCACCCGCGCGCGCAGGCGCTCCAGCTCGACGGACTGCTTTTTATATTCGACGTCGTAGACCTTCTTGAGCTGGTCGAACTCCGCGCGCGTCTTGGCCGCGCGCACGCGCGCCTCATGCTGATGGCGGTCGCGCAGATCCGCGTCCTTGCGCAGCTTCGTCAGCTCCGTCTCATAGCGCGAGATGGTGTTGACCAGCTTCTGCGCGGCCTGGATCTGCTTGCGCGCCTCCTCCACGTCCTGAGGCGGGTTCTGCTCGACCTGCGACTGCAGGTCGGCCACGGCGCTTTGCAGGCGGGTGATCTCGTCGCGGATGGCCTCCATGCGGTCGGAGAGGATGGCGACCTCCTGTTCGATGCGCTTGACGACATTTTGCTGCTCCATCAGAAAGTCGCGCTGCTTGATCAGCTTCTGACGGTTCGGCGACTGACGCATCTCGCGCTCAAAGCGCTCGACCTCCATGTCAACCTGTTGGTACTGCCACAAGAGCTCCAATTGCTGTTCCACGCAAAAACCTCCTAGCCTGCTGCCGTCTCACGCAAAGGGGTCGACCTTTGAGCGGACGACGCGTACAGAATATTGTAACGCATCCAGCCCGCTTTGTAAAGCGCGATTTAGCGCGTCCGCGGCCGGTTCTTCGCTCCTGCCGTGCCCGACGAGCGCCACGCGCACGCCCAGTTGCATCGCCTCCAGCAACGCGTGGTGCTTCATCTCGCCCGTCAAAAAGCAGTCAGCCCCCGCCGCCGCGGCCGCGCCCAGCTCCGAGCCGCCCGAGCCGGAGCAGCAGGCGATGCGCCGCACGGGCCGCGAGCGGTCGCCGAAGAAGAGCGCCTGCGTGCGCAGGCGGCCGGAGAGCTGCTCCACGAGCGCATCCGGCATGAGGTCCACGTCGGCCGTGCGCAGGAAGCCCTCCCCCGTGACGCCCCGGTCAAACCCCGCCGCCTGCATCAACGCGTCGTTGGAGCCGCCGGGCGCGGCGTCCCAATTCGTATGCGCGGCGATCAGCGAAAGGCTGCCGCGCAGCAGCAGCGCGATGACCTCGCCCTGCGGATCGTCCAGCAGCACGCGCCGCACCGGCGAAAAGAGCAGCGGATGGTGCGTGACGATCAGCTGGGCGCCCACATCCAGCGCCTCGCGCACGACGCCGGGCGTCGCGTCCAGCGCGGTCAGGATGCAACGCACCTGGGCCTGCGGGTCGCCGACCAGCAGGCCCACGTTGTCGCCGCTCACGGCCGTCTCAAAGGGCGCGATCCCGTCGATCAGGGAAACGATGTCCTTTACCTGGGGGTCCATGCGAGTGCCTCCTCTATCCATGCGATCTGTTCGTCCAGTTCACGTCTGCGCGCCTGCGCGCGCTCCGAGCGCCCCTGCCGCACGCGCGCCAGCTCGCCCAGGCGCACGCCGCGCATCCACGCCAGATAGTCCGCATAGCGCGCGGGCCGCGTGCGCAGCAGCACGGGCCCCAGAAACGCCTCCCGGGCGGCGAGCGGCGCGCTGACGCCCTGCCGCGCGCAGATGATGGGATAATAGCGCCCCGCGCACAGCGCGACGCGCTCGTCCTCGATGACAAATCCGCCGGCGCACAGGTCGGCGCGCAGGCGGTCCGCGTCCAGATTCGGCTGCAGGACGAGGCGTGCGTTCCCGATTCTATCGCGCCCCGTCTCGAGGATCGCGCGGATGGTCCCTCCGCCCATGCCGGCAATGACGATTGCCTCGACGGGGACGTCCAGGCCACTGAGTCCATCGGCGACGCACAGCCGCGCCCGCTTCAGCAGCCCGCGCTCGCCCAGCAGGCGGCGCGCCTTGTCCAGCGACGGCGCGCTGATGTCCGACACGATCATGCGCCGCGCGGGCATGCGCTCCAGCAGCGCGCAGGCCAGCAGGCCGTGGTCGGCGCCGATATCCGCGGCGGTGGCCGCATCCCCTACGAGCGCGGCCAGCGTCTCCAGCCGCTCGTCCAACACGAGATCGCGCACGTCTTCCCTCCGTCAGTCCAGAAAGTCCTTGAGCTTCTTGGAGCGGCTCGGATGGCGCAGCTTGCGCAGCGCCTTGGCCTCGATCTGGCGGATGCGCTCGCGCGTCACGTTGAACTCGCGCCCGACCTCCTCCAGCGTGCGCTGGCGGCCGTCGTCCAGCCCAAAGCGCAGGCGCAGCACCTTTTCCTCGCGCTGCGTGAGCGTGTCGAGTACGCCCATGAGCTGCTCCTTCATCAGCATGAACGAGGCCGCGTCCGCCGGCGCGGGCGCGTCGTCGTCGGGGATGAAGTCGCCCAGATGACTGTCCTCCTCCTCGCCGATGGGCGTCTCCAGCGACACCGGCTCCTGCGCAATCTTGATGATCTCGCGCACCTTGTCCACCGGCACGTCCATCTCCCGGGCGATCTCCTCCGGCGTGGGCTCGCGCCCATACTCCTGCAGGAGCTGGCGCGAGACGCGAATGAGCTTGTTGATCGTCTCGACCATGTGCACGGGAATGCGGATGGTGCGCGCCTGATCCGCGATCGCACGGGTGATGGCCTGGCGGATCCACCAGGTCGCGTAGGTGGAGAATTTGTAACCCTTGCGGTAGTCAAACTTCTCCACCGCCTTGATCAGGCCCAGGTTGCCCTCCTGAATGAGGTCCAGGAAGAGCATGCCGCGGCCCACATAGCGCTTGGCGATGGAGACGACCAGGCGCAGGTTGGCCTCGGCCAGCTTCTGGCGCGCAGCCTCGTCGCCCTGCTCCATGCGCTTGGCGATCTCGATCTCCTCTTCGGGCGTGAGCAGCGGCACCTTGCCGATCTCCTTGAGATACATCCGCACCGGATCGTCGATGCTCACGCCCTCGGGCACGGAGATGTCCAGGTCCTCCTCGGGCTCGGACGAGGCCGTGCCGTCCTCATCGCTGACGACCGAAATGCCCATCGATTCGAGCGTATCGAGCACCTTGTCGAACTGGTCCGGTTCGATCTCCATTTCAATCAGGCGGTTCATGATCTCCTTGTAGGTCAGCGAACCCTTGGCCTTTCCAGCCTTGATCAGTTCTTCAATTTTGTTGTTGTTGACATCCGGCGTATTGCTCACTTGGATCATCCCTTTCGGCCGGCCTTGGCGCGAAGCATTCCTTCCATCTCCATCAGCTGCGAGAGCGCATCCCTGCGCGCATCGCCCTGCAGTGAAGGCAGCTCCGCCTGCAATTCGTCGATTTTCGCCTGAAGCCTATGTCTGCGCATGCGGTCCAGGCAGTCCGACACGATCTGCAGCGTGACATCCTCCTCGCCCTGCGGCTCGCTCTGCATGATCTGCGCCGCCTGCGCACGCTGCGCCTCGTCCTCGATGGCATCCAGCAGGGCGCTGGGCGTCTGTCCCTCCAGCAGCGCCTGTGCCATCTGCCGGTGCAGCGGCAGCGTAAAGTCCTGCGCGCGCACCAGGCTTGCGTCCATGCGCCCACTGGAGAGGAGTGAGAGGATCGACTGCTCCGCCTTGACGTGGTCGGGCAGAAAGTCCTGCTGGTCCTGCTGCGCGCGCTCGCGGCGGCGGATCGACTGCTCGGCGGGGTTGGGCGCCGCAGCGGACCGGCCCACCTGCTGCATCAGCACCTCGCGCGGAAATCCCGTCTCAATCATCAGACGCTGTATATAGCTGTCCAGTTCCACAGGTTCGCTTACTTTTTTCAGGAAGACCGCGCACGCCATGGCGTAGCGCATCCGGCCCTCCGGCGTGGCCAGGTCCAGCCCCTGCGCGGCGCGGCGCATGCGGTAGTCGATGGCGCTGAGCGGCGTCAGCTGCTCGAAGGCCTCCAGCCCGTCCCGTCGGATGAACTCGTCCGGGTCCAGTCCGTCCGGGAAGACGAGCACGCGGGCCGGGATGCCCTCTGCGTCAAAGATATCCAGCGCGCGTTCGATGGCGTGCTGTCCGGCCGCGTCGCCGTCATAGGCGACCCAGACCTCCGGCGCGTAGCGCTTGAGCAGCCGCGCCTGCTCCACGGTCAGCGACGTGCCAAGCGTTGCGGCCACGCCGGCCACGCCGTGCTGCACGAGGGAGACGACGTCCATGTAGCCCTCCACCAGGATGACGCGGCGCAGGCCGTGCTGCTTGCGCAGCAGATTGGCCGCATAGACGCCCAGACGCTTGTTGAACACGGGCGTATCCGAGGAATTCAGGTACTTGGGCTTGGCGTCGCCCAGCGCGCGCCCGCCGAAGCCCAGGACGCTGCCGCGCGCGTCGATGATCGGGAAGATCGCGCGGGCGCGGAACATGTCGTACGTCTTGCCGTCGCGCTGCACGGTGATGCACGCGCGCACCAGCTCCTCGACGGTGTAGCCCTTGTCCAGCAGGTATCGCGTCGCGCCGTCCCAGCCGGGCGGCGTCGCGCCCAGGCCGAACTTGACGATCGTGCCGTCGTCCAGCCCGCGCCCGTGCAGGTAGGAGAGCACCTGCGCGCTCTCCTGCTTCCACAGCTGCGCGTGATAGAACCGCGCGGCCTCGACGTTGGCGCTGAGCAGGCGCTCGCGTTCGCTCTTGCGACGCTCGTAGTCCGGCTCATAGGTCGCCTGAGGCAGTTCCAGGTGCACCTGCTCGGCCAGGCGCTTGACGGCGTCGACAAACTCGAGGTGCTCGATGTCCATCACGAACTGGATGACGCTTCCGCCGGCCTTGCAGCCGAAGCAGTAGTACATCTGCCGGTCAGGATCGACGCTGAAGGAGGCGGTCTTCTCCCCATGGAACGGACAAAGTCCCCAATAGCGGCGGCCGCGCTGCTTGAGCTGCACGTGCTGCGACACGACGCTGACGATGTCCGCGCGCGCGCGAAGCTCATCCAACCATTGCGGGGAAAAGCGCAATCGTCCTCATCCTCCTTTGCTTTGCGCACACCTGTGCGCGTAGGTTTACATTTCGCCGCGTCGGGCCGCATCTCCTGCAAGCGCGCCTCACAGGCTGTCAAAGGAGGCGGGGATGAACAGGCGCTGGTAGGTCGAGACGGCGTAGCGATCGGTCATGCAGGCGATGAAGTCGCACACGCTGCGCTCGATGCCCTCTCTGTAGCTGATCTCGACATATTCGAGCGGCATCTGCCCGGGATGCTCGACGTAGTGCCGGTACAGCGACTGCACGACGTGGTCGGCCTTTTCCTCCTCGCCGGCCGCCCAGTCGCGCGAGTAGACGCGCTCAAACAGGAACGCGCGCAGCTCCATGCTCGCCTGCCAGATCTCGTCGGACATGGCGATCTCGTTCTTGCCCGCGCTGGCCTGCACGATGGACATGATCATCGTGTTCAGGCGCTTGCCGTGCGTATCGCCCAGCGTGGCGATGCACCCGCGCGGCAGTTCTTCCTTATGCAGCACCCCGGCGCGGATGGCGTCGTCGATGTCGTGGTTGATGTAGGCGATCCGGTCGGCCAGGTGCACGCAGCGCCCCTCGAGCGTGGCGGCGGGCTGCTTGCCGGAGTGGTGCGCGATGCCGTCGCGCACCTCCCAGGTGAGGTTGAGGTCCTCCAGCACGTCCACGACGCGCAGGCTCTGCGCCTTGTGGTCAAAGCCCTGGGGCGTCAGGCGGTCGAGCGTGCGCTCGCCCATGTGGCCAAAGGGCGTGTGGCCCAGGTCATGGCCGAGCGCAATGGCCTCGGTGAGGTCCTCGTTGAGCGCCAGCGCGCGCGCGATGGAGCGTGCGACCTGCGAGACCTCGAGCGTGTGGGTCAGGCGCGTGCGGTAGTGATCGCCCTGTGGCGCGAGGAAGACCTGCGTCTTGCCCTTGAGCCGGCGAAACGACTTGCAGTGCAGGATGCGGTCGCGGTCGCGCTGGAACGCAGTGCGCAGCGTGCAGGGCTCAATTTCGCGCTGCCTGCCGCGCGATGCGGCGCTGCGCACGGCATAGGGTGATAGAAAGCTGTCCTCCCGCGCCTCGATCTGCTCGCGGATGTTCATGGGCCACTCCCCCTTTGGCAGCGAGCGGCGCGCCTCACGCGCTGTTCGCACTGTCTTGCGTAGCATTTCGACAAAACTACCGGCAAACCCTTGAATGCGGACAAAATTTCACATTTCGTCCGCATTCGACCGCGCATCAGGCGCGCGAAAGGTTGTTCATCACTTTTTCCATGACGCGCACGCCCTCGTGGAGCATCTCCTCCGGCGTGAGGCCGGGCGCGCGCAGGTTGAGGCTCGGCGGCTGCGTCGCCGAAAAGATCAGCCGCTTGTCCGCCCCCTGCAGCGCCGCAAGGAGCTTTGCGCCGTCCGGGTGCGCGTAGGGAGAGAAGCGCATCTGCAGCTGCCCGCCCCGGTGGGTGATCAGGTCGACGCCCAGCTGCTCGCACATCGCCTTCAGGTGCGCGATGGCCACCAGATTCACGACCGGCTGCGGCTCGTCGCCGAAGCGGTCGATGAGCTCCTCCTCCACGTCGTCGCGCGAGGCGCTGTCCTCGATGGATGCGATCTTCTTGTAGACCTCGATGCGCTGCTGCTCGCCGCCGACGTATTCCATGGGCAGGTAGGCGTCCACGTGCAGCTCCACGCGCGCCTCGATGTCCTCGGGCGCCTCGCCCATCTCGCCGCGGATCTCGCGCACGGTCTCCTCGATGATGCGGCAGTACATGTCGTAGCCCACCGTGGACAGGTGCCCGCTCTGCTCCGGGCCCAGGATGTTGCCCGCGCCGCGCAGCTCCAGGTCGCGCATCGCGATGCGAAAGCCCGAGCCGAACTCCGTGAACTCGCGGATCGTATCCAGCCGCTTTTGGGAGACCTCGGTCAGCACCTTGCCCGCGCGCACCGTCAGGTAGGCATAGGCCAGGCGGTTGGAGCGCCCGACGCGCCCGCGCAGCTGATACAGCTGCGAGAGGCCGAAGTGGTCGGCGTCGTAGACGATCAGCGTGTTCGCATTGGGCACGTCCAGGCCGGACTCAATGATCGTCGTGCACAGCAGCACGTCGTACTTGTGCTCGTAGAAGTCGAGCATCACATCCTCCAGCGCGTGCTCGCGCATCTGGCCATGGCCGACCGCAATGCGCGCCTCGGGCACGAGCTGCGAGAGCCTGGCGTAACACTGGTCGATCGTCTCGACGCGGTTGTAGAGGAAATACACCTGTCCGCCGCGCTGCAGCTCGCGCAGGATCGCGTCGCGGATGAGGCCGTCCTGATACTCGATGACATACGTCTGCACGGGATAGCGCTCCTCGGGCGGCGTCTCCAGCAGGCTCATGTCGCGGATGCCGACCATGGACATGTGCAGCGTGCGCGGGATGGGCGTGGCGCTGAGCGTCAGCACGTCGACGCTGTTTTTGAGGTTCTTGATGGCCTCCTTGTGCGCCACGCCGAAGCGCTGCTCCTCATCGACGATGAGCAGGCCCAGGTCCTTGAAGGAGATGTCCTTGCCCAGCAGGCGGTGCGTGCCCACGAGGATGTCCACAGAGCCCTCCTTCACGGCCTGCAGAATTTTCTTCTGTTCGGCCGCCGTCTTGAAGCGGCTGATGACCTCCGCGCGCACGGGAAAGCCCTCGAAGCGCTTTTCGATGGTATTGTAGTGCTGCTGGGCGAGAATCGTCGTGGGCGCGAGAAATGCGACCTGCTTGCCGTCCATCACGGCCTTGAATGCCGCACGCAGCGCGACCTCGGTCTTACCGTAGCCGACGTCGCCGCACAGCAGCCGGTCCATTGCGGTGGGGCTCTCCATGTCCGCCTTGATGTCGGCGATGGCCTGCAGCTGGTCCGGCGTCTCCTCAAAGGGGAAGTTCTCCTCGAACTGGCGCTGCCAGGGCGTGTCGGGCGAAAAGGCGAAGCCCTTCTTCGCCTTGCGCTCGGCGTAGAGCTTGACCAGGTCGAACGCCAGCTGCTTGACCGACTGCTTGACCTTGGCCTTCTGCCGCTTCCACTCCGACCCGCCCAGGCGGTTGATGCGCGGGGCGGCGCCCTCCGCGCCGATGTACTTCTGGATGCGGTCGAGCTGGTCGGTGGGCACGTAGAGCTTGTCGCTGCCCTGATACTGGATGAACAGATAGTCGCGGTAGGTGCCCTCGCTGCACAGGCGCACGGTTCCCTGATATACGCCGATGCCGTGCGCCTCATGCACGACGTAGTCGCCGACCTTCAGGTCGGTGAACGCCGCGATCTTCTCGCCCGCCTTCTTCTGGCGCGAGCGCGTGCGCTTCTGCGCCACGCCAAAGATGTCCCCGTCGGCGATGACCATCAGCTTCAGCTGCGGGTATTGAAAGCCGTGCGTCAGCGCCAGCGGAACGATCGCGGCCTCGCCGGGGGCAATCTGCTCGCCATGCTCGTGAAATGCGCAGGATGCGCCCAGCTCCGCCAGCGACGCGAGCAGGCGCTGGCCGCGCGCCACGCCGCCGGAGAGCAGCGCCACGCGCCAGCCGTCCTGCCGCCAGTGCTGCAGGTCGGCGCACATCTCCTTGAGCTGTCCCTGGTAGCTCGAAGCGCCCATGCCCTCGATCTGCACGACGTCCTTGGGCACAAAGCCGCCCATCGCGCACAAAAAGCCCGTCATCGCCAGCGCGCCGCCCCGCGCCACCTGCGCCATG
>CALVNS010000056.1 GCA_944349855.1 uncultured Eubacteriales bacterium | reverse complement strand
GCACGCGTCCGCGAGGAACAAAGGGCTATGCCCGCATAGTGACAACCACCAGCTTCGCTGGTGGATGTGTTCATTTTATGCAGGCGCCGGAGCCGACAGAGGCGGCGCAGCAGGACCCCCTCGATTGTTCTCCCCTGCTGCATGTTCAAAACGCCTCTCACGGCGCCGCACATTCAAGGGAGGATCCCCCACATGGCGGCACGGAATCCACGCCGCGGATGGACTATACCTCTCGCGCGCAAAGCCGAAGCATCGCCCGCTCCAGAGCCGCATCTTCGCGCATGCGCCCGCTCTTGATGGCGTAATCCGTTTCCTCGCACAGGCGCACGCAGCGCATGAGTCCCTGCGCATCGTACGCACGCGCCTGCCCTTGCAGGCGGTTGAAGACAAAGCCGGGCACGCCCAGACGTTTCATCTGCTCGCCCGTGGGCACCTTACCCTCCTGCATGAGCCGCACGTGCATCATCTGTCTATACTGGCGCTGGATGAGCGCCAGGATGCCGATGCGCGCTTCTCCGGACTGAAGCAGGTGCGCCAGCAGCGCAAATGCCTGCGCCTCCTTGCCCGCAAGGATCGCGTCGACCATGCTGAACACCGTGCACTCCGCCGTGCGCGTGGCAACCGCGTCGACGTCCTGCTGCGTGATCTCATCGCGCCCCTGTGCGTAGCTGGCGAGCTTTTCGATCTCGCGCAGCAACAGCGTCAGATCGCGGCCGGACGTAAAGGACAGGTATTGCGCCGTCTGCGGAGAGATCGCCTTGCCATAGCCCTTGCAGGTGGCGCGGATCCAACGCGCGAGCTCCACGTCGTCCAGCGGGCTGAACTGTACGACCTCCGCCCCCTTGCTGAGCGCTTGGGCAAGCTTTTTGCGCTTGTCGATGCCGCCCGCACAGTAAAAGACCAGGCACGTCGTCTCCGGCGAGCGCCGGACGTAGGTCGCCAGGCGCTCAGCTTCGGCCGCCTCGTCGCGTGCCCGTCCCGATGTGAGCAGCGCGCTGTCGCGCACGACGACCAGACGCCGCGCATCCATCATCGGAAGCGTCTCGCATGCGGCAATCACCGCGTCGGCTGCTGGATTGTCCAGGATCGTCTCGTTGATCTGCTCGAGGCCAGGCGTGAGGATGCGCTCGCGCAGCCGCTTGAGCGCGCTGCGTTTGACGTGCTCTTCCTCCCCGTAAAAGAGATAGACGCGCGCGACGCTTCCCGCCTTCAGCGCGTCAAAGAATGCCTGATGCGTCATACAATGCTCCCCGATCCTGCACGTAGCGTCGAACAGTGTACGCGCCCCCGTGCATGCCTATTTCAATCGCGCCCGCTTCATCCGTACGCAGCGCAGGAATGCCCGCCTCGTGCAGACGCACCAGTAGCGCGTCGGCCGGATGGCCATATGCGTTGTTGCCCACGCTGATCAGCGCAAGCGAAGGCGAAGCAGCCCGCAACAGCTGCGCGCTGGTGCTGCCTGCGGAGCCGTGGTGAGCCACCTTCAGTATATCACAATCTACGCCGGTGTGCACCTCGTTTTCAATGGGCACATCCCCCGCCGCAAGGATTGTCACGCCCTGCGCCTCGATGCGCAGCATCATCGAGCGCTCGTTTGAGCCCGAAGCCGAATACGTCGGACAGACGACCTCGATGCGCATGCCCGGCGTGTTCGCCACGACGTCGCCGCGTTCATATCCCTCCAGGCTGGCGCCGCGCGAAACCGCCAGGGCCAGCGCATCGAGAATCTGCGGTTGGACCTCTTCCATGCGCTGGCCCGTGGACAGGCCAATGCGCGCAATGGACACATCCGCCGCCAATAATTCCGCCAGTCCGCCGGCATGGTCCCAATCCAGATGGCTGAGCATCAGCAGGTCGATCGAGCGTCCCTCGCGTACGCACAGATCCGCCAGCGCCTGCTCCCCTTCCGGCCCCGTATCGACCGCCAACGTAAATTCCGGCGTGAGCAGCGCAGCCGCATCGCCCTGTCCGACATCCAGCTGGATATAGCGCGTCTGTCCGGCCCCTGGCAACAGCCATAGCGCCAACGTGAAGGAGAGCAGCGCGGCGCACCCCGCCTGGCGCGTCACCCGGCGCAGATGCGCATACGGGCTTACCAGGAAAAAGCAACACGCCAATGTTACCGCCGCAGGAAAGGGCAGCGTTGCCACACGCAACTGCCCCATCTCGATCGATGCGAAAAAATGTGAAAATCTCTCGATGGCGCGCAGTCCTTCGGACACGATGGCCGCTATGGGCCGCCCAAGCGGCATACAGACCGTACCGAGCAGCACAGACGCAAGCCCCAGCGGCACCGAAACCGACGCCAGCGCAATACATGCCAGGTTGGCCGGAATGCCCAGCACTGGCACCACGCCAAAGTACATGGCCTGTCCCGGCAATGCGGCCACCTGTGCGGCGACGGTCACGGACACGCTTCCGCGCAGGGCGTCCGGCAAAAAGCGCAGGCCGTGCTCGACGCGCGGCACGAGCAGCCGGATCCCCAGTACCGTCGAAAATGAGAGCACAAATCCCATTTCGAACAGCGCCAGCGGCTGAAACATCAGAATGATCAGCGCCGCCGCGCTGAGCGCAACCGGCGCATTGTAATCCCTCCCGACCGCTCGAGCAAGGACGGTCGACAGGCACATGACAAACGCGCGCACGGCGCTGTCCGGCATGCCGATCAGCACGCAATAGGCTCCGCAGGTCAACATCGTAATGAAAAGGCGAGCGCGCCGCGATACCATCAGGTGGTCCAGCCAGAATCCGATCGCGCTCATGATCAGTCCCACGTGCAGGCCCGAAACGGCCAGCAGATGCGCCACCCCGCTGCGCTTGAAGCTCAGATACAGCTCCTCTGGCATTGCGCTTTTGTCGCCCAGCAGCATGCCTTTCATCATGGCCGCCTGCTCGCCGTAGAGCGCGTCGATCCGCGCGGTAATCGCATCGCGAACGCCTTCCAGCCAGGCGTTCAAAGAAAAGCCCTCCCCACCAAAGGACAGGACCGACGTTCCGTAGACGCCAAAGTCCATTCCCCGCTCGCGCAGGAAGAGGTAAAAGTCAAACCCGCTGGGATTACACTGCGCCTGTGCCTCGTAAACGGACCCCTCGAAACACACCGTCTGCCCGGACTTGGGCAGATCGCCCGGTTGTCCCGGCAAACTGACGTAGGCCTGTGCATCCGTCGACGCCCAAACGCCTTCCCGAAGGATCCGCACGTGCGACATACGATAGGTCGTCCGTTCCTCCTGTTCGTCGTACTTGATGCGCTCTTCCACGCGTGCCTCGAGCGTCGCGGGACCTGCCGCCGGAACGGGAATGCGCTCAAGCTCCAGCGAACAGCGCGCAAGCCCCACGACCGCCAGCAACGCAAAGACGGCCGCCCATGCCGCGCGCCGTTGCCTGCGCACGAGCAGCAAGCATGCCGTTGCCAGCGCGGCAGCGACGGCCAGATATGCGGCATGGAAGGCCACAAAACGGCCCGCGCAGGACCCGCCCATGTAACACAGCGCCGCATACAGCAGCGCATAGCGCGGGCGTTCCGCGCGCATGTCCTGCCACGGATGGTTCTGCACGAGGCCGCCTCCTTCAGCGGATTTGTCTTGCGTAATACAGATAGACGCAGGCGTAGATGGCAGCGGCAGCCGGAACGAACGGCCACGCCGGATATCCCGCAAGCCGTGCGGACGTGCACACGACGTTCAGCAGTATGGCGGCGGATTCTGCGCTGCGCGCGGCCTCCACAAGCCGTGCCAACCGGCCTCTTGCCGTCTCGATCGCCGCCAATGCGCCCTCCAGCCCATGCTCACGCGAAAACAGGGCCTGTGCGCCCCCCAGGTCGGCCGTTCCCTCTACAGGCTTTCTCGCCACAGGCCTTCCCGGTCCGCACGCCACGCCCACCTTGCGCGCGAGCAACCGTGCCTGCGCATCCGCATCAGCAGGCAGCATCGTTCTGACGCCGCGCAGGCGCAACGCCTGCACGCGCTCCGCCGCGCCGGGCCGCGGCACGGGCGAAAGCGCCACATAGCCCAAAAACGCCCAGGTGTCTGCGCTGCGCATCGCGTAGGCCTCAACGCGCAGTCCGCGCCGCATCGCATCCCGCGCGACGCCTTGCAGGACCTCACGCTCCGCCTGGGTCAACGGTCGCGGCCCCTCCGCCCAGAGGAGCGCGCATCGCTCGATCACCCTCTGCATCGGACCGCTGCAAAACGCACGCTCGCCGCTGCCGTCACGAAAGCAGCCCTCCGTAACGTCCTCCTCGTCCGTATGCAAAGCGCGCACCGGAAACTGCCGCTGCAGCTTGTCTGCGTCGTATCCATGCGCGCGCGCATACTGAGCGTGCGGTCCGCTGGAACACAGCGCGCAGGCGGTGCACAGCAGCATCCACGCGCTCTGACGGCGCAATGCGCGTTCGTCCTCCTGCGCAAAGGGCGCGCCGACCGCCTCCGCTTCAAAACGTCCATCTGTGATCTCGGACAGATCGTTCAGACGGATGGTTCGCACGCATGCCGTGCGCTGCATGCGCGTCACGGCTGCATACAGGCCGCCAGGCTGTCCCATCCGGCGCAGCAGCAGCGCGCAGACCGCGCGCAGGCCCGCAGGCGAAGCGACCGCCCCCAGGCACAGCAAAGGCCCCACGAGGCGCGCGGCTCCCTCGCCGCGCAGCAGGCCCGCACAAAGCGCGATTGCGCCCCCCAGCGCGCACAGCGCTAACAGCGTCCGCTCCATCTGCTTCAGCTGTTCTACAGGGTTTCGGCGCAAGGCGCGCCTCCTCTTTTTCCGCCGCACCGCCAGTCCCCCCATCAGTCCTCCTGCAGGATGATGCCGGGATTGCGCATAAAATACCCGCGCATCTCCATCGCCCCGCCGAGCGTATCCACCTGCTTGCCAGCGACGAAGAAGCACACGCGCTGCACCTGTGAAAGCTCCGTCATCGTATTGACGATCGTATAGACGACATTGCGCTCCTCCTGCAGGCTCAGCTGCGCACATGCATCGGCAAACGCCTGGGATACGTTGATGAGCATCACATCGTCGACGATCTGCAATCCCAGAATATCCGCATCGCTGATCCCCTCGGGCAACGCGGGCGCAAGACCCTCCTTCGCATCCGCGCGCTGCGGACCCTCGAGCAGCTGGCGGATGAGCGCGCGCGGCGTAAGGCTCTGTTTCTGGGCCGCAGGGCGGTTGACGCCTACGAGCATGTCTCCATCCTGGGTGGGAAAATACAGCCTGCAATACTCGCCCAGGCAGTCGGCAAAGTCGGCGCGCATGAGGATGCCTCCGTCAAACGAGCGCGCCTGACCGTCCGGCATATCCTGCGCATCCAAGGCGTCGATCAGCCGGTTGCCAAAATGGACGACCACGCCGTCGATCATCGGCACAAAGCCGGTGATCGTGTAGGTCATCATCGCCAGGAACAGCCCCTGCGGGATGCCTGCCTCTTGCAGCGCGGTCTCGATGTCCTGCGAGAAGTTCAGGCGAATGACATTATAGGCGTTTCCCTCCAGGCGGGTCTCTTCGGGCAGACCGATCAGATAGTCCAACGGCGAAAACGTCTCGGGCGATCCCTGCACGCCCGTGGCGCCCAGGCCCCACTCCGCCAACAGGCCCGCCGTATAGCCGGCAGTGCTCATCTCGTCGAACGTGATGGCATGTACCTCGGGCACCATATAAGAAGCGCCGGGCATCGGATAGTAGATCGTCGCCATGCGGGTCAGACTTCCATCCGTTCGCTGGGATTCGAGCTGCGTCCACAGCGCCGCCACGTCGCCGTCGCTGCGGGAGAGCGTGCCCGTCGGAATCTGCGCGCCCAGGTCCTGCCCTTCCTCGCGCCCTTCGACGAGCACGTTCACGTAGTCGACATCGGGCAGCTCCGTCAGCGTATTGGCGATGGCCATGCGCGCCGCGTGCAGCTGCTGCGGCTCGAGCGTGCGCGCCTGAAACGAGAGGTTCACCGTCACTACGCCGTTGGACACTTCGACCGCGGAAGAACTGCTCTGCAACTCCACGCCGGGCGCCACCTCGCGCAGGCCGGATTCCGTCGGGCCGGACAACAGCGCGCGCAGCGCCGCCTCCGCCTGCGTCATGTTGTTGGACACGTAGATACTGCGCACGGTAGAGACCAGCTGCGTGCCGTCGAGGCTGAGAAAATGCAGCACTGCGTCCATCATGCGCGAAGAGGTCATGTCGCCCTGGGGAGCGTCGTAGACGACCTCTATGTCCGAGTCGATCCGCTCAGCGGGCGCGCGCTCCTCGATCTGCTCCACGCAGCCGCAAAGCAGCAGGCAACACAGCAGCGCCGCAGTCAGCCGGCATCTTTTCTTCATCTCTTCCCCTCCGCTATTGGCGCTGCATGAGCGAAAGCAGCGAGTCGTAGGGCAGCTTCCAGTTGCCGTCCTCACGCACGAGCGAAACGGGGATCGATTGCGCCTCGCTCTGGCCGCCGTCGCTGCGCTGAATGCGTACGTCCACATTGACCGTCGCGCGCGAGCCGTCTAGGGATACGGAGCCCACGCCCACGTCAAAGCCCAATAGCGACACCTGCAACGCGCTGACGCGCGCGATGAACTCCGTCTGTGAGGGAAGCCGCTCTCCGCTCTCGCCCGTCACGAACACATAGAGCGTTGGCCAGCTCTGCGCACGCCACATGGACAGCGCTGCTCGCATGACCGTGCGCGGGGTGAGGATCGCGTTCTCGTCGCGCGCGAGCGGCTCAAGCGTGAGCGTCGCATCCTCCTCGTCCTCGTAGACCTGCGCCCGCAGAATGCGCTCGCCGCGGATATCGCCCTCGGCCGGAGAGAGCAGGATCTGCACGCGCTCGCAGCGTCCGTTTTCCGTTAAGGCGCTGACGATCGACTGCAGCGCCAGGCGCCGGCGCAGCATCACCTCGCTGCGCCAATAGGGCAGGCTCTCCCAGCCGTCGGGCGCGTCGGACGGGGCGTCCAGAAACGCGCGCGTGAGCGTCACAGTCACCGTCTCGCCGCTTCGGCTGGTCGATACGACGCGCACATCCGGCGAAAAGACGGGCGTCAGCTCCTGATAGGCCGAGCTCGGCCCCGCAATCAGCGCCTGCACGATGCACAGCTCCACCGTGTCGTCTCGCGGCACGCTGATCTCGCGCTCCTCCACGCCCAGGTAATCGGTCTGATGGTAGCGAAAGTAGAGCGTGACGCGCTCTGCATCGCTCTGTCGCTCCTGCGCAGCCGGACGGATGGGCGTCGCCGTCGCATCGGGCAGCGTGGTCGTCAGCGGCTGCGCCGTCTCGGCCGGCGCCTGCTTGCGCACGCCGGTCAGATCGTCGATCGTCACGCCCGAGATCTCCAGCGCCGACACGGCCGTAAGCAGCAGCACGGCCAGCACCAGGCACGCCATCGCCTTGCGGATCACCGCTCATCCCTCCTTCACTTGACGGGCAGCTCGATGGTAAACGTCGTGCCCTTTCCGGGTTCGCTCTGCACGTCAATGTTGCCGCCGTGCAGGCGCACGATCTGCTGCACGATCGAAAGGCCCAGACCCGTGCCGCCCGTCTCGCGCGTGCGCGCCTTGTCCACGCGATAGAAGCGCTCGAAGATGTGCGGCAGATCCGCCTTGGGGATGCCAACGCCGTTGTCGGCGATCTTGAGCACGGCGTCGCGGCCGTCGCGCATGAGCGTCACGCGCACCTTGCCGCCGTCGGGCGTGTACTTGATTGCATTTTCGACGATGTTGTAGATCACCTGCTGGAGCTTGAGCGGATCGGCGAACATCTCGCACTCGTCGTGAATGCCGACCTCGATCTCCTGGCGGCGCTTGGCGGCCATGGGCGCCAGGCGGCGGATGACCTCGCGCACGGATTCGCCCAGCGGCATCATCTCTCTATGCAGCTTCATCTTATGGCTGTCGATGTGCACCAGCGTCAGCAGATCGCCGATGACCAGGTTCAGCCGGTCGATTTCCTTATTGATGTCCTGCAAAAATTCCTTGCGCAGGTTGGGGTCCATGTCGTCCTGATAGATGACCGATTCGAGCAGGATCTTCATCGTGGCAAGCGGCGTCTTCAGCTCATGTGAGGCGTTGGAGACGAACTGATTGCGCGAATTGTCCAGGTTCTCCAGCCGCTCGCTCATGAGGTTGAATGTCTCAGCCAGCTGCGCCAGCTCACTCTTGCCCTGCACGCGCACGCGGCTGGAGAAGTCGCCCTTGGCCATCTGTTCGATGCCGGCGCTGAGCGCGCCGATGGGCCGGGTGATCCAGTGCGACACGAGCAGGCTGAGCAGGCTGACCGCCAGCGCGCCCAGCAGGAACGTATAGAGCATCTGATCGCGCATGCTGACCAGCGAGTCGACCATGTCCTGCACCTGCGATGAGTACAGCAGCACGCCGATGCGCTCGCCGTCCTGCACCAGCAGCGCCGTAAAGTAGCCGGCCCAGATGCTGTCGCGGTCGCGCCCGGAGAACAGGTCCAGCCAGGAAAAGCGCTGGCGCTGCCCGCCGCCCGGCAGCAGGTGAAAGCCGTAATCTGCGGTGCGTTCGCCCGCGAGCAGCGTGCTGACCTCGGCCAGATACAGGCGCATGCCGTTGTACTCGCTAAAGGTATCCAGCTGCACCTTCCCGTCCATGTCCAGCACAAGCAGCCGGCCGCCCGTCTGGCGCCCGGCTTCCAGGAGCGCGTCGTAACACGCGTCCGTTCCGTCCCCTTTCCATAGCGGCGCGAACTCCACCGCCAGCGCCGCAACCGTGCTCTGCTCTGCGCGCACCTTCTCGTCAAAGAGCGAGTCGCCCACCATGCGGATCAGGGATGTGGCGACCACGTAATACGAGATACAGATGATCAGCAGGAAGCCTACCACGATCTTGACGCGGATGCTCGAAAGCGGGTTAATCCTTGTCCGTGAAATAGTATCCCACTCCCCATTTGGTCAGGATGAACTCGGGCTGAGTCGGATCGCGCTCGATTTTTTCCCGCAGGCGGCGGATGTGCACGTCAACCGTGCGGATATCGCCCAGGTAGTCGTACTTCCAGACCGTCTCCAGCATGTTTTCGCGGCTGTAGACCTTGCCGCGGTTGGTGATGAACAGCTGCAGCAGGTCGAATTCCTTGGCCGTCAGCTTGACCTCCTTGCCCCCCAACGTGACGGAACGGTTGGCAAAGTTGACCTCCAGGTCATGCACGCGCACGACCTTGCGCTCCTCCGCCTCGCTGGCCGGCGCAGTGCGCCGAAAGATGGACTTGATGCGCGCCTTGACCTCCAGGATATTGAAAGGCTTGGTCATATAGTCGTCCGCGCCGTACTCCAGGCCTAGGATTTTGTCCATATCCTCGCCCTTGGCCGTGAGCATGATGATCGGCACGTTGGAGCGTTCGCGGATGCGCTGACAGACCTCGATGCCGCTCATCTTGGGCAGCATGACGTCCAGCAAGATCAGGTCGTAGCTCCCGGCGAAGAACTTGTTGACCGCCTCTTCGCCATCTGCGGCGGAATCTATGACATACCCGTCCTGTTCAAGGCTGAAGCGAAGCCCCTTGAGGATGAGCGGTTCGTCGTCTACGAGCAGAATTTTCTTGGCCATTGAAGGCTCCCCCTTCCGGCCCGCGCCGAGGCGCGAGTCTCTCATGCATCTATTGTACCCTTCCGGGCACACCAAAATCAACTCAATTTGAAAGAAAAATGCAATAAATTCACCACAAGTCCGTAATATATCCTGGAGACAATCGTCACATTTGAGGCGACATCCGGCGAAAGCTCTGTACAACGGGCGAAAAACATGCTATAGTAAGGAGACGTCTTCATCGCGTCGCATGACTTTTCGAGAGGAGGGACCGCCGTCTTGGCCAATGCGAAGCTGCTGCGCAGGCTGACAGCGCTGATTCTGTTGTTTCTGGCGTTGGGTTCTGCGGCCCTTGCAGAGGAGGACAGCGACGGCATCGTCTACGTCGAGCCCACCTATCCGGAAAATGCCGCTCAGTGGGACCCCGACCATCCCGAGATCCTCGAGCCGGACATGCTGCGCGCGCACGCCGCCATCCTGGTGGAGATGGACAGCGGCACGGTGATCTTTGAAAAGAACGCCGACCAGATCATGTTTCCCGCCAGCACGACGAAGATCATGACGACGCTGCTTGCGGTGCAGTTTGGCAACCTGGACGACATGGTGGAGATCTCTGCCAACGCGGTGAACATCCCGCCAGACTCCTCCTACATCGGCCTGCGCGAGGGCGAACGCCTGACGCTGCGCGACCTGGTGTACGGCACGTTCGTGCGCTCGGGCAACGACGGCTCCATCGCCATTGCAGAGCACATCTCGGGCAGCGAGGCCGCGTTCGTCGACCTGATGAATGAAACTGCCGCCATGCTCGGCTGTAGTGAAAACACGCACTTTGCCAACGCGCACGGCTATCACGATCCGAACCATTACACCACGGCCGCGGACATGGCCATCATCGCGCGCGCGGCAATGCAGATCGACGCCTTCCGGGATGTGGCTTCAACCTACGTCTACACCATCCCCGCGACGAACCAGCAGGCCGCACGCAACGTGCAGGCGGACAGCATCAACTTTCTGGATCCAACGGCGGGCAAGGAGAGCAACCCATACTACTACGAGGGCAGCATTGCCGGCAAGACCGGTTACACGGACGCCGCGGGCTATTGTTTTGTGGCGCTGGCCGAGCGCGGCGGCGTCGAGCTGTTGAGCGTCGTCTTTTACTCATCCGTGTACGGGCGCTGGACGGACACGCGCCGCCTGATGGACTACGGCTTTGAGCAGTACATCAGCACCGATCCCATCAGCATCTACAACGAGGATCCGCGCTACATCGACATCATGGGCTTTGCGCTGGACGACTATTACAGCGAAACGGAGAAATACGGCACGGTCCGGCTGGGCATCCGCCCGGTGGACGAGGACACCGACGTGCGCGTCGTCGGCACGGTCGACGAGATCGAGACGATGAAGAACAACTTCTCGAGCATCTCGCACGTCAACTGGACGCGGGAGTTCCGCGCGCCGATCAACGAGGGCGACGTGATGGGCATCCTGACGTTCTACCCACGCGACGGCGGCACGGTCGAGTATGAGCTGTACGCGACGCGCTCGGTCGCTGCGCGCGAAGACGGCCCACCGACACTGGAGCAGATCCAGGCATACACCCTGGCCGATGACAACCCGTTCCCCCGCTTCTCGGCCGAGTTTGTGGCCGTCCCGGGCGCATTCCTGTTCGTGCTCGTGCTGATCATTCGCCGGCTGCTCGCGCTGGGCAAGCGCAGGCGCAAGCGCGAAGGGCGCGTGCCGGAGCCCAAGTCCAGATCCTACCGCTGAACAGCGAAGGGCCGCCGATGCAATTCGGCGGCCCGTTTTGTTTTTCACTTCGGCGCTTCTTCAAGGGCCTCCATGCCCTCCGCCTGCGCGCCCAACAGCACGCGCTCCAGCAGCTCCAGCAGCTGCTCTCGGCCCGTTCCATCCTCTGCGGAAAATGGGATGACCTCCCACGGCTGCACGAGCAACTTGCGGCAGATGGCCGCCACGTGCTTCATGCGCGCCCCACGGCTGATCTTGTCCGCCTTCGTCGCCACGACCGTAAAGGGAATGTCGTGCGCGCGCAGAAAGGCGTTCATGTCCGCGTCGTCCGCCGTCGGTTCGTGGCGGATGTCCACCAGGTGCAGCACGTGGCGCAGCGTGGCGGAGTCGGCGAAGTAGCCCTCCATCATCGAAACCCAGCGCAGCTTTTCTTCGCGCCCGACGCGGGCGAAGCCATAGCCCGGCAGGTCGATCAAATGCAGCGCGTCGTTGATCGTATAGACGTTGAGCAGCCGCGTCTTGCCCGGCGTGCCGCTCGTGCGCGCCAGCTTGCCGTTGCGGCAGAGCCGGTTGATCATGGACGACTTGCCCACGTTGCTCTTGCCTGCGATGGCCACCTCGGCCAGGCCGATGCCCGGGTAATCGCGGTAGCGGTCCATGGACGTGACGAAGGCCGCGCGCTTGATCTCCATATTACACCTCTTCCGTCTTCTGTTTGGGGCCCGGCCGCTGCGTCAGGGCCGCCGCCAGCACCTGGCTGACGT
>CALVNS010000055.1 GCA_944349855.1 uncultured Eubacteriales bacterium | reverse complement strand
CAGGTTGCTCGCCGCGTGCTTGATGACAGTCTTCCAATTGTTGCGCTGGATGTTATCGTTCTTCATCATGATGCAACACCTCTTCTTTCCATGTCGCAAGGATGTATTGGACGTTTTCCTTGTCTTTGTGGACAAAACCTTGAAGCTTCCGTCCACGGCGCAAACTATAGCACAGCGTCTGGAGCTTGTAAAGGGGTTGGCAGGAAGATCGTCACATTTGAAGAAAAGCGCGATGGGGCGCTGGAAAAATTGCCCCTCTACGCGAAAAGAAACGCGCAAAAGGCGAGTAGCAAAATTGTGCGATTTTTTCTTTCGTGAATGACGGGATGAGAAGATGTCGTTTGTAAAGAAGCGTAAACGTAAACGCAATCAAATAGAAAAACAAAAATGAAATAAATAAAAATGAAAATTGCAAAATTGAAGTGAGCCGATGGATGGGACTGCGAGCGCCGGCAGGTTTTTCGCAGGACGGCGGCGAACCCATTTACATGGAAAGGGAGGGATGCGCGATGCGGTGCGGATGCCCGGAATGCGGCGCGTACATGGCGCATGCCGAGGGCGCGCGCGTTGGCTGCGTGTGCCCGGAGTGCGGATACCGCTGTACGGCGTGCCTGGGAACGAATTCACTGCTCAGCCGTGAGGCGTTGGCGGCGCTCAGGGAGGATCGTGCTCTGGCAGAACAGGTGGCGGAAACCATCCTGCGCGCGGATGAGGCGCAGGACGACGGAACGCCGGCATGAAGAAGAAGACATGTGTAATGAAAAAGATGCCGCCGTGGCGCGCGATCGCGCCCGTACGGAGTGGAAGGGGGGGCGCACGATGGCCGGTCGCCTGAAATGGCTCGCCGCGGCGGGCATGCTGGCCGCTTTTTTCCTTTTGGCTTTTCACCTCGACTCGCTCGCCTGGCTCGATGCGCCGGTATATGCGGCGGTGTCGAGGCTGCACAGGGGCAGTATGACGCGGTTTTGGCACGTCGCGACGCAGGCTGTCCACCCGGCCGTATTGGCCGCATTGAGCGTCGGACTGATTTGGCTGCTGCACGACCGGCGCTATACGGCGCCCATCCTGATGAATCTGGGGCTGTCGGTGCTGCTCAACCTGGGGCTCAAGTCGCTCTTCGCGCGCCCGCGCCCGGCGGATGTCGTGCGTCTGGTCGAGGCGACGGGCTACAGCTTTCCCAGCGGACATGCGATGGCTGCGATGACGTTTTACGGCTTTGCGATCTATCTGGTGAGCAGAAGCGCGTTGCCCCGCCGGGCAAGGCGGCCGCTTTGCGCGCTGCTGGGCGCCTTGATTGCAATGGTATGCGTGAGCCGGGTCTACCTGGGCGCGCATTATGCCAGCGACGTGCTCGGCGGGCTTCTCGCCTCCGGCGCGTACCTGATCGTCTTCACATCCTTTGTGACGACATACTTTCAAGATGAACACAGCCTGGCGCGCGCGGGCGTGGGCAAGAGCGGCAGCCTGTTTTCCAGCTTTGCGCATGCCTTTGACGGCGTCATCACAGGGCTTCGCGCCGAGCGCAACATGATCATTCACTTTGGCGCGATGGTGGCGGTGATCGTCTTCGGCGTGATCCTGCACATCAGCACGGTCGAGTGGGTCGTGTGTTTGACGCTCTGCGCGCTGGTGATGGCCCTCGAACTGGTCAACACCGCCGTGGAGACGGCGGTCGACCTGTGTACGGAAGCGTATGACCCGCGCGCCAAGGTCGCCAAGGATACGGCGGCGGGCGCGGTGCTCGTTGCGGCGGTGGGCGCGGCGATCGTCGGCTGCGTGATCTTCCTGCCCAAACTGCTTGAGATCGTGCGGGCGGAGTTCCTGTGAGTGGGCCTTTGCGGCGGCTGTGGCAAAATCAAAAATACCGAAGGAGGCGAGACGGTGAAGGGGATCATCTTGGCCGGCGGCGCCGGAACACGTCTGTATCCGCTTACGCTGATCACATCCAAGCAGCTCCTGCCCGTGTACGACAAACCCATGATCTACTACCCGCTCTCGACGCTGATGCTTGCGGGCATCCGCGAGATCCTGATCATCTCCACGCCGGCGGATACGCCGCGCTTTAAGCACCTGCTGGGCGATGGCGGGCAGCTGGGCGTGCGTCTGGACTATGCGGTCCAGCCGTCGCCAGACGGCCTGGCGCAGGCATTCCTCATCGGCGAGCGGTTCATCGCTGGCGAACCGTGCGCGATGGTGCTGGGCGACAACATCTTCTATGGAAACGGCTTTGGCCGTCTGTTGCGCGCGGCGTGCGAGGGCGCGCGTCAGGGCCGTGCGACCGTCTTTGGCTATTACGTCAACGACCCTCAGCGCTTTGGCGTGGTATCGTTCGATGCGTCGGGGCATGCGGTGTCCATCGAAGAAAAGCCGGAGCACCCCAAGTCGAACTATGCGGTCACGGGACTGTACTTCTACCCCGCAGGCGTCAGCGGACGCGCCGCGCAGGTGCGCCCGTCAGCGCGCGGAGAGCTGGAGATCACCACGCTCAATGCGCTGTATCTGCGGGAGGGCCTGTTGGACGTGCAGCTGCTCGGACGCGGGTTTGCATGGCTGGACACGGGCACGGTCGACTCGCTCGTGGACGCCGCGGACTTTGTGCGCATGGTTGAAAGGCGCCAAGGCGTCAAGATCTCTGCGCCGGAGGAGATCGCCTATAAAAACGGCTGGATCGACCGCAAGACGCTGCTGGACTCCGCTGCGCGATACGGAAAGTCGCCCTATGGCGCGCACCTGCGCGCGGTGGCCGAGGGCAAGATGCGCTATTGAGGGACCGCGCTCAGGCGCGCAGTTCGTAGACGAGCGCGCGGCGGCCTTGCGCCTGCACTTCACCTGCCGGGACAAAGCCGGCCTTTTCGTGCATGCGGATGGAGGCCGCGTTGTCCGGCGCAATGAGATCGCGGCACAGCGAAAAGCCCGCCGCAAAGTACCGCTGGGCTGTCAGGTGAAGTGCCTGCGGGCCCAGGCCGTAGCCGCGCAGCAGCGGCACGATCAGGAGGCCGACGCTGAAGGCATCCCCATCCGGATAGACGGTGATGTTGCCCGCATAGGCGCCGTCGAGGTAGAGCGCGTAGCGGTGTGCGCCGGCCTGCACAAAAGCCAACATTCAGGGTTCCTCCCTCTGCACGTTTTTCTACAGTATAGCGCCGCTGCAAGCGTGGCGCAACGCCCGTTTTGAACGCGCCGGCCGCAAATGCTTGCGGCCGGCGCGCAAATGCGCTACAATAGAAGAAGGCATCAACAGGGCGAGCTCAAGCGGCGATTCGCACTGGGTGGGAGGAAATGGTAGAATGAGTAAAACGCTTCGCCATGCCGCGCAGGATGCGCGCATCGGCCTGCGCGAGATGATCAAGCTGCTCAGGGAGACTGCGGGCAGCGCGTGGGCGTTGTGTGCGGCGCTGTATCTGCTGCCCGAACTGCTCATGACTGCGGTCGTCTGGCCGCAGACGTCGGCGCTCTTTGCTCAATGGGAGGCGCTCCTGCAGGACATGCTTTCGGGGAGCGCCGATCTGGAGGCGCTGCTGATGCTGGCGCTGCAGACCTCACAGGCGTCTCAGGAGGCGGCGATGCGCACGACGCTGTTGACGTTGCTCAGCTCGTTCTTCCTGGTGCCGCTGCTCAACGCCTCGCTTGCGCAGATGAACCTTGCGCGACTGAAGAACGGCATGCGGCTGACTGCCAACGACGCGGCGTCCCAGACCCTGCATAGTTGGAAGAGCTTGTTGTTTCTGGCATTTCTGAGCATGATTCTGACGGAGCTGCTCAGCCTGCTGCCCTACTTTGCGATCACGGCGATCTCGTTCGTGTCGGGCCTGCTGGCCATGATCCCGGGGCTTGCGGACGTGGTCACGATCACGGGTCTGGCGATTGCGCTGGCCGTGCAGGCGGCGTTTCAGTTCGTCGTGCAGGCTGCTTTCTCGTTCGTGTGGCTTGCTGCGATGGGTGAGGGCGCGCGTGGCATGGCCGCCTTCGGCCGCTCTGTGCAGCTGTTCCGCGTGCGGCCGGGCGTCGTGCTGCTGGCCAACCTGGCCGTCCAGGCGGTGGTGTTTGTGCTGATGGCGCTCATCTATGCCGCATGGCTGGCGGCATTCTTTGCGGGCGGGGCGTCCATGCGCGTGCTGCAGATGGTCGAGCCTCTGATGCAGGCGGCGGCGCTGCCGGTGGGCTGCGCGCTGTCCGCCGTGCTGTACGTGCGCCTGGGCGGCCGCGGGGCGGACGACCCGTACGGCGCGCCGCGCCACCTGCATGATATTCGCTCGGCCAACCTGCCGGAGGACCGGGCATAAACCGGCGCAGAAGAACAAAACATGAAAGGGGACCCGAACGCCATGGATCAGCAACCTCATAAGAAGAACACCGCCGTCGTCACGGTCATCGGTCGGGACCACACGGGCATCATCGCCGCCGTCAGCGCCGTGCTGACCGAGCAGAACGCCAACATCCAGGACATCGCCCAGACCGTGCTCACGGACGTGTTCAACATGGTCATGCTGGTGGATGTGTCCAAGGCCGACTTTGGCGCGCTGGCCGACGCGCTGCGCGCCCTGCAGGAGCGGATCGGCGTGCAGATCCTCATCCAGCGCAGCGAGATCTTCGACGCCATGCACCACATCTGAGGAGGGGACGGACGTGCTGAATACCGCGGAAATCCTGCAAACGGTGCACATGATCGCCGAGGAAAAGCTCGACATCCGCACGATCACCATGGGCATCTCGCTGCTCGAGTGCGCGCACCCCGACCCCGTGCAGATGGCCCGGCGCATCTATGACCGCATCACGAAGAAGGCCGAACGCCTCGTGCGGGTCGGCGAGGAACTCGAGCGCGAATACGGCATCCCGATCGTCAACAAACGCATCTCTGTGACGCCCATCGCGCTGGTCGCGGCGGCGGCGGGCGATCCGCTGCCCGCGGCGCGCGCGCTGGACGCCGCGGCCAAGGAGACCGGCGTCAACTTCATCGGCGGCTACAGCGCCCTGGTACAAAAGGGCATGACGCCGGCGGACCTGGCGCTCATCCGCTCGCTGCCGGAGGCGCTGTCGACCACGGAACGCGTGTGCTCGAGCGTCAACGTCGCCTCCACCCGCGCGGGCATCGACATGGACGCCGTGCGCATGTGCGGCGAGGTCATCAAGCAGATCGCCGCCGTCACCCCGGACGGCATGGGCTGCATGAAGCTGGTGGTCTTCTCCAACGCCGTGGAGGACAACCCGTTCATGGCGGGCGCGTTCCACGGGCCCGGAGAGGGCGACTGCTGCATCAACGTGGGCATCTCCGGCCCGGGCGTGGTCAAGCGCTCGCTGGAGATCAGCGCCCGGGGCAAGCCCTTTGACGCGGTGGCCGAGGACATCAAGCGCACCGCGTTCAAGATCACGCGCGTGGGCCAGCTGATCGCGCGCGAGGCGTCTGCGCGGCTGGACGTGCCGTTTGGCATCGTCGACCTGTCGCTCGCGCCCACGCCGGCCATGGGCGACAGCGTCGCGCACATCCTGGAGGAGATGGGGCTGGAGAAGTGCGGCTGCCCCGGCACAACGGCCGCGCTGGCGCTGCTCAACGACGCGGTGAAGAAGGGCGGCGTCATGGCGTCCTCGCACGTGGGCGGCCTGTCCGGCGCGTTCATCCCCGTGAGCGAGGACATCGGCATGATCGAGGCGGCGGCCTGTGGCGCGCTCTCGCTGGAGGAGCTGGAGGCCATGACCTGCGTGTGCTCCGTCGGCCTGGACATGATCGCCGTGCCGGGCGATACGCCCGCCTCCACGATTTCCGCCATCATCGCGGACGAGGCGGCCATCGGCATGGTCAACAACAAGACGACCGCCGTGCGCGTCATCCCCGCGCCGGGCAAGACGGTTGGCGACGACGTCGAATTCGGCGGCCTGTTCGGGCGCGCGCCCGTCATGCCCGTGAGCCGCTATTCATCCGAGGCGTTTATTGCCCGCGGCGGGCGCATCCCCGCGCCGCTGCAGAGCCTGAAGAACTGAAAAACCGAAAAACGAGGAGGCCCTGAACATGGAACAGACAGCCGCGCGCACGCGCGATCAGATCGAGGAGCGCTTCAAGTGGAACCTGAAGGACATCTATGCGACGAATGCGGACTGGGAGCGGGATTTTGAGGCCGTCAGGGCGCAGAGCGAGGCGTTCGCGCGCTTTGCAGGCCGGCTCGGCGAGGGACGCGAGGTCGTGCTGGAGGCGCTGAACGCCTACTTTGGCATGTACCTGCGCATGATGCGCCTGTACGGCTACGCCTCGATGAGCTGCAATGGCGACAACGGCGATCCGACCTACCAGGCGCTGCAGGACCGCGCCGCGACGCTGTACGTCAAGCTCAGCGCGGGCAGTGCATTCCTCAGCCCGGAACTGCTCGCCCTGCCCGAGCAGACGCTGCTCGACTACGCGGCCGATCCCGCGTTCGCCGACTACGACGTGTTCCTCAAGGAGCTGCTGCGCCAAAAGGAGCACACCCTCTCCGCCGAGATGGAGCGCCTGCTCGCCGCCTCGCAGGACATGGCCGGCGGCGTGAGCAACGTCTACGACATGCTGGCGGATGTGGACATGCGCTTTGGCGACGTGCCCGACGGGCGCGGCGGGCAGATTGAGCTGACGCACGCCAGCTACCGCGGCCTGATCGAGAGCCGCGACCGCGAGGCGCGCAAGGCGGCGTTTGAGCGGATGATGGGCACGTACGGCAGCTATGGCAACACGTTTGCCGCTTCCTATGCGGGCAATGTGAAGAAGGATCTGTTCTACGCAAGCGCCCGCGGCTTCAAGACGGCGCGCGCGGCGGCGCTCTTCCCGGACGAAGTGCCCGAGCGCGTCTATGACAGCCTGATCGAGGCGATCCACGCCCACGTACCGGGCCTGGCGCGCTATGTCGAGCTGCGCCGCAAGGCGCTGAAGCTGGACGACGTGCACATGTACGATCTGTACGCGCCCATGGTCGAAGGCTTTGATCTGGATATGCCCTACGACGAGGGATTTGCGCTGATCGAGAAGGCGCTGGGCGTGCTGGGCGAGGACTACGTGCAGGTGCTGCGCCGCGCGAAGGCGGAGCGCTGGATCGACGTGTATGAAAATCGCGGCAAGACGAGCGGCGCGTACTCCAACGGCAGCGTCTACGACGTGCACCCCTACATTCTGACCAATTACGTCGGCACGCTCGACAGCGTCTTCACCCTGGCGCACGAGCTGGGCCATACGATGCACTCGTACTACTCCAACGAGACGCAGCCCTTTGCCAAGAGCGACTATGCCATCTTCGTGGCGGAGGTCGCCTCCACGGTCAACGAGGTGCTGCTGCTGGAATACCTGCGCGAGCAGTACAGGGATGATCCCAAGGCGCAGGCGGCGCTTTGCAACCACCTGCTGGAGAACTTCCGCACGACGGTCTTCCGTCAGACGATGTTCGCGGAGTTTGAGCACAAGGCGCACGCCATGGCCGAGGCGGGCGAGGCGCTGACCCGCGAGTCGCTGTGCGCGATGTACAAGGGCCTCAACGACCTATACTACGGCCAGAAGGGCGTCGTGGACGAGCTGATCGCCAACGAGTGGATGCGCATCCCACACTTCTACAACGCCTTCTACGTCTACAAGTACGCCACCAGTTTCTGCGCGGCCGTCGCCGTCGCGCGCCGCATCCGAGAGGAGGGCGCGCCGGCCGTCGAGGCGTACCGCCGCTTCCTGGGCCTGGGCGGCAGCATGCCGCCCATCGAGGAGCTCAAGACCGTCGGCATCGACATGTCCACGCCCGAACCGGTCGAGTCCGCGCTGCGCTATTTCGAGGAAACCGTCGATCAGATGGCCGCGATGCAGGCCTGAGCGGAGGGGAGCGCCATGCAGGGATATGACCGGGCGGCAGCGCGGGCGCACATCCTGCGCGCGATCGACCGCCGGGAGCACCGGGCGTTTGCGCACGAGCTGGAGGATCTGGTGCGCGAGGCCATCGAACTGGACCTGGCGTTCATGGTCGAATCCGGCGCGGTGGATGCGAACGGCTGGTGCGGCGAAAATTGCTACGACGACGACGAGGCCTTCGAGTACATCCTCGACGGCCTTGTCGAGAAGCACGGATACGACGAGGAGACGGCCGTCCGGCTGGGTGCATTCGTCGACGATTACATGGACGCGCAGCAGGACTACATGGAGTCCGCGGGGCTGCTGGAGTGGGAATGATGTTTCAGGAGAAGATCGAGCCCGCGCACATCAGCGGCGCGCGCTTTGTCGGCATCGTGGCGCTGGTGGTGGTGGCGCTGGCACTCGCGCTGCAGGCGAGCCGGGCGCTGACGGCGCTGACGGGCGTCGGCGCGTTTGACGCGCTGTTTCTGCTGTGCGCCGTCGCGATCGTGTTCTGGCTGATGCGCGGGACGGTCGTCGGCTATGTCTATACGCTGCGCGAGGACGGCGCGCTGCTGTTGCAGCGCGACTACGGCAGCCGGGTCAACGCGCTGCTGGAGGTGCGCGCGGGCCGCATGCTGGAGATTCTGCCCTATGTGAAGGGCATGGACCTGCGCACGGCCTATGGCGAGGTCCCGCGCTTTTGCCCGGCACGCCGGGCGACGCACGTGCTCGTCTACGCGCAGGAAGGCAAGCGCCGCGCAGTCGCGTTTGCGCCCTCGCAGGAGCTGCTCGAGCGCATCGGGGAGGCGCGCCATGCCGCAAGCTGAGACACCGCTGTTGGACATGTTGCGCGCGGCGGAGGGGCGCGTGCGCCTGCACATGCCGGGCCACAAGGGACGCCTGCCGGAGGCATGGCTTTGTGCCGCGCTGGACACCACGGAGATCGCCCGCACGGACGATCTCTTTTCTCCGTCGGGTGGCATTGCGCGCGCGCAGGCGCTGTATGCGGCCGCCTGCGGCGCGCGCAGCACGATTTTTCTGACGGGGGGATCCACTGCGGGCGTGCTGGCGATGCTGCTCTACGCGGCGGCGCCAGAGGGCGAGGTCATTCTGCCGCGCAACGCACACCACAGCGCGATGTCCGCCTGCGTGTGGGGCGACCTGAGCCCCGTGTTCGTGCAGCCGCGTCTGACGCCCGACGGCGCGCCATATCTGACGGCACAGGACGTGTTGCGGACGCTGGATGCGCATCCGCGCGCAAAGGCCGTGCTGCTGACGCGTCCGGATTACTACGGCATCTGCGCGCAGATGGCGCCCGTGGCGGCGTATTGCCACGAACGCGGCATGCTGCTGTGCGTAGACGAGGCCCACGGCGCGCACCTGCCCTGGCAGGGAGAGCCGCAGAGCGCCGGCGCGCTGGGAGCAGACCTGTGGGTGCAGAGCGCGCACAAGACGTTGCCCGCGCTGACGGGGGCGGCCGTGCTGCACGCAGGCGCGGGCGTGGACGCGGCGCGGCTGCTGCGCACGGTGCGCATGGTGCATACGTCCAGCCCATCCTTTCTGGCGATGGGCACGCTGGATGGCGCGCGCGCGCTGATGGATGAACGGGGCGCGGAGCTGCTTGAGCGTCTGCATGCACGCATTGGGGCCTTTTGGGATCGGGTGCGCGCCGCGGGCTATGTAAACGCACACGACGCGTGGGAAGCGCTGGGCCTGGCGTGCGATCCGGCGCGGATCGTCGTGGACTGCACGCCGCGCGGGTTGACGGGCTGGCGTGTGCAGGCGTTGCTGGATGCGCAGGGGATTGACGCGGAGATGGCGGACGACCGGCGTGTGGTGTTCATTCCGTCCGTGATGGACGAGGCGGACTGGCTGGAGCGCGCCGCGCTTGCGCTCGCGTCGCTGCCTGCATGCGGGGCGGCATATGTGCCTGTCTGCGCGCCGCCGGCGCTGCCCGTGCGCGCAATGCGGGTGCGCGAGGCTGCGCTGGCCCCACAGGAGAACGTGCCGCTCGCGCAGGCCATGGGGCGCGTGGCGGCGGTCAGCGCGGGGCTGTATCCACCGGGGGTTCCGCTGGTGACGCCGGGCGAGGAGATCTCACAGGAGGTCGTGGAGACGATGCTGCGCGCCGCGCCGCGATGGCGCTTTGGGCTGCAGGACGGTGAAATCCCGTGCGTGCGGGAACGAAAGAGCTGAGGAGAGAGACGATGTTTCCATATGATGCGGTACTTTTTGATCTGGACGGAACGCTGACGGAGTCCGCGCCCGGCATCATGCGCTCGGCGGGCTATGCGGCGCGCAAGCTAGGGTATGAGGACTTTGATCCCCGGGTTCTGCGCCGGTTCATCGGGCCGCCGCTGTTTGAATCCTTTCAGAAGGTCTTCGGCATGGATGAGGCGCGCGCATTGAAGGCCGTTGAACTGTACCGGGAGGACTTTGACGCCGTCGGCTGGTCGGTCAACGCGGTGTACGAAGGCATCCCGATGCTGTTGCGCGCGCTCAAACGCGCGGGCATCAAGATCTGCCTGGCGACGGCCAAACCCATGGTCTTCGCCGAGCGCATCCTGCGCCACTTCGGCCTGTGGCGCTTCTTTGACGTGGCCATCGGCATCACGCTGGAGGATCATCACGCCGACAAGGCCAAGATCGTGCGCGCGGCCACGCCGGCGGGGTGCGAGCGCCCCGTGATGATCGGCGATCGGTTTTACGACGTCGAGGGTGGCCGCGCCAACGGCATGGACACCGTCGGCGTGCTGTATGGTTACGGAAGCCGCGAGGAACTGGTTCAGGCCGGGGCGACGCACATCGCGGCCAACGTGGCGGCGCTGTGGGACATCCTGCTGCCCGGCGCGGCCCGCGAGCCGGGCTTTTTCCTCACCATCGAGGGCTTGGATGGCTCAGGTAAGTCGTCGCAGATTGAGCGGCTGTGCGAACACCTGCGCGCGCGCGGCTACGAGGTCGCCCGTTCGCGCGAGCCGGGCGGTTGCCCGATCGCCGAGAAGATCCGCGACCTGCTGCTCGATCCCGCCAACGGCGAGATGTGCAGCCTGACCGAGGCGCTGCTCTATGCCGCCGGGCGCGCGCAGCACGTGCGTCAGGTCGTGCGGCCGGCGCTGCAGGCGGGCAGGGTGCTCGTGTGCGATCGGTTTGTCGACTCCAGCGCCGTCTATCAGGGGGCGGCCCGCGGATTGGGCCTGGACGAGGTCATGGCGCTCAACGCGCCGGCGATCGACGGCACAATGCCCGACCTGACGCTGTACTTTGCCGTCGATCCTGCGACGGCCATGGCGCGCCGCAGCGGCGAACGGACGCTGGACCGCATCGAGCGGGAGCAGCAGGCGTTTCACGCCCGCGTCTATGCGGCCTATGAGGAGCTTGCGCGGCGCAACCCACAGCGCATCGTGCGCATTGACGCATCGCAGTCGATCGACGAGATCGCACGCAATGCCGCCGCCGCTGTGGATGCAGTGCTCGACGGACGATAAGACGGAGGCGAAATCGCATGGCGCGGATTGTCGTAGGCATGTCTGGCGGTGTGGACTCGTCTGTCGCGGCGCTGCTGCTCAAGCGCGCGGGGCACGAGGTCATCGGCGTGTTCATGAAGAACTGGGAGGAGCAGGACGAAAACGGCGTGTGCACCGCTGAACAGGACTGGTCGGATGTGCGCGACGTGTGCGACGTCATCGGCATTCCGTACTATGCGGTCAACTTCGCGCAGGAATACCGTGACCGCGTGTTTTCATATTTCCTTTCGGAATATGCGGCCGGCCGAACGCCCAACCCGGACGTGCTGTGCAACCGCGAGATCAAGTTCAAGGCCTTTTTGGACTTTGCCCTCAAGCTGGGTGCGGACAGGATCGCCACGGGACACTTTGCCAATCTTCGCGAGCGCGACGGACGGATGGAACTTTTGCGTGGCGTGGATTCCAACAAGGACCAGAGCTACTTTCTCTACATGCTCACGCAAGAACCGCTTCGGCGCGCGATATTTCCCGTCGGCGGCATGACCAAGGCACAGGTGCGCGAGATGGCGCGCGAGGCGGGCTTGCCGACCTGCGATAAGAAGGATTCGACGGGCGTGTGCTTCATCGGCGAGCGACACTTCAAGCCGTTCTTGCAGCAGTTCCTCCCCGCGCGTCCCGGCGAGATGCGCACGCTGGATGGACGGGTCGTCGGCTGCCACGACGGGTTGATGTACTACACCCTCGGCCAGCGCCGCGGCCTGGGCATTGGCGGAGGCGGGGACGGCAGACGCTGGTTTGTGCTGGACAAGGATATGGCGCACAACGTACTGATCGTCGAGCAGGGAGAAGACCATCCGATGCTCTATGCGCGCACCGCGCGGGCAGAGCAGGCGACGTGGATTGCGGGAATGCCGCCAGCGAGGCGGTTTGACTGTACCGCCAAATTCCGCTACCGGCAGAGCGATCAAAAGGTGAACGTTGAAGTCGTGGACGATCATGTGATCGTACGCGCAGAGGAGCCGCAGCGGGCAATCACGCCGGGACAATCGGTTGTGTTTTATGCGGATGCGGTATGCCTTGGCGGCGCGATCGTCACGAATGTCTTGGATCGAGGTTGCGCAAACGTTCGTATCCGGTGAAAACCCGCAAAAAACATGTTTTTTTTGCAGAAAACCAGTTGACAAAGGAGGCGAAAGATGGTATAGTAAAGAACGCCGTTGCGAGGGGCGCAAAAGAGCGCCAGCGAAGCGGCGACGATCCTTGAAAACGATACAGAATAGAGAAACGCAAACGCAAGGAAAGACAGTTGATTCCGAAATGAGATTGAATC
>CALVNS010000054.1 GCA_944349855.1 uncultured Eubacteriales bacterium | reverse complement strand
CATGCGCGCGCCAGATTTGGCTGGTCGTCGTGCAGCCCTGCCGCGGGCTTTCCACGCGCGATGTGTTCGGACGGCTGGATCTGCGCGCCGGCGTGGACTGCCGACCGCAGACCGACCGGGCGCAGCATGCGCTGGAGGTGGGCGATCTGCGTGCGCTGTGCGCCTCGCTGGGCAACGTCCTGCAGCCGGTGGCGCAGTCGCTGCGCCCGGAAATCGCGCGGGCCATCGAGGCCCTGCGCGCCCATGAGGCAGCTGCCGCCCAGATGACGGGCAGCGGATCGGCGGTATTCGGCATCTTCCTCAACGCGCGCATGGCCCGCGCCGCATGGCAGAAGCTTCGCTTTTCCTACCGTGCGTGCTATATGACCTCCAGCGCGGACAGCGGCATGGAAATTCAGGAGATTTGACTGCTCCCGAGCGGCAAATCGCAGAAAATGACGCGCCTTGGACGATCCTGTTGCCATCGAGGAGGTGGCTGCATGGGTCGTCTTTTGTGTGCGCTGTGCCTTGGCGCCGCGCTGTGCCTGACGCCCGCGCCGACGCAGGTCGATTCGCCGCTGGGCCAGGCGCTGTCTACGGGCGAGCTGATCCGCATCCACGTCGTGGCAAACAGCGACGGCGAGCGCGATCAGGAGATCAAGTACGCGGTGCGTGACGCCGTGATCGCGCGCTTTGGCGAGGCGCTTTCCTGCGCGTCCTTTGAGGAGGCGTGCGCCGCGATCGAACAAAACCTCGCCGCCATCGAGCAGGAGGCGGCGCGCGCTGCGCAGGCGGCCGGCTTCACGGGCGCGGTTGAGGCGACGTTTGGCCGGTTCGGATTTCCCACGCGCGTATACGGCGGGGAGACCGTGCCCGCAGGCGAATATACGGCGCTTCGCATCGTGTTGGGCGAAGGGGCGGGGCGCAACTGGTGGTGTGTGCTCTATCCGGCATTTTGCCTGATCGAAAGCGGATCGGATTCGGCCGCCGCCGCCGCGCAGCCGGTGGCCACGCCCGGAGAAGCGGTGCAGTGGACGTCCGTGATCGGACGCCTGTTTTACAGAGAGGGGGACGCGCCATGAAGCCCACGAGACAGATGCGACGTGTCGCGCTACTGCTCGCCTGCACGTGGATCGTCTGCGCGCAGATCGCACAGGCGGCCAGCGTTGTGGCGTGGGGTTCGCGCGGTGCGCAGGTGACGCGCGTGCAGCAGCGGCTACAGCAATGGGGGTATTACGACGGCGCGGTGGACGGCGTGTTCGGGGAGGAGACGTACCAGGCGGTCGTGCGCTTTCAGCAGCGCAACGGCCTAACGGCAGACGGCGTCGTCGGCGGCGCGACGGCAGAGGCGATGGGCATCAGCCTCTCGTCCGGCGGCGCGCAGAGCGTGACGGCGGTCTCGGGCTACAGCGAGAGTGAAATCTACCTTCTGGCCCGGATCATTCACGGCGAGGCGCGCGGCGAGCCATACGTGGGCAAGGTCGCGGTCGGCGCAGTGGTGCTCAACCGGGTGCGCCATCCGTCGTTTCCGAATACGATCTCCGGCGTGATCTATCAGACGGGCGCGTTTGACGCGGTGACGGATGGACAGATCAATCTGGAGCCGGACAGCGAATCGCTGCGCGCCGCGCGCGACGCAATGAACGGATGGGATCCGACGGGCGGGTGTATCTATTACTATAATCCCGCCACGTCGACCAGCTCGTGGATCTGGACGCGCGAGGTGCGCTTGAGCATCGGACGGCACAATTTTGCGGTATGACGCGGGGGAGGTGACGGGCGTGAAGCACAGGTGGGCCTTTGCAGCGCTGACGCTGGCGCTGGCCGTGTCGCTGGGCGCAGCGGCATGGCAGTACCGGGAGCGGGCGGCGCTGCAGGCGCAGATGACGGCCGCGCGTCAGCGCGCGCTGCTGCAGCTGACGGGCGCGCTGGGCGATCTGCAGATCCGCATTGAAAAGCTGCTCATCGCCTCCAGCCCCGCACAGACGGTGTCGCTGCTGGGCGAGATCGCGCAGCGCGCGCAGGCGGCGCAGGGCGGCATCGCGCAGTTGCCGCTGCGCCATACGGCGGTGTCGAGCGCCTCCAAGCTCGCCGGTCAGATGGGCGACTATGCGCTCTCGCTCAGCGGCGACATTGCGGGCGGCGCGATGCTGACGGATGCGGACATCGCGCAGTGGGAGAAGATGCTCGCAGCTTGTGCAGGCCTGAACGGCGAAATTGCGGGCCTGGGCGACGTGCTTGCCCGTGAGGATCTCATCGCGCCCGATGCGCAGATGTGGGCGGATGCTGGCGACGACGCGCCCAGGCTGGAGGCCATCTCGGGCGAGGAGAGCGGCATCGAGTATCCGACGCTGATCTATGACGGCCCCTTTTCCGACGGTCGGCACGACGCTGCGCCCAAGGGCGTGACGGGCGCACAGATCACGCTGGAGGAGGCGATGGAGCGCGCGCGTGCGTTTGTGGGCGAGGAGCGCGTGCTGGACGTGCGCGCGGCGGCAGACAGCGGCGGCGTCATCCCGGCCTATGGCCTGGCGGTGGACACACGTGAGGACGGCACGCTGGATGTGCAGATCGCCAAGACCGGCGGGGCCGTGCTTTGGATGATGCCCGAGACCGCTGCATACGCGCAGAGCCTGCGTGTGGAGGAGTGCGCGCTCAAGGCGTATGAGTTTTTGTCTTCGCGCGGCTATGGCCACATGGAGCCCAACTATTGGCAGCTATACGACGGGCTGGCGGTCGTCAATTTCGCTGCGGTGCAGGATGGCGTGCTGCTCTATCCGGACTTGATCAAGGTGCAGGTGCGCGCAGACACGGGCGCGATCGTCGGCCTGGAGAGCAACAATTACCTGATGAACCACACGCAGCGCGAACTGACTGCGCCGGCGCTGAGCGAGGAGGAGGCCCGGATGCGCGTGAGCGTGCGGCTTCAGATTGAGCGCACGCGGCTGTGCATCATTCCGCTGCAGAGCGAGGAACGGCTCTGTTACGAGTTCACCGGCACGTTTGGCGGCGGACGGTACCTTGTCTACATCGACGCAAATACGGGCGAAGAATTGGAGATTTTAAAGCAGATCGACGCGCAAAGCGCAAAATTGACGGCCTGAAACCCTGTCAAATCCGCTTGAAAAATGGGCGCGGTGTGGGAAGACGCTTGCAAACAGGCCCGCGAATGGTTATAATGTCCCTATGATTTGTGGACGGAGGTACGAAGCGATGCCCGACGGAAGGCCCGCGCTGATTCAGATCGTCAGCCTGCAGCGGGACGGCCGGCAGGAGGAGACGAAACTGCGGCAGACGTATAGCGGCGCGCTGCACAGCCTGCCGCAGGGCCCCGGGCTTGCCTATACGGAGACGGATGGGCAGGGCACGGACACGCGCGTGTTGCTCGCGCGCGAGGCGGAGGGAATCCGCTTGCGCCGACAGGGCCTCTGTTCGACGGATCTGTTGCTCGCGCCCGGCCAGGAGCGCGCGAGCGCTTATGAGACGCCTTACGGCACAATGGAGTTGACCGTGCGCACCCATGAGGCGGTCTGGCTCGCGGATGAGCGAAGCACGCACGTGCGCCTGCGCTACGACGTGTATGTCGCAGGAGAGCTGCTCTCGCAAAACGAGGTGCGCGTGGCCTGCCGCGCAAAGCCGTGAGCGCGCTGCAAAGCGCGTTGAGTCTGGCGCGCGCGGCGCTTTATCCGGAGACGGACGGATGCTTTGTGCGCGTCGCACAGGCAGGGCCGTTGTTTGTGACGGATGCGGCGCGACGCGAGCGCGCGCCTGGCGCAGCGTACAGAGCGCTTGTGCAGGCGGGGTTTACACCCATAGAGAATGGCGGATTGCTTCGCTTCGGCCTGCCGGATGCGGCCTATGTGTTGGCGCGCGTGGACGTGCCCCGCGGGCCGTGGGACGAAGGCGCATGGCGGGAGCAGGCGCTGTGCCGCAGGCTGCTGCTATGTGCGGCCCCGCCCGGACCCGTTGGCCCCGGAGAGCGCGCATTGGTCGATTCGCTGTTGCGTGCGCTGTCGCGTGCGCAGCGAGGATCCGCGTTGCGCGCGTTCGCCCAGGAAGCTGCCGCGGCCAAGCGGCAGGGATGGAACAGGGCGTTGCGTCTGTGCGGGCTGTACCTGTGCGAAGCCCTGTCCGAATGCGGCGTGCCGCAGGGGCGTGCGCTTCAAACGACCTTTTCAGAGGAGGTTATTGAATCATGAACATTCGCTGGCTTGGCCATTCGAGCTTTTTGATGACGACCGATGCGGGCGTGCGCATCCTGACCGATCCCTTCGACGAGTCCGTCGGCTATCCCGTGCCGCACGTCGAGGCGGATGTGGTGACGATTAGCCATGAACACGCCGACCACAATCACCGCTCCGGCGTGGCGGGCAATCCGATCATCGTCGACCAGCCGGGCGAACACGACGTGTGCGGCGTGCGCATCACCGGCTATGCGACCTGGCATGACGGCGTGCAGGGCGCCAAGCGTGGGCGCAACACGATCTTTGCCTATCTGATCGACGGGCTGCACGTGCTGCATCTGGGCGATCTGGGTTGTCAGCTGGAGGATTCGCAGCTCAAGCGTCTGGGCGCCGTAGACGTGCTGATGATTCCCGTGGGCGGACTGTACACGATCGACGCGCAGGCGGCGTGGGATTTGTGCGAGCGCCTGCACCCGCGGATCATTCTGCCCATGCACTACAAGCTCCCCTGCGTCCACTACGACATCGCGCCGGTTGACGACTTCCTGGCGCTGACGGGCGCGAAAAATGTGCGCCGCGTTGAGTCGCTGAGCGTCAACCCGCTCAACCTGTCTCGGCTGGATCCCGTGGTGCTCATGCGCTACGGCGAGGAAAGCCGCGAAGTCTGCTATCAGACGGCCTGACGGATTGGCCCGGTCCCCCAAGCGCGCTTGAGGGGCCGGGCTTGCTTTTTGCCTTCGCAACGAAGGCCGTCCAAAATTGGCGAACATCCCTTGCTCTGGGGCGCATGCATTTGGCAGGGAACCGCTTTTTTTCTCCTGGGACACTTGCGCGATGGACCAAAACATGCTATGATTCCTGCGTGCGGACTGGATGTTCGGTTTTTGCTCGCAAAAAAAGCCGCAATTCATTCGAATTGCGGCATACCTTCGCTTGTGGGCGGACGATACGGCAAAAATCAAAGGGATTGTCCGCTTATGAAACTGCGATGGAGATGCTGTTGTACAGCGCGTCGACGGCGTCGCGCAGGTCCACAAACGTGACGGAGAGCGACGCGCCGCTCTGCAGCTTGAGGTCGCAGTCGTTCAGCAGCGTCTCGCAGGTTTCCAGCAGCGACATGTCGATGAAGGACGATCCGCCGCCGTAGATGCCGGACGTCAGGTCGTTGAGCTGGCGCAGCGCGTAGATGTGCTGACGAACCAGGGCGATGGTCGCGGCGACGGTGGAGCTGCTGGCCTGGGTCAGCTGATAGGCGCGCGTCTTGGCGTTGGATACCTCGTTTTGTGCCTTGGCCAGCAGGATGGAGGACGTGTTGGCGTTGGCCCTTGCAGCGCGGACATAGGCGATGGCCAGCCCTGCGCAGGCGATGGCGAGCACGAGCGCAAGCACCAGCAGGATGGACAGACGCTTGCGCAGTTTGAGCGTGGAGCTCGAAACGGGATAACGGTACATGAACAGACCTCCTTTTGGCACGGCGGCATCGGTTCCGCCGGAAACGGTGGGATGACTTCTCCTTCATTCTATCACAAAAGCGCAAAGTGGTAAAGGGGAACGCCAAATAGCAGGCTTTTCGGGGAAAAGTGGTTTTTGAATGGCGGATTTTGACGAAAAACGGACAAAGGAGCTGCCAGCGATGAAAAAGAGCCAGGAAATGCTCGCGGACGTATTTGGACAGAACGTATTTTCCGACAAGATCATGCGCATGCGCCTGCCGCAGAACGTCTATCGGGCGCTGCATCGGACCATCGACGAGGGGGCGGAGCTGGACCCTGCGATTGCAGAGGTCATCGCCTCGGCCATGAAGGAATGGGCGGTGGAGCGCGGCGCGACGCACTACACGCACTGGTTCCAGCCGATGAACGGACAGACGGCGGAAAAGCAGGATGCGTTTCTCACGCCGCACGACGGCGGCGTACTGCTGGAGTTCACGGGCAAGGCGCTCATCCGCGGCGAGGCGGACGCGTCGTCCTTCCCTTCGGGCGGCCTGCGCGCGACGTTTGAGGCCCGCGGCTACACCGCCTGGGATTGCACCGCGCCCGCCTTCATCCGCGAGGATCCAAACGGCATCGTTTCGCTGTGCATTCCCACGGCGTTCTGCTCGTATGCGGGCGAGGCGCTGGATACGCGCACCCCGCTGCTGCGCGCGCAGGAGGCGCTCTCGCGCCAGGCGGTGCGCGTGCTGCGCTGCCTGGGCGACACGCGCACGCGCCGGGTCAAGGCCAAGGTCGGTCTGGAACAGGAGTACTTTCTCATCGACCGCGAGCTCTACCGTCGCCGCCGCGATCTGATCTACACCGGCCGTACGCTCTTCGGCGCGCGCCCGCCCAAGGGGCAGGAGATGGAGGACCAGTACTACGCCGCCATCCGTCAGCGGGTGTCGGAGTTCATGGCGGAGTTCAACGAAGAGCTGTGGAAGATGGGTGTCGCGGCCAAGACGCAGCACAACGAGGTCGCCCCGGCGCAGCACGAGGTGGCGGTACTCTTTGACGACGCAGTGGCCGCGTGCGACCAGAACCAGCTGACGATGATGCTCCTGCGCAAGGTGGCCGCGCGCCGGGGCATGGCGGCGCTGCTGCACGAAAAGCCGTTCGCGGGCGTGAGCGGCAGCGGCAAGCACAACAACTGGTCGCTGGCCACGGATGAGGGCGTCAATCTGCTCAAGCCGGGCGACCACCCGGAGGAGAACACGACGTTCCTGCTGTTCTTCACGGCGGTCATCGCAGCCGTGGACGAACATGCGGGCCTGCTGCGCCTGGCGGCCGCCAGCGCAAGCAACGACCATCGCCTGGGCGGGCACGAGGCGCCCACGCCGATGCTCTCCGTCTTCATCGGCGACGCGCTGCAGCAGATGGTCGAGCACGCCTGCGGACTGTCCGAGCGCGTATTCCGCGGCCACGGCGAGATCAGCACGGGCGTGGCGACGATGCCCAAGCTCTTCACGGACGATACCGACCGCAACCGCACCTCGCCCTTTGCGTTCACGGGCAATAAATTTGAGTTTCGCATGCTCGGCTCTTCGGAGTCGCCCTCGACGCTCAACACGGTGCTGGCCACGGTCGTCGCCGACCAGCTGGCGCGCGTTGCGGACAGGCTGGAGGCGGGAGACGCGCCCATCGCGGTCGTGCGCGATCTGTTCACTGCACACCGGCGCGTGATCTTCAATGGCAACAGCTATGCGCCTGAGTGGCGCGCAGAGGCCGCTCGGCGCGGCCTGAAGGAATATCCCACGACCGTGGAGGCCATTGAGGCGCTGACCAGCGAGGAGAGCATCGCCCTCTTTGCCCGTCACGGCGTGCTCACCCGCACGGAGGTGCTCTCTCGGGCGGTGGTGCGCGAGGACGCGTACATCAAGACGCTGCGCATTGAGGCGCGTACCATGGCCAAGATGATGCAGGAGCTCGTGCTGCCCGCCGCCATGCGCTGGCAGGATGCGCTTGCCCTGCAAAAGGCGCATATCGAGGCTGTGGGCGCTGCGGCGCCCGTGCAGTCGCAACAGCTCGCCTTTGTCGGGCAGCGGGTTTGCGCGCTTGCACAGGGGATCGACGAGCTGAACCGGGCGTTGGGCGCGCTGGACGGCACGACGATCTCCTGCGAAAACGCACGCGCCTGGCGCGACGGGGTGCTGCCCGTCATGGAGCGCCTGCGCGAGACCTCCGACGCGCTGGAGCGCGTGCTTCCGCGCGATATGTGGCCTGTGCCAACCTATGGCGAGATGCTCTTCCACATCTGATGAACGACCGCATCCGATGAAAAACCGCGCGCGCGTTGAAACGGCGCGCGGTTTTTGGTATAATGTACGCGCTATGGGTTCTACGGCCTTCAGAGGAGGGAGTTTCATGGACAAGACACAGCGCGTGGACGATATGGGCAGCCGCGACGTCGCACGTGCGTCCGTCATGCTTGCGATGACGCGCACGCGCGAGGAGGAACGCCGCTTTAAGGAAGAATATGCTGAAGAGGGCATCCGCACTGCGGCGGTCGACTTCGGCGGCGAGTTTTTGCCCTCCGTTTCGCGCATCGTGGAGCGCGCGGTCATTGCGGCCAAGCGCGAGGGCGTCATCGCCGATACGTCGCACGAGGAGGGCGTCGTCGCCGGGGCGACGCATGAGGCGATCATGCAGATCTCTGCCAAGGCCATGGGTCTGAACGTGGGTGGCAAGATCGGCATCGCCCGCTGCGAGCAGCACGTGGCCGTCTCGCTCTTTCTGGCGATCGGCCTGGTGCACCTCAATGAGATCTGTCTGGGCATGAGCCACCGCTCCGTCTGAAGAAAGCCGATCAAACGAACAAAGGAGATATGTCCATGTCGCTGAACATTGCCATCGACGGTCCCGTGGGCGCAGGAAAGTCGTCCATCGCGTCGCTCGTCGCCCAGGAACTGCACATTCTTCATCTTGATACCGGCGCGATGTACCGTGCTGTCGGCCTGTATATGTTGCGCCGGGGCGTAGACCCGCAGAATGAGGCCGCCGTGAGCGCGGCCCTGCCGGGCTGTCACGTGGACGTGCGCTATGTGGATGGCAGCCAGCGCACACTCCTTTGCGGGGAAGATGTGAGCGGACTGATTCGCACCCCCGAGGTCTCGCAAGCGGCGTCGGCCATTTCCCAGTGGCCCGCCGTGCGGGGCGAGATGGCCGGCATGCAACGGCGTATCGCCGCCGGGTGCGACCTGATCATGGATGGGCGCGACATCGGCACCAACGTGTTGCCGGATGCGGCGCTCAAGGTCTTCCTGACGGCCGATCCGCGTGAGCGCGCCCGCAGACGATATGAGGAGCTGCGCCAGAAGGGGCTGCCCGACACGCTGGAAGAGGTGCTGGCGGCGCTCGTGGCGCGCGACGAGCAGGATATGCGGCGCGAGGCGAACCCGCTGCGCCAGGCGGAGGACGCCGTGCTGCTGGATACGACCCATATGACCATTCGGGAGGCGGTGGATGCCATCGTGCGCCTGGCGAGGGAGGTATGAGCATGGAGGCCGCAAAGCCCAGACACACGCTGCTGTACAGCTCCGCCATGGCGCTGTACGCTGTGCTGGCCCGGCTGGTGTTTCGCATGCGCTTCATCGGGCGCGAACACATCCCGCAGGTGGGCAGCTACATCATCATGGCCAATCACGTGTGCCTGCTCGACCCGCTGACGCTGGCCATGTGCGACCGCAGCCGTGAGATCCACTTCATGGGCAAGAAGGAGCTGTTTCGCAATCGGTTCCTTGCCTGGCTCTGGAGGCAGGCGCACGCCTTTCCCGTCGACCGGGGCAAGATGGACATGAGCGCCATCCGCACGGCGATGGGCGTGCTCAAGTCGGGCGAGACGCTGGGCATCTTTCCCGAGGGCACGCGCAGCCGCACGGGCGAGATGGGGCCGCTGCTGTCCGGCGCGTCGATGCTGGCGATGCGCGGGCGCGTGCCGGTCGTGCCGGTGTATATCGCGGGGCGCTACAGGCCCTTGCAGCGGATGAAAGTGATCATTGGGGCGCCCTTGCCCTTCGACGATCTTCTGGCGGAGGGCGTGAACAAGGAGACCTGCGACCGCTTCACGGCGCGCATGCAGGATGCGTTCGTGAGGTTGCGGACGCAGAGCGAAAAAATTTAAAGGAAAATTGAATTTTTTGCAGGAAAAGACAAGGGGATCGCGAATATTGAACGTATTCGCTCTGATTAGAAAATTCGGGGCGATGGGGGAATTATGCAACTGACGATCGGCAAACACGCGGGCTTTTGCTTTGGCGTCAAGCGCGCGGTGGATGCGGCGTTCGCCCTGGCACAGGAGGGCAAGCCCTGTTATACCTTGGGACCATTGATCCATAACCCACAGGTGGTGCGCCGCTTGGCGGAAATGGGCATCCGCGCCGTCGACTCGCTGGACGAGATCGAGCGCGGTACAGTCGTGATCCGCTCGCATGGCGTGCGGCCGGAGGTGTACGCCGAGTGCCGCAGGCGCGGGCTGAACATGGTCGACGCCACCTGCCCGCATGTAGAGCGCGTGCATCAACTGGTCGACCGCTACAGCGAGGATGGCAGCCCCGTCGTCGTGATCGGCGAGGAGGATCACCCGGAGGTCGTGGGCATCGCAGGCTGGGCGCATGGAGACGTGTATGTCGTGCCGTCCGTGCAAGAGGTGGGGCGCGTGCCGCGCCTTTCGCGTGCGTTGGCCGTCGCGCAAACGACGATCCGCGCCGACCGCTTTGCCGAGATCACGCGGGCGCTCAGGCAGCGCGTGCAGGACCTGACGGTTCAGGACACGATCTGCCGGGCGACGGCGCTGCGCCAGCAGGAGGCTGCCGAGCTCTCCGCACGGGTGGATGCAATGCTCGTCGTGGGCGGCAAAAACAGTTCCAATACCCGCAAGCTCTACGAGACCTGCCGCTTAAACTGCGCGCGCTCGCTGCTCGTAGAGAGCAAGGACGACATCCCGCCGGGCTTTTTCAGCCCGCGAGATCATATCGGGATAACCGCCGGCGCGTCAACGCCGGAATGGTCACTTAAGGAGGTAGTAACCCGCATGAACGACATGGAAAAGGATCAGGTTCTCGAGCAGGCCGATAGCGATTTCATGGCTGATGTCGAGAAGACACTGGTCAAGATCCGCACCGGCCAAACGGTCACCGGCACCATCGTGCAGATCACGGACGACGAGGTCTGCGTCAACATCGGCTACAAGTCCGATGGACTGATGAAGAAGACCGACATGATCAATCCCGACGCGTGCAACATCGGCGATGAGATCGAGGTCGAGGTCGTCAAGGTCAACGATGGGGAAGGCAATGTGGTGCTTTCTCAGCGCAACATCGTCAACCGCAAGAACTGGGATGCGCTGATGGAGAAGTACGACGCCGGCGAATACGTGGAGGGCGTGGGCAAGGAGGCCGTCAAGGGCGGCCTGATCGCCACCGTCACGGGCGTTCGTGCGTTCATCCCCGCTTCGCAGCTGTCGCAGCGCTACGTCGAGAAGATCGAAGAGTTCGTGGGCAAGACCATGCAGCTCAAGATCATCGAGGTGGACAAGCAGAAGAAGCGCATCGTCGCCTCCCGCAAGGCGGTGCTGGTCGAGGAGGCCGCCCGCAAGAAGAAGGAGGTCTGGGAGAAGCTCCACGAGGGCGACGTCGTCAAGGGCATCGTCCGCCGCCTGACCGACTTCGGCGCGTTCGTCGACATCGGCGGTGTGGACGGCCTGGTCCATGTGACCGACCTGAGCTGGGGCCGCGTGAAGCATCCGTCCGACGTCGTGAGCCCAAACCAGGAGATCGACGTGGTCATCCTCTCGCTCGATCCGGAGCGCGAGCGCATCCAGTTGGGCTACAAGCAGCTGCAGCCGCGTCCGTGGGATGTCGCCGGTGAGAAGTATCCGGTCGGCTCCATCGTGGAGGGCAAGGTCGTGCGCATCACCACGTTCGGCGCGTTTGTCGAGCTGGAGCCCGGCCTGGACGGCCTGGTGCACATCTCGCAGTGCGCGCTCACGCGCATCGCGAAGGTGGAGGATGCCGTGCAGGTCGGCCAGATCGTGCGCGTGAAGGTGCTCAACGTGGACAGCGAGGCCAAGCGCATCAGCCTGTCCATCCGCGAGGCCCTCGAGGAGGAAGCCTTCAACTACTCCGATGAGATCCCGGGCAACGACCTGGGCTTTGAGGATGCGCAGCCCGTCGACATCGACGCCGTTGTCGCCGCGCAGGAGCCGGAGGCCGAGTAAGCAAGCCGAAGCAGGGCCTTCCCGTGGGCTTCTCCACGGGAAGGCCCTTTCCATTTGAAAATGGGTCGAAGACGGGCCGAAGGGGGCGCTTTGTATGCGGCATATCCTGGTCATGAACGGGCCGAACCTGAACCTGCTGGGCGTGCGCGAGCCGGGCATCTACGGCGACGTGTCGCTGGAGGCGATCCGGGCGCGTTTGGAGCACGAGGCGCAGGCGCTGGACGCACAGGTGGAGTTTTACCAATCCAATCACGAGGGAGACCTGGTGGACTGCCTGCACGCGCATATGGGGCGCGTGGACGGCGTGATTCTGAACGCGGGCGCGTATACGCACACCAGCGTCGCGCTGCGCGATGCGATCACAGCCACCAGGCTGCGTGTGATCGAGGTGCACCTGAGCAACGTGCATGCGCGAGAGGAGTTCCGCCACCACTCGTATTTGGCGCCTGTGTGCCAGGGCGTCATCTGCGGCTTTGGCTGGAAGAGCTACCTGTTGGCATTGCAGGCGCTGCTGCTGGACGAGCGCTGTTGAATGGAGGAAAAAATCAAAAATAGGGATTGACAATCGAACGCGGGGCGTGTATAATAATCTACGTTGCTTGAGCCATTGCTCGACGGGGTGTAGCGCAGTCTGGTAGCGCACGTGCTTTGGGAGCATGGGGCCGGGGGTTCGAATCCCTTCACCCCGACCATCTTACTCAAGAGGCGTCTGGCCCCGTGGTCAAGCGGTCAAGACACCGCCCTTTCACGGCGGTAACAGGGGTTCGAGTCCCCTCGGGGTCACCATTTTTGCTCGGTGTGCCATGTGGGCCTTTAGCTCAGTTGGTTAGAGCGGCCGGCTCATAACCGGTTGGTCCTGGGTTCAAGTCCCCGAAGGCCCACCACCTTATGGCGCGGTAGTTCAGTCGGTTAGAATGCCAGCCTGTCACGCTGGAGGTCGAGGGTTCGAGCCCCTTCCGCGTCGCCATCTTTTTCTCATGAGGGGCCGCAATCGCCATGGTTGAGCGTGTATGCCGGTGTAGCTCAATTGGCAGAGCAACTGATTTGTAATCAGTAGGTTGCGGGTTCAAGTCCCTTCACCGGCTCCAAATTTCATATGGATGGGTTCCCGAGTGGCCAAAGGGAGCAGACTGTAAATCTGCCGTCACAGACTTCGGTGGTTCGAATCCACCCCCATCCACCATCTGCGGGAATGGCGGAATTGGCAGACGCGCTAGATTCAGGTTCTAGTGAAGATTTCCTTCATGCAGGTTCAAGTCCTGTTTCCCGCACCATGACGAGTGTTCTTATAGCATTTGAAAAGCTGTAAGAACACTCGTCTTTTTTGTTTTCATCCGGCGATCTCTGCCGGGGCGTAGTTGACGAACACACCCTTCCGGGTATTGACGGTCACATCAGGAATTGGGAGAGGCAGCATTTTAGGAATCGTGATTTCTCCCACGCAGTT
>CALVNS010000053.1 GCA_944349855.1 uncultured Eubacteriales bacterium | reverse complement strand
GCACGCGTCCGCGAGGAACAAAGGGCTATGCCCGCATAGTGACAACCACCAGCTTCGCTGGTGGATGTGTTCATTTTGCGTTTTGGGTGCGGCGGGAAAACGGGAAATGACCCATTGCGCGCCGGACACACATGTGCGATAATGGAACGAGCGGCGCCGCCGGGATGCGGCGGCGGAAAGGAGCGGATACCATGCCACTATTGACGACCCGGGAGATGCTGCGCAGGGCGCAGGCGGAGGGATACGCGGTGGGCGCGTTCAACGTGGAGAATCTGGAGATGGCGCAGGCGGTGGTGGAGGCGGCGCAGGCGCTGCGCGCGCCGGTGATCGTGCAGACGACTTCGAGCACGCTGCGCTACGCGCCGCCGGAGGCGTTTGCGGGGATCGTGCGGGCGCTGGCGGAGGCGGCGGATGTGCCCGTCGCGCTGCACCTGGACCATGGCGACAGCGCGCAGCTGGCGGAGCGGTGCCTGCGCGCGGGCTATACGTCGGTGATGATCGACGGCTCGGCGCTGCCCTTTGAGGGGAATGTGGCGCTCACGCGGCAGGTGGTCGGCCTGGCGCAGGGCATGCCGGTGGAGGCGGAGCTGGGCAAGGTCGGCGGCAAGGAGGACGACGTGGAGTCCGGCGCGGCCTACACGGAGCCGGCGGAGGCGGAGCGGTTCGTGCAGCTCACGGGCGTGAGCAGCTTTGCGCCGGCGATCGGCACGGCGCACGGCGTGTACAAGGCCGAGCCGAGGCTGGACCTTGCGCGCCTGGAGGCGATCCGCGCGGCGGTGGATGTGCCCCTGGCGCTGCACGGCACCAGCGGCGTGCCGGAGGATGCGGTGCGCGCGTGCATCGCGCGGGGCATCTGCAAGGTGAACTACGCCACGGACCTGCGCGCGGCGTTCACGGCGGCGGTGCGGGCGTACCTGGCGGCGCACGGGGCGGCGTTTGATCCGAAGGGGTATCTTGCGGCGGGCCGGGATGCGGTGCGCGCGCGCGTGGCGGAGCTGATCGGCGTGTGCGGCAGCGCGGGGAGGGCCCAATGATGTACCTGCTGGGCATCGACGTGGGCACCTCGGCGCTCAAGGCCGCGCTGTTCACGCCGGACGGGCGCGCGGCGGCGCAGGCGTCGCGCGGGTATCCCACGCGCCACCCGCAGCCGGGCTGGGCCGAGCAGGACCCGGCGGACTGGTGGGCGGCGGCGTGCGCGGCCACGCGCGAGGCGCTGGATGCGGCGGGCGCGCGCCCGGGCGAGGTGGCCTGCGTGGGCGTGGATGGGCAGAGCTGGGCCGCGGTCGCGGTGGATGCGCAGGGCGAGGCGCTGCTGCCCACGCCCATCTGGACGGACACGCGCGCGAGGGAGGAGTGCGCGCAGCTGGAGCGGCTGGCCGGGGCGCAGGCGCTGTTCGCGTGCGGCGGCAATCCGCTGGGCCCGGGCTATACGCTGCCCAAGATCCGCTGGTACCAGCGCCACGCGCCGCAGGCGATGGCGCGCGCGGCGGCGGTGCTGCAGTCCAACGGCTACATCGTGCGCCGGCTGACGGGCGAGTGCACGCAGGATGCGTCGCAGGGCTATGGGCTGGCGTGCTTTGACGTGCGCCGCGGCTGCTGGGATCTGGATCTGGCCAGGGCGTTGCAGGTGCCGGCGCAGCTGCTGGCGCCGGTGCGCGCGTGCCACGAGGTCGTGGGCTGGGTGACGGCGCAGGCCGCGGCGCTCACGGGCCTGCTGGCGGGCACGCCGGTGGTCGCCGGCGGGCTGGACGCGGCGTGCGGCGCGCTGGGCGCGGGCGTGACGGAGCCGGGGCAGACGCAGGAGCAGGGCGGCCAGGCGGGCGGCATGAGCATCTGCCTGGATGCGCCCGTGGCCGATCCGCGGCTGATCCTCAGCCAGCATGTGGCGCCGGGGCGCTGGCTGCTGCAGGGCGGCACCACGGGCGGCGGCGGCGCGCTCAAGTGGCTGCGCGAGCAGGTCTGCCCGGAGCTGAGCTTTGAGCAGATGGGCGAGCTGGCGGCGGGCGTGCCGGCGGGCAGCGGCGGGGTGCTGTTCCTGCCCTACATGGAGGGCGAGCGCAGCCCGCTGTGGAATCCGGACGCGCGCGGCGCGTTCTACGGGCTGCGCTACGGCGTGGGCCGGGCGCACCTGGTGCGCGCGGTGATGGAGGGCGTGGCGTTCTCGCTGCGGCACAACCTGGACGTGGCGGCGGCGGCGGGCGCGCGCGCGGGCACGCTGCGGGCGATGGGCGGCGCGGCGAACAGCCGCGTGTGGACGCAGATCAAGGCGGACGTGACGGGCCGGGCCATCGAGGTGCCGGGCAGCGACACGGCCACGGCGCTGGGCGCGGCGATGCTGGCGGGCATGGGCGTGGGCGTGTATGCGGATGCGGCGGCGGCGGCGCGCACGGTGCGCGTGACGCGTACGCACCGGCCGGACGCGGCGGCCTGCGCGGCATATGAGGCGCGCTACGCGGCCTACCTGGAGCTGTCGCAGCGCCTGCAGCCGATGATGCGTGAGACGAAGGAGTGAAGTACAATGAAAGCGGCGGTACTGTACGGCAATGAGGACATCCGCTATGCGGATTGGGAGACGCCGGCCTGCGGGCCGGGCATGGTGAAGGTGCGGGTGCGCGCCACGGGCATCTGCGGCAGCGACGTGCCGCGGGTGCTGCACCACGGGGCGCACTTCTACCCGGTGGTGCTGGGGCATGAGTTCAGCGGCGACGTGGCGGAGGTCGGCGAGGGCGTGCAGGGACTGCAGGTGGGCGACACGGTGACGGGCGCGCCGCTGGTGCCGTGCATGCGCTGCGCGGACTGCCAGCGGGGGAACTACTCGCTGTGCCGGCACTACAGCTTCATCGGCAGCCGCCAGCAGGGCAGCTTTGCGGACTACGTGGTGCTGCCGGCGGTCAACGCGGTCAAGTACGACCCGTCGATCCCCTACGCGCAGGCGGCGATGTTCGAGCCCTCGACGGTGGCGCTGCACGGGCTTTTGCAGGCGGATTACCGCGGCGGCGGGGATGTGGCGGTGCTCGGCTGCGGGACGATCGGCATCTTCACGGCGCAGTGGGCGCGCATCATGGGCGCGCGGCGGCTGGTGGCGTTCGATCTGGACGCGGGCCGGCTGGAGCTGGCGCTGCGCATGGGCGCGGACGCGGCGGTGAACACCTCGCAGGAGGGGTTCATGGAGCAGGCCATGGCGCTGACCGACGGGCGCGGGTTTGATTGCATCTTTGAGACGGCGGGCAATCCGGTCACGATGCGCATGGCGTTCCACCTGGCGGCCAACAAGGCGCGGCTGTGCTTCATCGGCACGCCGCACACGGAGCTGACGTTCACGCCGCAGGAGTTTGAGCTGATGAACCGGCGCGAGTTCTACCTCACGGGCAGCTGGATGAGCTACTCCGCGCCGTTCCCGGGCCGCGAGTGGACGCTGACGGCGCACCACTTCGCGCGCGGCGACCTGAAGTTCGACCCGGCGTTCATCTTCCGCACGTTCCCCATGTCGCAGGCGGCGGAGGCGTTCGCGCTCTACCGCAACCCGCGCGACGTGCACGGCAAGATCATGCTCGTCAACGCATGAGCGACAAAAAAAGGGGCGCGCATCGCAGGATGCGCGTCCCTTTGCGTCAGCGTTTCAAGCGCCCCGTCGGGACGCCCTTCTTGCGCGTTATTCGCCCTCCATCGGGCAGGGCCCGTGCAGCGGGCGGTGGGTGAAGGCCGCCTCGCCGCGGACGAAGGGCGCGACCGTCTGGCCGCTGCCCAGCAGCTTGTACTTGTAGGTGCACAGGCCGTCCAGGCCCACGGGGCCGCGCGCGTGCAGCTTGCCCGTGGCGATGCCCACCTCCGCGCCCAGGCCGAAGCGGTAGCCGTCGGCAAAGCGCGTGGAGCAGTTGTGGAACACGTCGGCGGAGTCGACCTCGGCCAGGAACCGGCGCGCGGCCTGTTCGTCGCCGGTCACGATGCAGTCCGTGTGGCCCGAGCCGTAGCGGTTGATGTGCGCGATGGCCGCATCCAGCGAGTCGACCACGCGCACGGCCAGCACGTAGTCCAGGTATTCCGCGCGCCAGTCGTCCTCGCAGGCGGGCTCGCAGTCGATGCGCGCGCGCGTGCGCTCGCAGCCGCGCAGGCGCACGCCGGCCTGCGCCATCGCCGGGGCCACGCGCGGCAGAAACGCGTCCGCAATGTCCGCGTGCACCAGCAGCGTCTCGCAGGCGTTGCACACGGCCACGCTCTGCGCCTTGGAGTCGACCGCGATCGAGACGGCCATGTCCAGGTCGGCCGCCGCGTCCACGTACACGTGGCACACGCCCTCGGCGTGGCCCATGACCGGGATGCGCGAGCGGTCCATGATGCTGCGCACGAACGCGTTCGAGCCGCGCGGGATGATCAGGTCGACGTACTCGTCCAGCGCGAGCAGCGCGCCCACGTCCTCGCGCGTGTGCAGCAGGCCCATCGCGCCCGCGGGCATGCCGCAGCGCACGGCCGCCTCCTGTATGGCGGCAAAGAGCGCGCGGTTGGTGCCGTCGGCCTCGCTGCCGCCCTTGAGCAGCACGGCGTTGCCGCTCTTGAGGCACAGGGACGCGATCTGCACCAGCGCGTCCGGGCGCGATTCGAAGATCACGCCGATCACGCCGATCGGGCAGGACACGCGGTACAGGTCAAGCCCCGGCGCCAGCTGCGTGGCCAGCAGCGTGCGGCCCAGCGGGTCGGGCAGCGCCGCCAGCGCCTCCAGGCCGCGCAGCGCGCCTTCGAGCTTCGCCTCGTCAAAGCGCAGGCGGCCCAGCAGCGGCGCGGCCAGGTTCTGCGCGCGGGCGCGCGCCAGGTCCTGGCGGTTGGCCTCGAAGATGGCCTCGCGGTGCGCGCGCAGCGCCTCGGCGGCGCACAGCAGCGCCCGGTTGCGCACATCCGCGCTCAGCGCGCCCAGCGCGGGCGCGGCCTGGCAGGCCGCCTGGGCGAGTGTCAGGGGCGTCGTCACGGGAAATCCCTCCTTTGGTTCCCTCCATTATAGACCATCCCGCGGAAAAATGCTATAATGGAAATGCAATCCGTGTGTATCGGACCTGCGCTGGGCGCGCCTCAGCCGCGGGCGGCCTGCGTCTGGCGAAACAGGTCGCGCACCGTCTGCGCCGCGCTGCGCCCCAGCACGCACAGCGAGCGGCCCGTGCCGCGCACCAGCTCGCCCAGCATCACGTCCTGCGCCTGCACGGCGCTCATGCTGAACCGGTAGCCCAGCAGGAGCAGCGCCAGCGCCGCCAGCAGCAGCAGCGGCGGGCACAGGATCGCCAGCGCCAGGACGAACAGCGCGCTCAGGTCCGTCACCTGCGCGCCCGCCTGCGACACGTTCACCCGCAGGCGCAGCAGTGTGCTCAGTGCGCTGCATGCGGCATGCCTGGCCCGCCGCATGGCGTTCGAAACGGCGGATCGGACGTCCGGCGCGGCGTCCGGATCGGCCTGCGCAGCGGCCTCCGCATCGGCCTGCGGCGCGGCGCCCGGGGCGTCCGAAGGGGAATTGACGCACCCGTCGCGCTCGAGCTCAATCAGGCAGGCGGCGACGTCGCCGTCGTGGGCCTGGAGCAGCTCCAGGGCGCGGGCGTAGGAGACGCGGGCGTGCGCGCGCAGGTATTCCACGCTTTCCAATAAGTCGTTTTGATATGCGTTCATGAAAGCAGCCTCCTTGTCCATTGCGTGTGCGCCGGTCCAGGCCGGCAGGGATAGCATAGCATGCGGGCGGACGGCGCGCTTTGGAGGCGGCTGAGGGGCGCATGAGAATTGCATGAGAAACGCGCGGGCCCGGCCCGCGGGAGGGGAGAACGCCGATGGATCAGGCGGTTCGCGCGCGGCTTGCGCGCGTGCGTTGCTTTCTGCTGGACATGGACGGTACGTTTTACCTGGGGGACCGGCTGCTGGAGGGGTCGCTGGCCTTTCTTTCGCGGCTGCAGGAGACGGGGCGCAGGGCGCTGTTTGTGACGAACAACTCCAGCCGGCCGGCGCAGGCGTATGTGGACAAGCTCGCGCGCATGGGGGTGCGGGCGCCGTTTTTGAACGTGCTGACCAGCGCGCAGGCGGCGGCGCGCTACTGCCTGCGGGCGTATGCGGGGCGGCGGGCGTACGTGCTGTGCAGCGAGCCGGTGCGGGCGGAGCTGGAGGGGCTGGGCCTGCTGATTGACAACGAGCGGCCGGACTACGTGCTGGCCACGTACGACAAGACGGTTACCTATGAAAAGCTGACGCGCCTGTGCGATCTGGTGCGGGCGGGGCTGCCGTTCGTGGCGACGCATCCGGACCTGAACTGCCCGACGGAGACGGGCTTTGCGCCGGACCTGGGCGCGATGCTGGCGCTGGTGGAGGCCAGCACGGGGCGGCGGCCGGACGTGACCATCGGCAAGCCGAACGCGGGCATCGTGCAGGAGGCGCTGCGGCTGACGGGGCTTGCGCGCGAGGAGCTGGCCATGGTGGGCGACAGGCTGTACACGGATGTGGAGACGGGGCTGCGCTTTGGGATGCTGAGCATCCTGGTGCTCACGGGCGAGGCGACGCTTTCGGACGTGGAGCGCACGGGCGTGCGGCCGGACCTGATCTTCGAGCGGCTGAGCGCGATGAACGCATATCTGTAAGAAAAACGAAAAAATTTACCAAGGCGAACTTGTCCCGCCGCATGGAACGTGCTATAATGGGCGCAGAGGGCCCGGGGCTGTGCCCGCGGGCGAGAATCGAAGGAGGGACTTTCCCATGCAAGAGAACAAGCTGCAGGACCGCCGTGAGTTTCTGCGCTCGGCGGGCAAGGTGCTGGCCGGCGCGGCCGCGCTGAGCGCGGTCAGCCCGCTGCTGGGCGCGTACGATCACGCCGTGGCCGAGGAGGCCGTGGAGGCCCCCGCGTATCCGTTTACCTACCAGAAGCTGGATCCGGACGCGACGCTCGAGCGCGGCTACCAGTCGTTCTACGACCTGGGCGGCTGTGCGGCCGGCGCGTTTGACGCGATCATCGGCCAGCTGGCCGAGACGGTCGGCTATCCGTTCAACCAGTTCCCGCCGAAGATGTTCTGCAACGGCGCGGCGGGCTACGGCGCCAACTCGCTGTGCGGCTCGCTGGGCGGCTGCTGCGCGGCAATCGGCCTGTTCTGCGAGGCGACGGACGCCCGCGCGATCACCGCGGAGCTGTTCGCCTGGTATCGCGATCACGCCTTCCCCACGCACGATCCGGACGGCAACGCGCCCACGACGTCCGTGGCCGAGTCGGTCAACTGCGTGGACTCCGTGGGCAAGTTCATGTCCGCCAACGGCATCGCCGAGATGAGCGACCCGGTCCGCCTGGCGCGCTGCGCGTCCGTGACGGGCGAGTCCGCGAAGAAGGCCGTGGAGCTGCTCAACGCGCACTTCGGGCTGTAAGGGGCGCTCGTCAAAGGCCGCGCCTACGGGTTCCGGGCATTTTTCAGGGGGAGGCTTCGGCCTCCCCCTTTTTCGCTTCGGGCGCTGCGCGGCCCCCCCTGGGCGTGTCGGGGAGGGCATGCGTCCCGCCGCTCCCCGCCCCGGGGCTCAGCCCATGACGCGCGACTGCGCCTCCTGGGCAAACTGCTTGACGTACAGGTCGTGGTAGCGGCCGCCCTGGCGCAGGAGCTGCTCGTGCGTGCCCTGCTCGACGATGCGGCCCTCGTGCACGACGAGGATCAGGTCGGCATGGCGGATGGTGGACAGGCGGTGCGCGATGAGGAAGGAGGTGCGCCCGCGCAGCAGGCGCTCGATGGCGTGCTGGATGAGCTGCTCGGTGCGGGTGTCGATGGAGCTGGTGGCCTCGTCCAGCACGAAGATGCGCGGGTCGCACAGCACGGCGCGGGCGAAGGAGATCAGCTGCTTTTCGCCGGTGGAGAGGCGGTCGCCGCCCTCGCCGACGTCGGAGAGGTAGCCGCGGTCGAGCTTGTCCACGACGGTGTCGGCGGAGACGGCCTTGGCGGCGGCGATGACCTCCTCGTCGGTGGCGTCCAGGCGGCCGTAGCGGATGTTGTCCATGACGGTGCCGGAGAAGAGGTGCGGGTTTTGCAGCACGTAGCCGATGGCGGAGTGCAGCCACAGCTGGGAGCGCTCGCGGTAGTCGCGCCCGTCGACGAGGATGCGGCCGGCGGTGGGCTCGAAGAAGCGGCAGGCGAGATTGACGAGCGTGGACTTGCCCGCGCCGGTCTCGCCGACGATGGCGACGGTGGTGCCGGCGGGGATCTTCAGGTTGAAGTGGGAGAGCACGTCCTCCTTGCCGTCGGGGTAGCGGAAGGAGACGTCCTCAAACTCGATGTCGCCGCGGATGGGCTCCCAGTTTTCGCGGATGGGATGGAAGCAGTCGCCGTAGCGGGCGAGGACCTGCGGCGAATCGACGACGAGGGGCTGCTGGTCGAGCAGGCCGGTGACGCGCTCGATGTTGGCCTGCACGCTGATGAAGTCGGCGAGCATGCGGGCCAGGCGCTGGATGGGCTCGAAGATGCCCACGGCGTAGGAGAGGAAGGCGGAGAGGGTGCCGATCATCATGCCGCCCTGTGCGGTGATGAGGCCGCCCTGCACGAGCACGGCGGCGGCGGCGAGGCTGGACAGGCACGCGACGAGCGGGATGTACACGGCGGACAGGCGCGCGGCGCGCACGGCGCTGTGCTGCATCTGGGCGGTCAGGGCGTCAAAGTCGCGGCAGTTCTGCTCTTCGATGACGAGCGTCTTGCTCGTCTTGGCGCCCATGATGCCCTCGTTGTAGGCGCCGGTGATGCGCGAGTGGGCGTGGCGGACGCGGCGGTTCCAGGCGAGGATGCGGCTTTGGAACAGCGCGGTCAGCACCGCGATGGCGGGCACGACCAGCAGCACGACGAGCGCGAGGCGCAGGTTGAGGGCGGCCATGGCGCAAAGGACGCCCAGCACGTACAGCAGCGCCCAGGCGATGTCGAAGAAGTTCCAGGCGATCAGGCCGGCGATGCGGTTGGTGTCGTTCATGACGCGGGAGAGGATGTAGCCCACGGGGGTCACATTGTAATAGGAAAGGGACAGGCGCTGCAGGTGCGTGAAGCACGCGCGCTTCATGTCGCGGCCCAGGCGCATCTCGATGCTCATGGAGCCGCGGGTGAAGCCGAGCACGGCGAGCGTCTGCACGAGGATGACGCCCACGCTGAACAGGAAGTAGCCGCCGATGCCCTGGGTGGTGCCGCCGACGATGAAGCGGTCGATGGCATAGCGCTGCAGCAGCGGCAGGACGATGTCGACCAGCGCGCACACGACGTTGAGCACGAGCACGGCCAGCAGCAGCGGGCCAAAGGGGCGCAGGAAGGGGAAGAGGCGCTTCCAGACGGCCGGCTCGAAGGAGCGGCCGGCGTATTCGGTTTCGTCAAATGCCAAGGGGGGATCACTCCTTTGCGCAGGCGGGCGCGTCGAGGCCCTCGAGCAGGGCGCGGTCGGCGGCGCTCATCTGGATGTCGTAGATCTGGCGGTAGAGGCCGGGCTGGGCGATGAGCTGCTCGTGCGTGCCGGCCTGGGCGACGCGCCCGCCGTCGAGCACGAGGATGCGGTCGGCCTGCATGAGCGTGGTCACGCGGTGGGAGATCAGCACGACCGTGGCATCCGAGAGGCGCTCGCGCAGGCGCGTGCGGATGAGCTGGTCGGTCTGGGCGTCGACGGCGGAGAGCGAGTCGTCAAAGAGCATGATGGGCGCGCGCTGCACGAGCATGCGGGCGATGGCCACGCGCTGCTTCTGCCCGCCGGAGAGGGTGACGCCGCGCTCGCCCACGACGGTGTCATAGCCGTCGGCAAAGCCCTCGATGGCCTCGTCCACGCAGGCGATGTGCGTGGCCTCATGCAGGGCGTCCTCGCCGGCCTGGGGATCGGGCGCGAGGATGTTCTCGCGCACGGTGCGGGAGAAGAGGAACGGCTCCTGCAGCACCAGGCCGACGCCGCGGCGCAGGTGGTCGCGGCGGATGTCGCGCACGTCCACGCCGCCGATGGTGATGCGCCCGCCGCCCTCGGGCAGGTCGTAGAGGCGGTCGAGCAGGTGCACGAGGGTGGATTTGCCGCTGCCCGTGCCGCCCAGGATGCCCAGCGTGGAGCCGGCGGGGATGGTGAAGCTCACGTCGTGCAGCACGTCCTGCCCGCCGTAGCCGAAGGTGACGTGCTCAAAGCGGATGTCGCCGTCAAGGGGCGGGGTGAGGGCGCGCGCGGGCTCGACCTCGGGCTGGGCGTCCAGGATGTAGCGCACGCGCTCGATGGACACGCTGGCCTTGCTCATCTCCGAGAGGATGCGGCCCAGGCCGCGCACGGGCCAGATCAGCGACTGGTTGTAGCTGACGAAGGCCAGGAACATGCCCAGGGAGATCTCGCCGGCGACGGCCATGTACGCGCCCGCGCACACGACGGTGATGATCTGCACGCTGGTGATCAGGTCGCCGATGCACCAGTAGTAGGACAGCAGGCGGCCCAGGTGGATCCACAGCGCGGCGAAGCGCTCGTTGCGCCGGTCGAAGCGCTCGACCTCGAAGCGCTCGCGGCCGAAGGCGCGCACGACGCGCACGCCGGTCAGGTTTTCCTGCACGGCGCTGGTCAGCTCGCCCTCGGCCTCGTCGGCGGTGCGGAAGCGGCGGGCGATGCGCGTGTAGAAGACCATCGAGTAGCCGGCCACGATGGGCAGGAAGACCAGCGCGACGAGGGAGAGCTTGGCGTTCATGGAGAGCATCAGCCCCAGGTAGAGCGCGACCATGAACGCCGTGCGCACGACCTCCGTCAGCTGGTTGACCACGAACGAGCGCACGACCTCCACGTCGGACGTGCACCGCTGGATGATCTCGCCCGTCTGATGGCGCACGTGCCACGCAAAGGGCAGGCGCTGGATGTGCGAAAAGAGCGCGTCGCGCATGGCCTTGATGAAGCCCTCGGAGGCGCGGGCGAGGGCCATGCGGCCCACGTAGTCGCTCAGGGCGCTGCAAAGGGCCAGCAGCGCCAGCACCGCGGCGGCGCCCAGCAGCGCCGGCAGCACGCCGGCCTCGATCGCGGGCGCGAGAAAGCGCAGGGCGGCGGGCAGCGGCGCGTCGCCCAGCACGCAGTCGACCGCCGCCTTGATGACCTGCGGCGTCATCGCGCCCAGGACGATGCACAGCATCGAGCAGGCCAGCGAGAGGACGAGCAGGCGCGCGCGCCCGCGCAGGAAGCGCAGCACGAGCGCGGCCTTGGGATGGTTTTGCATCGGGAATTCCCCCCTGTAGTGTGGTCAGGGGCGCAAAAAAAGGGCGCCCCTGCGTGCGCAGCGACGCCCAAAATCTCCCAGACAAGGCGGCCCAAAGGCTAGGGCCGACGCCGGGCGGACGAAACGCGCGCATGCGGCACGATGCCGCGCAGGAACAAATTCGCCATGAATCCGAACATTTCATCCGCCTCCTTTCGCCTGTGTATTGGGTGAATCCATTGCCGTGGTGCGCCGCCGCGACGGTTCGCAGCGCCGTACAGGGAATAGCATACCGTCGCAAACACAAATTGTCAAGCCCCCGGTCGAACTTTTTTTGCAAAACGGGCGCAGTCGTGCTACAATGGGGGCAGACCGCCCCGCGCGGGCGGATGCATACGGAAGGGAAGGATCAGGCATGCTTTTGCTCATTCAGGGCGGCACGGTGCACGACGCCGTGCATCGCGAGCCGTACCAGGCGGACGTGCTCGTGCGCGACGGGAAGATCGAGCGCATCGAGAAGGACATCCACTGTGAGGACGCGCAGGTGTTCGACGCGCACGGCCTGCAGGTGTATCCCGGCTTTGTCGAGGCGCACGGCCACAGCGGCCTGGACGGCTACGGCATCGGCTACGAGGGCCAGGACTACAACGAGATGGGCGACATCCTCTCGCCGCAGCTGCGCGCCATCGACGCCATCCAGCCGATGGACCAGGCGCTGCGCGAGGCGCGCGAGGCGGGCGTGACGTGCATGTGCATCGGCCCGGGCAGCGCCAACGTGCTGGGCGGCACGTTCGCGGCGATCAAGCCGTGGGGCGTGCGCGTGGAGAACATGCTCGTCAAGGCCGAGGTGGCCATGAAGTGCGCCTTTGGCGAGAACCCCAAGCGCTGCTACCGCGACAAGGGCAACTCCTGCCGCATGTCCACCGCGGCCAAGCTGCGCGAGATGCTCTTCAAGGCGCGCGAGTACGACCGCCAGCTGCGCGCCGCCGGGGATGACGAGTCCAAGCTGCCCAAGTTCGACATGAAGCTCCACGCGCTGCTGCCCGTCGTGCGCGGCGAGATGCCGCTCAAGGCGCACGCGCACCAGGCGGACGACCTGTTCACCGCGCTGCGCATCGCGCGCGAGTTCGGCGTGAAGATCACGCTCGAGCACTGCACCGAGGGCCACCTCGTCGCGCAGGAGCTGGCCGCCGAGCACGTGCCCATGGCCGTGGGCCCCACGCTCGGCCATGCCTCCAAGTTCGAGCTGCGGACCAGGAGCGGGACCACCCCGGTCGTGCTCTGCCGTGCCGGCTGCCAGGTGTCCATCATCACCGACAGCCCCGTCATCCCCCAGAAGTACCTGCCCCTGTGCGCCGGCCTGGCCGTGCAGGCGGGCATGGATCCCTTCGAGGCGCTCAAGGCCATCACCATCAACCCCGCGCGCCACATCGGCGTGGAGGCGCGCGTCGGCTCCCTGGAGCCGGGCAAGGACGCCGACCTGGTCGTCACCGACGGCTCGCCCTTTGAGATCTCCACGCGCGTGCGCGCCGTGTTCATCGACGGTCGCCGCGTGCAGGACTGACCCCCCATCGCGCGGGCGGAGGAAGCCTTCCTCCGCCCGCGTCTTTTGCGCCTGCATAAAAACGTTTACAGAAAGGGGCCCGGCGGGGCGCATGGCAAAGTCGCTTCAAAAACGGCGGGATCATCGCGCGGCGTGCGGGCCTTGTGCCAAGAAACCGGTTTCTTTTTCGAACGATATTGACAAAAACCGCGGGCGGCGCTATAATGTCCTCATCTGGTATGAAAACGTTTTTACTCAGCCGGCATGGAAGAGGGGGCGGCGCGCGTGCAGGGCAAGGCGACCATCCGCGACGTGGCGCGCCGCGCGGGCGTGTCCATCGCGACCGTCTCGCGCTACCTCAACCGCAGCGGGCCGGTGGAGGAGGCGACGGGCCTGCGCATCGCCCGCGCCGTGGAGGAGACGCGCTACGCGCCCAGCATGGCGGCCGCCAGCCTCAAGACGCAGCGCGCGCGCATGGTGCTGCTGGTGGTGCCGGACGTGTGCAACCCGTTCTACTCGGCCATGGCGCGCGAGGTGCAGCGCCTGGCAGGGGCGCGCGGGTACGCGATGGCGCTGTTCAACACCGGCGAGCGCGCGCAGGAGGAGGAGGAGGCCGTGCGCCTGGCGCGGCAGATGTACGCGGGGGGCATCCTCTTCGCGTCGGTGGACGCGCAGGAGCGGGTCATGCGCGCGCTGCAGGGCAGCGGCATGCCGGTCGTGGGGCTCAACGCCGACGCCCGCGCGCCCTTTGACGTGGTG
>CALVNS010000052.1 GCA_944349855.1 uncultured Eubacteriales bacterium | reverse complement strand
ATCTCCTGCCCGACCTGCGGGCGCACCTGCATCGACGTGGGCGGCATCATGGCCCGCGTGCAGAAGGAGCTTGCGGACGTTCGTGCGCCGCTCAAGGTCGCCGTGATGGGCTGCGTGGTCAACGGGCCCGGCGAGGCGCGCGAGGCGGACGTGGGCGTCGCGGGCGGCAGAGACGGCGGCGCGCTGTTCGTCAAGGGCAAGCCGCCGCGCAAGGTACAGGGCGACCTGGCGCAGGCGCTCATCGATGAAGTGCGCGCGATGCTTCGCGCAGAAGGAGAGGGCTTGTCTTGAACAACGCGTCGTGGCAGGGGCTGCTGGGACCGCAGCTCGCCGCCGTTTCCGGCCATCTGACGTTGAGCCGGGCGAAGGTGAGCCGGGACGGGCAGCGCCTGCTCGTCTGTTTTACGTCCGATCAGTTGATCGGCGAGAAGGATTTTCTGTCCGTCAAGCGCGCGCTGCAGGCGGGCTTTCCGGAGTGCCGCGTGTCGCTGCGCATCACCAGCCCGCAGCTGGCCGAGGACTTTCTGCGCGCGCCGGAGAAGTACGGCGCGGTGCTGGCCGGGTGCATCGGGCGCCATTCGCCGTCGCTGCGCCCGTGGCTGTCGCAGGTGCGCTGGTCCGTCCGCGACGGTGCGCTGTCCGTCATGCTGCCCATCGCCGCTGCGCTGCCATACTTTGAGCGAAACGAAACCGCCGCGTTCCTCTCGCGCATCGTGCGCGATGTGTTCGCCATTGACGTTCCGGTGCGTTTGGAGGTCAGCGGCGACCAGGAGCGGCGGATTGCCGACATGCTCGAAGAGCGCCGCAAGGAGGAGGAGCTGCTCGCGCGGGAGGCCGCGCAGACCGTCGTGCAGCAGAAGGCGGACAAGCCCAAGCAGCGCCCCAAGAACGTCTACGGCCGCGCGATCGCCGATCCCGCCGTGGAGATCCGGGAGCTGCTCGAGGACAGCGGCAGGGTCGTGCTGTGCGGCGAGGTGCTGACCGCGGAGACCAAAGAGCTCAAGGGCGGGGAGATGCTGCTGCTCACGTTCGCGCTCACCGATTACACCGGCACCATCCAGTGCAAGGCCTTCCTGCGCTACAAGAGCCGCTTTCGCAAGCAGGAGGAGAGCAAGGAGCCCACGGAGCAGGAGAAGAAGGCCGTGCAGGACGTCGTCGACGCGGTCAAGCCGGGGGAGTGGCTGCTCGTGCGCGGCGAATGCCAGTTTGACAAGTTTCTGCATGAGACGTCCGTCATGGTGAGCGACATCAACCTGCACGACAAGCCGCGGCGCGTCGACACGGCCCCGCGCAAGCGCGTCGAGCTGCACCTGCACACGCAGATGAGCAGCATGGACGCCGTCTCGTCGGCCTCGGCATTGATTGGGCGCGCGGCGGAGTGGGGCCATCCGGCCGTGGCGGTGACGGATCACGGCGTCGTGCAGGCGTATCCGGAGGCGTTCGGCGCGGCCAAGAAGAAGGGCATCAAGCTCATCCCGGGCGTCGAGGCCTATCTGACGGATGAGACGACCGTCGTCACCGACGCGGACGGGCGCTCGATCGACGATCCGATCGTCGTGCTCGACTTTGAGACGACCGGCCTGAACCCGCGGCGCGACCGCGTCATCGAGATCGGCGCGGTGCGCATCCAGAATGGCCAGGTCGTCGAGGAATTCTCGCAGATGGTCAATCCCGGCACGTCCATCCCGGCCAAGATCGTGGAGCTGACCGGCATCAACGACAGCATGGTCCGCGACGCGCCCGCCGCGGATACGGCCATCCCGCAGCTGCTCGAGTTCATCGGCGGGGCGGCCATCGCCGCGCACAACGCCACGTTCGACGCGTCGTTCCTGCGCGAGGAGTGCAAGCGGCTGGGGCTGACGTTTCAGCGGCCCGTGATCGACACGCTGGAGTTCTCCCGGCGCATGTATCCCAGCCTCAAGAGCCACCGCCTGGGCGCGGTGTGCAAGTCCCTGGGCATCAGCCTCAAAAACGCCCACCGCGCCGTGCACGACGCGCGCGCCACGGCGCACATGCTCAACAAGATGTTCTTCGCCGCGCGCGAAAAGGGCGTGGAGAAGCTCTCCGACATCAACGGCGCGCTGCAGGGCGGCGCGATCGGCGAGTCGTACCACATCATTCTGCTGGCCGAGAGCCAGAAGGGCATTGAGAATATCAACCGCATGGTCTCCGAGGCGCACCTGCACTACTTCCACCGCGTGCCGCACACGCCGCGCTCGCTGATCCAGAAGTACCGCGAGGGCGTAATCGTCGGCTCCGCCTGCGAGGCGGGCGAGCTGTTCCGCGCAATCGTCGACGGCAAGAACGACACGGAGCTCTCGCGCATCGCGCGCTTTTACGACTACCTGGAGATTCAGCCCATCGGCAACAACGCCTTCATGCTGCGCAACGGCACCGCCGAGAGCGAGGAGGCGCTGCGCGACTTCAACCGCAAAATCGTCTCGCTGGGCGAGAAGCTCGGCATCCCCGTCGTCGCCACGGGCGACGTGCACTTCATGGACCCCAAGGATGCGATCTTCCGCGCCATCCTGATGGCCGGCAAGGGCTTTGAGGATGCAGACGAGCAGCCGCCGCTGTACTTCAAGACCACGGACGAGATGCTTGAGGAGTTCGCCTATCTGGGCCCGGAGAAGTGCGAGGAGGTCGTCATCGACAACCCGCTCAAGATCGCCGCGCGCGTGGGCGACGTCAACCTCTTCCCGCGCCACCCGGAGGGCAAGGAGACGTTCCAGCCCTTCTGGCCCGATGCGGCGGACAACATCCGCAACATGTCCTACCAGCAGGCGCATGAATGGTACGGCGATCCGCTGCCCGAGCTCGTCGAGGCGCGCATCGAAAAGGAGCTCAAGGCCATCATCGGCTACGGCTTTGCCACGCTGTACAACATCGCCGAAAAGCTGGTCAAGAAGTCCAACGCCGACGGCTACCTCGTCGGCTCGCGCGGCTCGGTCGGCTCGTCGTTCGTCGCGCACCTGGTGGGCATCACCGAGGTCAACGCGCTGCCGCCGCACTACCGCTGCCCGCAGTGCAAGTACGTCAATTTCGACGTGGATAAGGCCAAGTACAAGGTCGGCGTCGACCTGCCGGAGATGAACTGCCCGGTGTGCGGCGCACCGCTCACGCGCGACGGCTACGAGATCCCGTTTGAGGTCTTCCTGGGCTTCAAGGGCGACAAGGTGCCCGACATCGACCTGAACTTCTCGGGCGTGTATCAGCCGCGCGCGCACGCCTACATCGAAGAGCTGTTCGGCAAGTCGCAGTGCTTCCGCGCGGGCACCATCGGCACGCTGGCGGAAAAGACCGCCTATGGCTTTGTGAGCAAGTACTGCGAGGAGCGCGGGCTGCACGTCACCGAGGCGGAGAAGAACCGGCTCGTGCAGGGCTGCGTCGGCGTCAAGCGCACGACCGGCCAGCACCCGGCGGGCATGGTGGTGCTGCCCAAGGAGTACACGATCTACCAGTTCACGGCGATCCAGCACCCGGCGGACGACGTGAACTCCAGCGTGATCACCACGCACTACGACTTCGGCTCCATGCACGACGTGCTCGTCAAGCTCGACGTGCTCGGCCACGACGATCCCACGATGATCCGCATGCTCATGGACCTGACGGGCATCGATGCGCGCACGCTGCCGCTGACCGATCCGAAGGTCATCTCGCTGTTCTCCTCGCCGGAGGCGCTGGGCGTGACGCCCGAGCAGATCCACAGCAAGACGGGCACCTACGGCGTGCCGGAGTTCGGCACGCGCTTCGTGCGCCAGATGCTGGAGGAGACGCATCCGACCACGATGAACGAGCTGCTGTCGATCTCGGGCCTGTCGCACGGCACGGACGTGTGGATCGGCAACGCGCAGGAGCTGATCCATCAGGGCGTCGCGCTGGCGGATTGCATCTGCACGCGCGAGGACATCATGAACGGCCTGATCGCCATCGGCGTCGACTCGAAGATGGCCTTTGACACCATGGAGAGCGTGCGCAAGGGTAAAGGTCTCAAGCCCGAGATGGAGCAGGCGATGATCGAGCACCACGTGCCCGACTGGTTCATGGACTCGTGCAAGAAGATCAAGTACATGTTCCCCAAGGGGCACGCGGTCGCCTATGTGACGATGGCGCTGCGCATCGCGTGGTTCAAGGTATACCGGCCCGAGGCATACTACGCGGCCTTCTTCACCGTGCGCGCGGACTGCTTCGACGCGAGCGTTCTGGCCGGCAGCATCGAGAGCATCGAGGAGCACATGAAGCAGATCGACGCGATGAAGGACCCTACGGCCAAGGACAAGGACATGTACACCCTGCTGGAGCTGGTGCTGGAGATGAACTACCGCGGCATCCGCTTCGCGCCCGTGGACCTGTACAAGTCCCAGGCCGCGCAGTTCGAGGTCGTGGAAAAGGGCGTCATCCGCATGCCCTTCAACGCGCTGCCGGGCGTGGGCGCCGCGGCGGCGCAGGGCATCGTGGACGCGCGCGCGGACGGGCCGTTCATCTCGGTGGAGGAGTTCAAGGAGCGCACGCGCCTTTCCACCTCCGCAATTGACCTGCTGCGCGAATGCGGGTGCCTGAACGGACTGCCCGAGACCAACCAGGTGTCGCTCTTTATGATGTGAAAAACAGCGTAAAAGCGTTCCGATTCCCGGTCAGAAGGGGTTGTAATTCACTTCTTCCTGTGTTATAATAATCAATGTAGGAAGGAAGTAGGAGTTTGTGCCGCTCCATTTGCGGCTTGCGTGAAAGAGTGGGCTTGACATCCCACTCTTTCCTGTTGTTTGTCCGATTGACGCTTTGAGGAGTGTGTGCATGGCGCAAAGCGACATCATCGCCATTGCGGTGCCCGCGTGCGAGGCGCTCGCGCGCGAAATGAACTACGAATTGGTCGACGTCGAGCTCGCCAAGGAAGGGCCCGGCAAGTATCTGCGCATCTACATCGACAAACCCGGCGGCATCACGCTCGACGACTGCGAGGCGTTTCACCGCGCCATCCAGCCCAAGGTCGAACGCGTGGATTACGACTTCCTGGAGGTCTGCTCGCCCGGCATCGACCGCCCGCTGAAAAAACAGCGGGATTTTGACGCGCATGCAGGAAAGCCGGTGCAGGTGCACCTGTACCGCCCCGTGGACCGGCAGAAGGTCTTCGAGGGGACACTCGTGGGTCTCGTGGACGGGGAGATCGTGCTCGATACGTCGCAGGGCCGGATGCGCTTTGCGCAAAGGAGCGCCTCGCGCGTTGTGCCCGTCCTGCACTTTGAAGATGCCGACTTTGACGCCGACTTTGATGAAACGGAAATGGAAATAGAGGGAGCTGGAAACGATGAATCGTGAGGTTATCGAAGCGATCAACGCGCTGGCCAAGGAGAAATCCATCAGCAAGGAAGTCCTCTTCAGCGCGATTGAGGAGGCGCTCAAGTCCGCCTATAAAAAGAGCCTGAAGAAGGCGCCCGCCGGCATGCCCAACGTGCGCGTCGTGCTGGATCGCGACGACGGCACCGTGCAGGTCTTCGCGCGCAAGGTCGTGGTCGACGAGGTGTTTGACGACACCACCGAGATCTCCCTCGAGGCGGCGCGCGCCATCCAGCCCAGCTATGAAGAAGGCGACATCGTCGAAACCGAGGTCACGCCGCGCAACTTTGGCCGCCTGGCCGCGCAGGCCGCCAAGCAGGTCATCGTCCAGCGCATTCGCGAGGCCGAGCGCGGCATCATCTACGACGAGTATATCGAAAAGGAGAACGAGATCCTCACCGCCATCGTCAAACATGTCGAGGGTAAGAACGTGTTCGTCGAGTTGGGCAAGACCGAGGGCATCATCGACCCCGGTCACATGATGCCCGGCGAGGAATATGCCATCGGCGATCGGCTCAAGGTGTATGTGCTGGAGGTGCAGCGCTCCAGTAAGGGGCCGCAGGTGCTCGTCTCCCGCACGCATCCGGGCCTGGTCAAGCGGCTGTTTGAGCTGGAGGTGCCCGAGATCCAGAGCGGCGTCGTACAGATCAAGTCCATCGCGCGCGAGGCCGGCTCGCGCACGAAGATGGCCGTCTTTTCCTCCGATCCGCTGATCGACCCGGTCGGCTCTTGCGTGGGGCCGCGCGGCGCGCGCGTGGAGCGCGTGGTTGCGGAGCTCAAGAACGAGAAGATCGACATCATCAAGTGGTCGTCCGATCCGGCGGAGTTCATCGCCAACGCGCTCAATCCTGCGCGCGTGCTGAACGTGATCGTGTCGGACAAGGAGAAGGCCTGCCGCGTGATCGTGCCGGACAATCAGCTGTCCCTGGCCATTGGCAAGGAGGGGCAGAACGCCCGCCTGGCCGCCAAGTTGACGGGCTGGAAGATCGACATCAAGAGCCAGACGCAGGCGGAGCAGGCCGAAGAGGAAGAGGCCGCCGCTCAGGAGCCCGAGGCGGAAGAGATCTAAAAGGGGTGTAGCGATTGCTCAAGCCACGCAAGATCCCCATGCGCATGTGCGTGGGATGCCGCGAGATGAAGCCCAAGCGCGAGTTGTTGCGCATCGTCAAGTCGCCGGAGGGCGTCATTGCATTCGACCGCACGGGCAAATCGCCCGGCCGGGGCGCGTATATCTGCCCCAGCCGCGAGTGCCTGACGCGTGCGGTCAAACAGCGCCAGCTCGAGCGCGCGCTGGAAACCAAGGTGGGCGAGGACGTATACGCAATGCTCATGGAGCAGGTGGAGGCACATGAGTGACGCGAAGGTATGGGGCCTGATCGGCCTCGCCAGCCGTGCAGGGCAGATCGCGTCGGGCGAAAGCGCCTGCATCCTCGCCATTCGACGGGGCGAGGCCGCGCTGGTCCTGCTGGATGCAGGCGCATCGGCTGGCGCGCGCAAGGCGATGTCGGATGCGTGTGCCTATCGCAGCGTGCCGCTTTACCTCGTCGAAGCTGGGCGAATTGCCTCGAGCATCGGCAAGCCCGGTCGCAAGGTGGCGGCGATCAAGCCGGGTTCTCTGGCGCAGCAACTGCAAAGGTTATTGCAGCCGGATTCAAACATATAGATTTCCCATAATCCTAAATTCAATCGCTGATAAGCGGGGGTGCAAGGGCCGAATGTCCAAAGTCAAGGTGCAAGAAGCTACAAAAGAACTGAGCCAGGGCGCCGGCAAACTGCTGGAAGAGGTGACGCGCGTTCGCAAGAGCGCACAGGATCTGCTCCAATCGCTCAAGAAGGCGGAGTCCTCCTTCCTCCAAAAGGAGGAGGAGCTCAAGGAGCAGGAGCTCAAGGAGCAGCAGCGCCAGATCATGAGCGCGCAGAGCAAGGCATGGACCATGCCTGATGCCGAAGAGCCCGCCGCGCCCGAACCCGAGCCCCAGGCAGCAGCGCCCGCACAGAAGAAGCCTGTGGTGGAGGAGAAGCCGGCCCAGGCGCCGCAGCCGGCGGAGAAGCGTCCGCAGCCCACGGCGCCCGTCCGTCCTGCGCCCGCCCGTCCGGCGGCGACTTCCGGCGCGCCTGCGCAGCGCACAGCGCGCCCTGTCACGCCCGCGGCGCCCGGTGCGCAGCGGCCGATGCAGCGTCCTGCGGCGCAGGGGGGACAAGGGGCGCAGGGCAGGCCGATGCAACCGCGGCCGTATCAGGGCGCCCAGGGCGGCCGCACCTTCGGCCAAAGCCCGCAGGGTGGTCCAGCCCGGCCCGTAGGCGGTCCGCGTCCGATGGGTCCGCGCCCGTTTGGGCAGGGCGGCCCGCGTCCGGCTGGCGGCGGCCCGCGCCCGGCGGGGTCCTTCGGCCAGGGCGGTCCGCGTCCGATGGGCCCGCGTCCCGGCATGGGCCGCAAGGGCCCGGAGCTCGTGCCGACGGTGGAAAAGGAGCGCGTGTCCAACTACGACCCGAACAAGAAGCTCTACATGCGTCAGCATGATCCGGAGCGTGTGGCGCGCAACCGCAAGCAGCTCGTGCGCGAAAACGGCATCGGCTTTGACGACGAGGTCGTGCGCGGCGGCCGCAAGAAGCGCAAGCCTCAGTCCGTCCAGCAGACGATGGCGCCCATCAAGATCGAAAAGGCATATATGACCGCAGAGACGATCACCGTCAAGGATCTGACCGAGCGCATTGGCAAGCCGGCGGGCGAAATCATCAAGAAGTTGATGCTGCTGGGCATCATGGCCACGATCAACCAGGAGCTGGACTACGACACCGCGCAGCTGGTCTGCTCGGAGTTCGGCATCGAATTGGAGAAAAAGCTGGAAAAGACTGCGGAGGACGTGCTCACCGAGTCCGACGAGGCTGCGGACGACGAGAGCGATCTGGTGCCGCGTCCGCCGGTCGTCACGATCATGGGTCATGTCGACCACGGCAAGACCTCGCTGCTGGACTACATCCGCAAGTCGCACGTCACGGCAGGCGAGGCAGGCGGCATCACCCAGCACATCGGCGCTTACACCGCCCAGTGCCATGGCCGCACGATCACGTTCCTGGATACCCCTGGCCATGAGGCCTTCACCTCGATGCGCGCGCGCGGCACGCAGGCCACGGACATCGCCGTGCTGGTCGTGGCGGCGGATGACGGCATCATGCCCCAGACGGTCGAGGCGATCAACCACGCCAAGGCGGCCAAAGTGCCGATCATCGTGGCCATCAACAAGATTGACAAGCCCGGCGCGAACGTCGAACGCGTCAAGGAAGACCTCACGCGCTATGAGATCGTCTCCGAGGAGTGGGGCGGCGACACGATCATGGTGCCGGTTTCCGCGCATACGGGCGAAGGCGTCGAGGAACTCTTGGAGAACATCCTGCTGTTGGCCGACGTGCAGGAACTGCGCGCCAATCCCAAACGCGCCGCGCGCGGCGTCATCATCGAGGCGCGCCTGGACAAGGCGCGCGGCCCGGTCGCAACGGTGCTCGTGCAAAACGGCACTCTGCACACCGGCGACAACGTCGTGGCGGGTATGGCCTTTGGCCGCATCCGCGCAATGGTCAACTCCCGCGGCGAGCGCGTCAAGAGCGCCGGCCCGTCCATGCCGGTGGAGGTCATCGGCTTTGGCGACGTGCCGGAGGCCGGCGATGCAATCAGCGCGGTCGATGAGCGCCTGTCCCGCCAGGTGGTCGAAGAGCGCCGCGCCAAGCAGAAGGCCGAGATGGTCAAGAAGTCTGCGCGCGTTACGCTCGACGAGCTGTATTCGCAGATCGCTGCAGGCAATGTGAAGGATCTGAACATCATCATCAAGGCAGACGTGCAGGGCTCGGTTGAGGCGGTCAAGCAGTCGCTGGAGAAGCTGAGCAACGACGAGGTGCGCGTGCGCACGATCCACAGCGGCGTGGGCGCGATCACCGAGAACGACGTGATGCTCGCCAACATCGACAACGCGATCATCATTGGCTTCAACGTCCGCGCCGATGCCAAGGCGACCGCGGCGGCCGCGCGCGACAATATCGACATCCGCTTCTACCGCATCATCTATCAGGCGATTGAGGATGTCGAAAACGCCATGAAGGGACTGCTCGCGCCGGAGTTCAAGGAGAATGTCCTGGGCCATGCCGAGGTACGCACCGTGTTCAAGGTCTCGGGCGTCGGAACCGTGGCAGGCAGCTATGTCACCGATGGAAAGGTGCAGCGCAATGCGTCCGTGCGCCTGCTGCGGGATAATGTCGTCGTCTTCGAGGGCAAGCTGGACTCGCTCAAGCGCTTCAAGGACGACGCGCGCGAGGTCGCTGCCGGCTACGAGTGCGGTATTGGCCTGGAAAAGTTCAACGACATCAAGGAAGGCGACGTCATCGAGTGCTTCGTAATGGAAGAAGTCGCTCGCTGATCTTTCCGAATGTAAGAGGAGACATCATGTCATTTCAATACGAACGGACGGACCGCATCGCTGAGGAGATGCGCCGGGAAATCGACCACATCATCCGTGAAGACCTGAACGATCCGCGCATTGCGGGTACGTTCAGCATCACGCGTGTGGATGTGACGCGAGACCTGCGCTACGCCAAGGTGTTTGTGAGCATCCTGGAGCCGGAGCACCGCGCGCCGATGATGGCCGCGCTCAAAAAGGCGGCGGGGTTCGTGCGCCGGGCGGTTGGCAAGCGGATTTTGATCCGCTACACGCCGGAGATCCTCTTCGAGCTGGATACCAACATTGAATATGGCGTGCGCATCGCAAGCCTGATTGATCACGTCATCGCAGAAGAAGAAAAGAGGACCGAAGATGCCGATTCCTGAGCGCATGCTCACCGCATTGAGACAGGCACAGCGCGTTGTGTTGATCGCCCACGTGTCGCCGGATGGCGATACGCTGGGCTCGGCGCTCGCGCTGCGCCTTGCCCTTTTGGCTGCTGGCGCCGTCGCGCACGTCGTGTGCCAGGATGCCGTGCCCGATCTGTATGCTTCTCTGCCTGGGGCGGAGACGGTCGTTGCGCCGCAGGAGACCGCTGGGCGCGTATATGACCTGGCCGTCGCCGTCGATGTGTCCGATGCGCTGCGCATGGGCGGCAGCGCGCCGGTATTTGAGGCCGCGCGGGCCCGGATGGTCGTCGATCATCACGGGACCAACACGCGCTTTGGCGAGGAAAACTGGATTGAACCCGATGCCTCGGCGACGGGCGTGCTCGTGCTTGAGCTCGTACGTGCGCTGGGCGCGCAGCTTACGCCTGACATCGCCCGGTGTCTGTTTGTCGCCATGTCTACGGATACGGGCCACTTTCAATACCAGAACACCAACGCCCAGGTCATGCGTGCGGCGGCGGACTGTGTCGAGGCGGGCATCGACGTCGCACGAATCACGGAGGGATTGTATCGCGAGCGGCCGCGTGCCAAGACGGAACTGCTCGCCTGCGCGCTGCGCTCGCTGACGTTCGAGCGCGACGGCCACCTGGCTTATATGAAGCTCTCCCGCGCGGACTTTAAGCGCTGCGGAGCGAGCGATGCGATGAGCGAGGGCCTGATCAACTATGCCATCGAGACGCAGGGTGTGAAGGTGGCCTTCCTGGCGCGCGAAAACAATGCGGGCGTCAAGTTCTCGCTGCGAAGCCGTCCGCCGTATGACGTGGCGGAGGTGTGCAAGCGGTTTGGCGGAGGCGGCCACGTCTTTGCGGCGGGCTGCACGATCGCCGCGCCGCTGGACGAGGCGGTTTCGGCGATGCTCGGGGCGATCGATGTGGGGTGAAGCGCATTTGAACGGATTTCTCTGCGTCCTCAAGCCGCCGGGGATGACGTCCAGCGACGTGGTCGTGCTCGTGCGCAGGCGCCTTCCGAAGGGAACGAAGGTCGGCCATGCGGGCACGCTCGACCCGGAGGCCTGCGGCGTGCTGCCGGTGATGGTCGGTAAGGCCACCCGGCTTTTCGATTATCTCGTGGAAAAGGAAAAGATCTATGTCGCCCAGCTCAAGCCGGGCATAGAGACCGATACGCAGGATGCCTATGGTCGGGTGCTGCATGCGTCGGAGGCGCACGTGACGGCGGAAAGGCTGCAATCGGTCCTGCCTCAGTTCCTGGGCACGATCCTGCAGCGCCCGCCGATGTATTCCGCGCTCAAGGTCGGCGGGCGTAAGCTGTGCGATGTGGCGCGCGCGGGCGAGAAGGTGGAGGTTGCGCAGCGTCCGGCGCAGATTCACGAGATCCGCCTGCTTGAAGCGCTTGCGGACGGGTCGTTTCTGCTGCGCGTGCGCTGCGGGCGCGGCACCTATGTGCGCACGCTGTGCAGCGACATCGGGCACGCACTGGGATGCGGCGCGCACATGGGCTTTCTGCTGCGCGAACGCACGGGTGCGTTCGACATTCAGGATGCGCATACCGTCGAGGAGATCGAGGCGGATCCGGACCTTGAGTCGCTGCTCCTGCCCATCGACGCGCCGCTGGCGCACCTGCCGCGCGTCGATGTGGACGAGCGCGCGGCCCGCTTTTGCCTGAGCGGCAACGCGCTTCGAGCGCAACAGCTGCACGGCGAGCTCACATGCGGCGCGCCGCTGCGCGCCTATCTTGCGGGCGTGTTTGCGGGCATCGGCCGCTTTGATGGACAGGCCTTTCACTTTGACGCCATGTTACTGGAGAGAGAAGAAAGATGAAGCTTTTGACGCACGAGGCGCTTTGGCGGGGGCGGGAGACGGTGGTGGCGCTGGGCACGTTCGACGGTGTGCACGTCGGGCATGTCCGGCTGATTCGCAAGGCAAATCATCTCGCCGCGCTGTACGATCTGCAAAGCGTCGTCCAGACGTTTTCCAATCATCCGCTTGAGACGCTCGCCCCGGACCGCGTGCCGCCGCTGCTGACGACGCGCTCGGAGAAGATTGCGGCGATCAGCGCCTACAGACCCGATGCAATGGTCATGCGTCCGTTCGATCGGACGTTTGCATCGAGCTCTCCAGAGGCGTTCGTCCGTTCGCTGGTCGACACGTTGCATCCCAAGCACGTCGTCGTCGGCTTTAATTACACCTTCGGCGAGCGCGGCGCGGGTACGCCGCAGACGCTGCTCGAGCTGGGCCGGCATTTTGGGTTCGAGACGCACGTCGTGGATGCCGTCATGCGCGGCGCGGAGCCCGTATCGTCCTCGCGCATCCGTGCGGCGCTCGGCGATGGCCGCATGGGGGAGGCGACCGACATGCTGGGCAGGCCTTACAGCCTGAGCGGCCGCGTCGTGCGAGGCAAGCAGCTTGGACAGGAGCTCGGCTTCCCGACCGCCAATATCGCCTGGCCGCAGGGAAAGGCGATCCCGCCCAAGGGCGTGTATTTTGCCCGGGTGTGGGTGGAGGGCATGCCGCATCTGTCTGTACTCAACATCGGCACGCATCCAACGGCGCCAGAGGGTCCGCCCAGCATCGAGGCATACCTGCTTGACTTCGAGGGCGACTTGTATGGCAAACACCTGCGCGCGGAGCTGTGGCGCTTCTCGCGGCCCGAGCGGCGCTTTGACTCGCTGGATGCGCTCAGAGAACAGATCGGCAAGGACCGGGAGCTGGCGCGCGCTTTCTTTGAAGAGCGGATGCGCGGACGAACTGCGAATTCTCAGAAGAAATGAAATTGGCATATTTACAAAAACGGCGGGGCATGGTAAAATAATCAGCGGGTTTGTTGAACCGCATGCGCGGTTGGTCGAATCTCCGACGTCCTACCATGCTTGCGGCGATGCCCAAATTAAATGGAGGTGTTTGTCAATGGATAAGGAACGCAAGGACCAAATCATCAAGGAATTCGCCCGCCACGAAGGCGATACCGGCTCGCCTGAGGTGCAGGTGGCGCTGCTGACCGAGCGCATCAACCACCTGAACGAGCACCTGGCGGATCACAAGAAGGATCACCACTCCCGTCGCGGCCTGCTGCTGATGGTCGGCCAGCGCCGTGGCCTGCTGGCGTATTTGAAGCAGACGGATATCGAACGTTACCGCACGCTGATCGCGCGCCTGAACCTGCGCAAGTAAAACCTGTGGGGCGAGGACGCGCCTTGCCCCCATGAGAGCCGTTCGTTTGGGGGATTCCAAACGGCGGCTCTTTGCGCATGCTAAGCATCAAAGAATGATCATGATTAGGGAGGCCTCTCATGCATAAGGTATTTGAAACGGAGCTGGCCGGGCGCAAGCTGTCGCTGGACTTTGGCAAGTACGCCGGACTGGCGAACGGCTCCGTACTGGTGCGCTACGGGGATACGGTCGTGCTGGTCGCTGCGACAGCCTCGGAGAAGCCGCGCGAAGGCATGGACTTTTTCCCGCTGAGCGTCGACTTTGAGGAAAAGCTGTATTTGGTGGGCAAGATCCCCGGCGGATTCATCAAGCGCGAAGGACGCCCGACGGAAAA
>CALVNS010000051.1 GCA_944349855.1 uncultured Eubacteriales bacterium | reverse complement strand
CGGCATGGAGGCGGTCATCGCGGTTGACCTTGGCACGTTTGCGCTGGCGTTTGCCGTGCTGCTGTGCTGCATCCGCATCCCGCCGGTTCCGCGCGCGGACGGCGCGGCGCGGCAGGGCGTCCTGTCCGACGCGCGGGCAGGCCTTCGCTTTGTGCGCGGGCAGCCGCTGGCACTGACGCTGATGCTCTATCTGGCGTGCATCAACCTCGTCGCCTCGGCGTACGAGGCCGCGCTGCCCGCCCTGCTGCTCTCCCGCGGGGGCGAGGCGGCGCTGGGCCTGGTGAACGCCTGCGCCGGCGCGGCGACGCTGCTGGGCAGCGCGCTGGCTACGCTGTTGCCCGCGCCCCGCGAGCGCGTGCGCGTCATCCGCCTGACGCTGCTGCTGTCCATGAGCACGGAGAATTTCCTGCTCGCCTTCGGCCGCACGCCCGTCACGTGGTGCGTGGGCAGCGTGTTGGGCTGGCTCGCCATCCCGCTGATGAACGCCAACCTGGACGTGATCCTGCGCTCGTCCATCCCGCCAGGCATGCAGGGCCGCATCTACGCCTGCCGCAACACGCTGCAGTTTTTCACCATTCCCCTGGGCTATCTGGCCGGCGGCCTGCTGGTGGACAGGGTGTTTCGGCCGCTGATGGCTACGACCGACCCCGCCGGCGCGCTCGCGCGGCTCTTCGGCGCGGACGCGGGCGCCGGCGCGGCGCTGACGTTCTTTGCGCTGGGCGTTGTGGGCGTGCTGGTCTGTCTGATCTTCAACCGCCTGCTGCGCGGGTATGTCTGGCGCGACGCAGGCTGCGCACGGGCGCCATCTGACTGAGGCCGACTGGGAAGGGGCTGACGCTCCTTCCCCTTTTTCATTCCCGGTCGTGCGGGTGGAACGCCGGCCGCATGCGGGCATAGCTTGGAAGTGTCCGCTCCGTGCGGACGATCCACGCGAAAGGAATGATTTCATTGGCGACGGTTCAATCCGATCCCTGCGCATATCCGTCCCTGCCCCGGTGTCCCGCCCCAGCGATGGCGTATGTCCCGTGGCAATGCCTGGACGGCACCTATTCGCCGGAGCTGGCGCTCACGCGCGGCACACTCTTCCCCGAGCTCGACAAGCCCTTTCAGGGCCACACGATGAAGGGAGGTGCGCGCCATGGCTGACAGCTGTGTGAACCTGGCCCGCTCCTTCGCCGCCTGGGAAGTCCGCCTGTATCTGGACACCCATCCCGAGGACGCCTCTGCGCTCGCGCTGTACCGGCGGTTGTGCGCGCAGGAATGCGGAGGCTACGCCTGCGTGCCCCACGAGCGCGACCGCTGGTCGTGGATCGACGATCCATGGCCCTGGGAGCGCGAAGCGAACCAAACCGGGAAGGAGGCGTGAGCCATGTGGTCCTATGAGAAGCACCTGCAGTATCCCGTGCGCATCGCGCGCACGAACCCGCGCCTGGCCCAGGCGATCATCAGCCAGTACGGCGGCCCGGACGGCGAACTGGGCGCGTCGCTGCGCTATCTGAGCCAGCGCTTTTCCATGCCGTATGCGCGCGCCAAGGCGGCGCTGACCGACATCGGCACGGAAGAACTGGCGCATCTGGAGATCGTGGGCAGCATCATCCACCAGCTCACGCGCGATCTCACGCCGCAGGAGGCCGTCGCGGGCGGCTTTGAGGCCTATCTGGTCGATCACACGACCGGCGTATACCCGCAGGCCGCCTCCGGCATGCCGTTCAGCGCGGCCGCCCTGCAGGTCAAGGGCGATCCCATCACCGACCTGAGCGAGGACATGGCCGCCGAGATGAAGGCGAGAACCACCTATGACAACATCCTGCGCATCAGCGACGATCCGGACGTCAACGACGTCATCCGGTTCCTGCGCCAGCGCGAGATCGTGCACTATCAGCGCTTCGGCGAGCTGCTGCGCCACGTGCAGGATCAGCTCGACGAGCAGAACTTCTTCGCCATCAACCCGGCGTTCGACCTGCGCGCGGGCGACAAGGGCGCGCGCGACAGATAGCAAAAAGGGGAGCGTCCCTCGGGGCGCTCCCTCATCCTTTTCATCTTTCAGGCCGGATACGTCATGCGCTCCGGCGTCCAGTCCGCAATCCGGCGGGCAAACGCGGCGGCCTCCCGCCGGGCCCCCGGCAGGTCATGCTCCAGGTAGTTGCCGCACTCGCGCCGCTGCGCGCCAGGGATCTCGCCCTCGAACGCCTCGATGAACGCGCAGGCCTCCTGCGTCAGGGCGATGGCATCCGCAGCGCTGAGCGCGTCGCGCACGAGCAGGTAAAAGCCCGTACGGCAGCCCATCGGCCCGAAGTAGACGACCTGCCCGCCGAACCGGCTGTTGCGCGCGTACGTCGCAAACAGGTGCTCGATCGTGTGCAGCGCGCCGTTTTCGAGATAGTCGCCCGCATTGGGGCGCTTGAAGCGCAGGTCGTAGGTAATAACGTCCCCGTCCACGCGGGAGACGTACATGCCCGGCGTGAGCACGTCGTGGTCGATCTGAAAGCTCGCAATCGTTTGCATGGCTCCTCCTTTGGCGTCAGCGCGCCGTATCCATGAATCGTTCGTATGTCCGCGCGTCCAGCCGGCCGCGCAGCGCGCCTGCCGCCAGGTCGAACGGGTTCTCGTGGTCGCCAAACGTCTCCGTCTTCAGCGGATAAAACCCAACCTCCATGAGCAGCGCGATCGCCCGCAGGCTCTTTACGGGCACGCGCGCATAGACGGGCGTCTCCCCCAGCCCCTCAAACAGGCGCATCGCCTCGTCCAGCAGCGCCCGGCCCACGCCCCGGCCCTGCGCCGCCGGTTCGACCGCCAGGCCGTGCAGCGAGGCGACATCGCGCAGGCCCTGCGGCTCTCGCCAGGCCGTGCAGACCCCCACCGCGCGCCCCGCGCCATCCACGGCCAGCAGACAGCGGCGCGCGAGGGCGTCCGGGGCGTACCGGTCCAGCAGGTAAGCCTCCACCTGCGCCTGTACCCGCCCCGGGAACGCGCCGGCCGCGCGCTCGATGCGCGCCCAGGCCGCCTCGTCGCCGGGTGCATAGCGCCGGATGCGGTGATCGGCCGGGAGCGTCCACCGCTCACATGCGACCTCGTCGCAGCGCATGAGGATGTGAAAGTCCGGGGGCATCCGTCTCGCCTCGCCTCTTCAGTATTCGATGCCGCGGCGCGCCTGCACGCCGCGCTGGTAGGGATGGCGCTCACAGACCATGTGCGTCACGTAGTCCGCAAGCGCGACGATGTCCGGTAGCGGCGCGTGGCCCGTGATCACGACTTCCATGCCCGTGGGCTTCGCCTTCAGGAACGCGACCAGCGCCTCCTGCGAAAAGACGCCGACCTGGACTGCAGAGAGCGCCTCGTCCAGCACGAGCAGGTCGCAGCCGCTGTGCGTCGCCGCGCGGAAGTTGTCCTCATGGATGCGCGCCGTCTGCGCGCGCTCCGCCTCGTCCATCTGAAAGACGAACTTGTCGTTCGCCTGCCCCCGCAGCACCGTCGCGCCGCAGCGGCGCAGCATCTCCACCTCGCCGGAGGGGCGATTTTTCAAAAACTGCATCACCGTGACCTGCATCTGCGCGCCCAGCGCGCGCAGCGCCAGGCCCATCGCCGCGGTGGTCTTGCCCTTGCCGTCCCCATAGTAGACGTGAATCAGTCCCTGTTGCACGGGTTCTGCCTCCTCTCCTGAGGTGTGTCCATGTCCCACAGCTCCCGCGGATCCGCCTGTACGATGCGCACCAGCTCCGGGTGCGCCCGCATCACGCGCTTGCCGCCCACGTCGCCCGAAAGCGCGCGCAGCTCCGGCGCAAAGCGCGCCGCAAAGATCACGGGATTACCCGGCTCACCGCCGCAGCCCAGGCACGCGATGGCGCACCGCTCGCGCTCCCACGTCTCGATGAGCGCCCGCACGCTCTGCGCGCGCAGGTACGGCTGATCGCCGACCATGAACAGATAGGCATCGCATGCCCCGCTGGCATCGCATGCCCCGCTGGCGTCGCATGCCCCGCTGGCATCGCATGCATCGCTTTCGTCGCACGCCGCCAGGCCCAGGCGGATCGAGCGCGAAATACCCGCCTCCGGCCGGTCGTTCAGCACGGGCAAAAGACCCCGTGCCCTCGCCTCCAGCGCCCGCGCCGGATCCGACACGACGGCCACGCACCGGCTGGCGCCCAGCGCGGCGGCGACGTCCAGCGCGCGCGCAAACAGCGTTCTGCCCTCCACGCATGCCGCGAGCTTGTCGCCGCCAAAGCGCACGCCGCGCCCGGCCGCGAGCAGGATTACGCCCAGCCTCACAGCCGTCCCATGCCCCGCAGCACCTTTTCGGGCGTGATGGGCAGATCGGTCACGCGCACGCCCACGGCGTTGTACACGGCGTCGGCGATGGCGGGCGCGGGCGTGTTGATGACGATCTCGCCGATGGACTTGGCGCCGAACGGGCCCGTGGGCTCGTAGCTCTGCTCAAACTCCACGCGGATGCTGGGCACGTCCAGGCGTGTGGGGATCTTGTACTGCATGAAGGAGTTGCTCATCATGCGGCCCCTGTCCGTCATGCGCACGTCCTCATAGAGCGCCATGCCGATGCCCTGGGCGATGCCGCCCTCGGTCTGCACGCGCGCAAGGTTTGGATTGACGACCGTGCCGCAGTCGACGGCCGCGCAGTAGTCCACCACGCGCACCTCGCCGGTCTCGGGGTCGATATCGACCTCCGCCGCGCCCGCCATGAACGGCGGCGGCGACACGGGCGAGCCGTGCGACGCGGACGCGAACAGCTCCTGCGCGCCCGCTGCGAGCGAGCGGTTGGCCACGTCGCGTAGGGAGACGGTCTCGCCGCCGCAGCGCACGCAGGTCCCGTCAAACTCCGCATCCTCCGCCGCGCAGCCGAGCAGCTGCGCGCCCGCCGCGACGATCTTCTCGCGCAGCAGGCCGCACGCCTTGACGACCGCCATGCCCGTCACGTACGTCGTGCTCGAGGCGTAGGAGCCGGTGTCATAGGGCGACTGGTCGGTATCCACGCCGCTGACCGCGATGTCGGCCACGTCGCAGTCCAGGCAGTCGGCCGCCATCTGCGCCAGGATGGTGTCGCAGCCCGTGCCCATGTCCGTCGCGCCGATCATCAGGTTGTAGGTGCCGTCGTCGCCCACGCGGATGGAGGCCGCCGCCGTATCCACGCCCGAGATGCCAGAGCCCTGCATGGCCAGCGCCAGGCCGACGGCGCGGATGTGGCCGTTTTCCAGCACGCGGCGGGGATACTTGTCCGCCCAGCCGATCATCTCCTGCACGCGCGCAAGGCAGCGGTCCAACGCACAGCTCTGGGCGGTCTCGCCGTAATAGGCGGGCATCTGCTCGCCCTCGCGCACCATGTTACGCGCGCGCAGCGCGGCCGGGTCCATCCCCAGCGTGTGCGCCAGCTCGTTGATTGCCGATTCCATCGCGAACAGGCCCTGCGTCGCGCCGTAGCCGCGGTATGCGCCGGAGGACATCGTGTTCGTATAGACCACGTCGTAGGCAAAGCGGAACGCGTTTGCCCGCGAGTAGAGCGGCAGCGACTTGTGGCCGGACAGGCCCACGGTGGTGGGGCCGTGCTCGCCATAGGCGCCGGTGTTGGACAGCGGGTACATGTCCATCGCGCGGATGTCGCCCGCCCGCGTCGCGCCCAAGCGCACGCGAATCGTCATGGGATGGCGCGGCGAGGATGCGGTCATGCTCTCCTCGCGCGTGAAGACGAGCAGTGCGGGCCGGCCTGTCCGGACCGTAACCAGCGCCGGATACATCTCGCACACGGCCGTCTGCTTGGCGCCAAAGCCGCCGCCGATGCGCGGCTTGATCACGCGGATGGCGCTCTTCTTCATCTCCAGCGCGTTGGCCAGGATGCGGCGCACGTGAAAGGGCACCTGTGTGGAGCTGACGACGTTCAGCCGGCCGTATGCGTCCATGTACGAATAGGCGCGAAACGTCTCCATCATGCACTGCTGGTTGGCCTGCGTGCGGTACGTGCGCTCCACGACCACGTCGCAGGCGGCCAGCTCCGCCTCCACGTCGCCCTGGGAGACGACCTCCTGCGCGCACAGATTGCGCCGGTTGTCCGCGCCCACGTCGCACAGCGCCTTCCAGTCATCCTCGGGATGCACGAGCACGGGATGGTCCAGCGCCTGCTCCGCGTCGAGCACGGCGGGCAGCACCTCATACTGCACCCGGATCCGGCGCAGCGCCGCCTCCGCCGCGCGCGCGCTTTCCGCGGCCACGATCGCGACGGGATCGCCCACGTGGCGCACATGTCGGTCGAGGATGAGCCGGTCGTAAGGGCTGGGTTCGGGATAGGTTTGCCCGGCGAGGGTGAAGCGCGAGCGGGGTGCGTCCTCATGGGTGAGCACGCATGCGACGCCCGGCATCCGGCGCGCGGCGGACGCGTCAATCTGGCGGATCATGGCGTTGGCGTGCGGGCTGCGCAGGAGCTTGACGCACAGGCACTCCGCCGGCGCGAGGTCCTGCGTGTACACGGGCTTGCCGCACAGCAGCGCCATGGCGTCCTTCTTGCGCACGCCCTGTCCGACCTGCTTCATCGCGCTCCCTCCTCCCGCATCTTCAGATATTTGGCAATCGCCCTGCGCTGGCTCATGTAGCCCGTGCAGCGGCACAGGTTCCCCGCCAGGTAGCGGTCGACCTGCTCCGGCGTCGGGCTACGCAGCTCGTGCGCCATGGCGAGCACGTTCATCACAAGGCCCGGGCTGCAAAAGCCGCACTGCTCCGCGCCCTCATCCGCCAGGCACTGCGCGAGCAGCTGCGCCTCGTCCTGCAGGCCCTCCAGCGTCACAACCTCGGCCCCGGCGCAGCGCGCCGCCAGCTGGCTGCACGAGAGCACAGGCCGCCCGTTCAGGTGCACGGTGCACAGGCCGCAGTTCGTCGTCTCGCACCCGCACTTCACGCTCTTCATGCCCTGCGCACGCAGCAATTCATAGAGCGTCGCGTCGGCCGGCATGTCGGCGCAGACGCGCTGCCCGTTGAGCGTCAGTTCAATCCGCATCTTGCTTGCCCTCCATCGCGTCGCGTACGGCCCGGCGCACGAGCACGTCCGCAATCGCGCGCCGGTAATCCGCCGTCGCGCGCATGTTCGAGCCGAAGGCCATCCCCTGCAGCTGCTCCGCCCGCCGCGCGTCGCTCCACTCGCGCTCCTGCGCGCACAACAGCTGCGCACGGGCCGGGCGCGCGCCCACCGCCACGCGCAGGCCGCCGGGCGTCTGCGCCGCGGCGACCGCGAGCACCGGAAAGTCCGTGGCGCTGCGCCGCATGGCGTGATAGCCCACGCCCTGCGCGCCGCCCGGCACGAAGACGGACAGCAGGATGTCGCGCGCAAAGGGCGCCCGCTGAAACGCCTCCAGCGGCATTTCGCCCCCCTTGTACAGCCGCACGCGCGCATCCAGCGCCAGCAGCAGCGTCGCCACGTCGGAAAAGCCGAAGCGCGCGAACACGCTGCCGCCCACCGTGGCGGTGTTGCGGAACTGCACGCCCACAATCGGCGACAGCGCGCGCGCAAACGCGCCGGCATACGCCGCCTCCAGGCCCGGATGCGTCTCCAGCTCGCGCAGCGTCGCCATCGCGCCCAGTTCAAAGCCGCCGTCCCGCTCGCGCACGAAATCCAGCCCCAGGCCGGACAGGTCGATCGCCGTGCCGACGGCGCGCCTTTGCATCCGCAGCCACATGTTGCCCGCCATCACGACGTTCTGGCGCTTCTGGCACAGCTGCCAGGCCTCCTCGGCCGTCTCGGGACGGGCGTATTCGCGGATCGTCATCTCATTTCCCTCCGCTTTCGTTTTGCGCTTTCATTATAGAAAAGAAACCCCGGACTGTCAACGTGTTGACAGCGCCCCGCACGGATGGTATGCTATTCCCATCGCAATTTGGGGAGGGGATTGCATGCTCTTTTCCGCGTTGGGCGTCCAATGCGGCGACCTCGTGTGCGCCGTCGGCGGCGGCGGGAAGACGTCGCTGCTGCGCGCGCTTTCGCGCGCGGCTACGCAGCGCGGCCTGACCGCCGTGCTCACCACCACCACGCACATGCAAGCGCCCGAGCCCGGCGTGCCGCTGTGTTCCGCATTCGATCCGGACCGCCTGCGCGCGCTGCTGGACGCGCACGGCTTTTGCATGCTCGGCCATGCGGAGGGCCGCCGGCTCTCCGGCGCGCCCGGCACGGATTTCGCACGGCTGCGCGGCCTTGCGGATGTGACGCTGTGCGAGGCGGACGGCGCGCACTGCCTCTCGTGCAAGGCGCCGGCCGGTCACGAGCCCGCGCTGCCGCCGGAGGCGTCGCTCGTCGTGGGCGTGATGGGCGTCACCGCGCTGGGGCATCCCATCGCCGAGGGCTGCCACAGGCCGCACATCGTCGCGCGCGTGCTGAACGTGCCGCAGGAGACGCCGCTTGCGCCCGAGCATGCCGCGCTGCTGCTGACCAGCCCGCTCGGCCAGCGCAAGGGTGTGCCGGACGGCGCGCGCTACGTCGCGCTGATCAACCAGGCCGACTCGCCCGAGCGCCTGGAGCAGGCGCTTCAAATCGCCCGGCTGTGCGAACGCCGGGGCGTGCGCGCCATCGTCACCGCATTCCATCAAGGCGACGAACCGCTGTACTCCACACCGTAAGTCCGGGCCCGCGCAGCGCTGCGCGGGCCCGTCCATTTGAGCCTGTTTACAGGGTATACCCGGCTTTCCGGGAACACCGGCGCGTCATCAAAAGACCGTCTGCACCAGCAGCATGTATGCCAGCGTGCCCCCGCCGATGCTCAGCAGCGTATTATGGCGCCATGCGTGCAGCAGGGCGACCACCGCGACGGCGATCCCCTCGGGCAGGCCATAGGGCGGCGCCGTCAGATCGACGCCGCGCAGGCAGTAGACGACCAGCAGCCCGATGACCGCATACGGCAGCGACTCGCTCAGGCGCGTCAGCCATGCCGGCCGCCTGCGCCCCTGCGGAAAGATCCAGAAGGGCAAAAAGCGCGTCAGGACCGTCGCCGCCGCGATCACGGCGACGGTCATCGCCTTTTCCATGCCGTTCATTGCGCCGCCTCCCTTCGCGTACGCAGCGCCTGCCAGATCAGCAGCGTGGCCAGAATCGCGGCCATCGCGGGCAGCATGAACTGCTCCGCGCCAACCGCGGCCAGGCACAGCAGCGAGCACAGGACGCCCGCCGCCGCCGGCCAGCGGCCCGCGCAGCCGTGCCACTGATTCAGAAAGATCACCAGGAACAGCGCCGTCAGCACGAAGTCGATGCCCTCCACGTTCAACGTGAGCACCGCGCCCAGCAGGCTGCCCGCCACGCTGGCCAGCACCCAGTACAGGTAATCCATCACCGCGATGCAGACCATGAAGCGCGTCCGGTCCACGCCGCGGGGCGGCTGCGCGTTGAGCAGCAGCGAAAACGTCTCGTCGCACATCAGAAAGATGAGCAGGTTCTTCCATTTTCCCGTCCCGCGCAGCCGGTCCAGCATCGAAATGCCGTAAAACAGGTGCCGCGCGTTGACCATCAGCGTCAGCAAGAAGGCGCTGAGCGGCGCAAACCCCAGCGCGAAGAGCGGCGCCGCCAGATACTGCATGGAGCCCGCGAACACGATCGCGCTCATGCAGGCCGTCAGCGCCAGCCCCTGTCCCTGCGCGCGCATGAGGATGCCATAGGCGATCCCCAGAAACGCAAACCCCGTCAGCACGGGCAGCGTGTGCGGAAACGCGGCCCGAGCGGCCCGCATCCATTCGTCCCTGCGCGTCATGGCGCTCCCTCCTCCTCCAACATAGCGCGCAGGATCGGCGTATAGCGAAGCTCGCCGTCCACGCGCGCGCTTTCAAACAGCGTCAGCTGCCCAATTTGCCATTCCTGTGGCGTCAGCTTCAACCGCTCCAGCGCCGCCTCGTCCACGCATACGCCTCGCGCAAGCGTGACATGTGGCACAAACGGTGCCGGATCGAACGGGACGTCCCGCGCGCCCAGCGCTGTGCGCACCGCCTGCGCCGCGCATGCGACGCCCGGGTCCGGCCGCACGGCGCAATACAGGATCGCGTGCTCGCGCCGCTTGAAATACCGCGCCTGCGTCAGCGCACAGATCACCTGCCTGCCGCGCAGCGCGCACGCCGCCTCCCGCAGCGCATCCGCGGCCTCCGCGCATGTCGCGTCGTCCGCCTCGCCGATGTACGCCAACGTCACGTGGTAGTTCTCCGGCTGCACATACCGTCCCGGCATGCATACCTGCGCTTCCATAGCCAGCCGCGCCGCCGCCGCGCGCGCGCCGTCCGGCAGCTCCAGTCCGGCAAAGATCCGCACGTTCCACACCTCAGCTTTTGAAAAGTCCCTCCGGCAGGTACAGGTTGTCCCGGCGCACCCGGCTCCACGAGAACGTCTCCGCCAGCGCTCGCGCCTCGACCGGCGTCGCCGTCTCCCGCAGGCCCGTCAGAAAGGCAAGCCTGCCCAGGATCTCCTCCGCCCCGTAGCGCGCGCGCAGCGCGCCCATGTCCAGGTCGCGTTCACGCTTGGAGAGCCGGCGTCCGTCCGGCGCGAGCAGCAGTGGCACGTGGTAGTACGTGGGAGGCTGTCCGCCCAACAGCCAGTACAGGTACAGCTGCCGCGGCGTGGAATCGAGCAGATCGCGCCCGCGCACGACCTGCGTGACCCCCATGGCAATGTCATCCACGACCACTGCCAGCTGATAGGCGAACGCGCCGTCGGAGCGGCGCACGATGAAATCTCCGCACTCCTCTTGCAGGTTCTGCGCCTGCGGCCCGCACAGGCCGTCCACGAAGCGGATCGTCTCGTCCGGCACGCACAGGCGCAACGAGGGCCTGCGGCGGGCGCTCAGCTCGGCGCGCTCATGTGCGTTCAGGTTGCGGCAGCGACCGCCATAGATCAGCCGCCCGTCCGATGCGTGCGCCGAGCTGCACGACGTGACGCGCGCGAGCAGAAGCACGGATAGAGCAGCCCCATCGCGTCCAGCCTGCGCAGCGCCTCCTCATAGACGGGCGTGCGCTCGCTCTGCCGGTAGGGACCGTGCGTACCGCCGGCACCCTCGCCCTCGTCCCAGTCCAGGCCCAGAAAGCGCAGATCCTCCACGATGAGCCGCGCGTACTCGTCCCGGCTGCGCTCGGGGTCGATGTCCTCAATGCGCAGCACCAGCCGGCCGCCCGCCGACCGCACGCTCAGCCAGCACAGCAGCGCGCTCAGAACGTTGCCCAGGTGCATTCGCCCGCTGGGACTGGGCGCGAAGCGCCCCACGACCGAAGAAGCCATGCGCATTCCTCCCTCCATATCCGTATAAGCCTGTCCATGCGGGCGGATACAAAAAAATCCGCCGTCCGCCTCGACGGACGACGGTCCGCCCGACGCCTGCAGCAGGCGAAGGGCAACGCCGGAAAAAATGGTGCGCCATCAGGGACTCGAACCCGGGACACCCTGATTAAGAGTCAGGTGCTCTACCAACTGAGCTAATGGCGCAAAGGACGGGCGTGGATTCCCTGCCCGTTGGAGCGGGTGATGGGAATCGAACCCACGTAGCCAGCTTGGAAGGCTGGAACTCTACCATTGAGCTACACCCGCAAATGGAGCGGTAGACGAGATTCGAACTCGCGACATCCACCTTGGCAAGGTGGCACTCTACCACTGAGCTACTACCGCATGCTTCAAAGAGTGGTGCGGGCGAAGAGACTTGAACTCATACGCCTTGCGGCACTGGAACCTAAATCCAGCGCGTCTGCCAATTCCGCCACGCCCGCAAAACCGGTATGCCCGGCAGTTTGACCTGTGCGCTCCGCACGACGGATTCCGGCGGGCGGACTGGAACAGCCTCGCAACGCTTAGAAATTATACACGATGACCTGCGCGCTGTCAAGCCAAAAAGCGCGCTTTGTGCCAACATTTTTTCCATGCCTCTCGATTGACATTTTTCGCGGTGGGGACTACACTATGTACAAACGCATGCGTTCCCCTGAGGTTCGCATCCGACGCACGACATGACGAAAGAGGGAATCCGCGATGAATCACACGCCCGTCACAGCGCGCCAGCTGCAGGCCTGGTCCGACGCCTACGCCGCCTCCCCGCAGCGCCGCCTGGCCACCCGCGCGCTGTCCAAGTGCGACCTGAACGACGTGGCCTTTGTCAGCGCAGGCGCGCAGGCGATGCGCCAGAAGTTCTCCCTGGAGATCGAGACGCTGGAGGTCACCAACCAGCAGTCCAGCGGCCGCTGCTGGCTGTTTGCCGCGCTCAACGTGCTGCGCGAGCGCATCGCCAAGGAGAAGAACTTGGAGGCCTTCGAGCTGTCGCAGAGCTATCTGGCCTTCTGGGACAAGTTTGAGCGCTGCAACTATTTTCTGGAGAGCATGCTGGAGACGGCCAGCCTGCCCACAGATGACCGCACCGTCGCCCACATTCTGCACACGGGCGTCCATGACGGCGGCCAATGGGACATGTTCGTCAACGTGGTGCGCAAGTATGGCGTCGTGCCCAAGGACGCGTTCGACGAGACGTACCAGTCCTCTCACACCGCCGCCATGAACCGCGTGCTCAATCAGAGCCTGAAGGCCTGCGCGGCCCGGTTGCGCGCGATGGTCGCCGCCGGCGAGGGCGAAGACGCCATTCAGGCCGAAAAGGAATCGATGCTCGGCCGCATCTACGGCTTCTTGTGCAGCTGCTACGGCGAACCGCCCGCATCGTTCGACTTTGAGTACGTGGACAAGGACAAGGCCTATCATATCGAAAAGGGGCTCACGCCGCTGGACTTCTGCGCAAAATATGTCGGCGACCTGCTGGACAGGACCGTCAGCATCATCCACGCGCCCACGCAGGACAAGCCCTACCACAAGACGTACACGGTGCGCTTCCTGGGCAACGTCGTGGGCGGCGGCGACGTGCGCCACCTGAACCTGACGCTGGACGAATTCAAGGGCGCGATCCTGCGCCAGCTCGAGGCGGACAAGGTCGTGTGGTTCGGCAGCGACGTGGGCAAGTACGGCGAGCGCACGCTGGGGCTTTGGGACGACGGCTCCTACGACTATGAACTGCTCACGGGGCTGGAGCTGGGCCTGTCCAAGGCGGACGGTCTGGACTACGGCTTCTCGGCGATGAACCACGCGATGGTCATCACCGGCGTCAATCTCGAATCGGGCCGCCCCACGCGCTGGAAGATCGAGAACAGCTGGGGCGACAAGAACGGCCAGAAGGGCTACTATGTGTGCTCGGACAGCTGGTTCGACCGCTTCGTGTACCAGGCGGCCGTAGAGCGCGAATACCTGGGCGACCTTGCGCCGCTGGCGAACCAGGCGCCCGCCGTACTGGAGCCCTGGGATCCCATGGGGACGCTGGCGGACTGAGCGGACGGAGGCGTTGACATGCAGATTCAAACAGACCGGCTGATCATCCGCAGCCTGCGGCCTTCCGACGAGGGCGCATTCGTCGAGATGGCCTCCGACGGCAGCCTGACGGAGATCTTCGGGGACTGCAGCCGGTGCCGTGAGTGGATGGGCGGCTGGATTCGGGAGAGCCTGCAGCTGGAGGCCGAGGACAACCCGCGCCATGCCTATCTGGCCTTCGCCGTGGAGGAGAAGGCCGGTGGGCAGGTCGTGGGGAGCGTCGGCTCCTCCTACTACGAGGATCTGGAGCGCGTCGGCGTCACCTATTTCATTGGCGCGCCGTTCAGAGGCCGCCGGTATATGGCGGAGGCGCTGCGGGCGTTTAGCCGCTATTTCTTTGAGCGGTATGACGAGGACGCCCTCTTCGCCACCGCCGCGGCGGCCAACGCCGCCTCGTGCAGAACGCTCGAGCGCGCGGGCTTTACGCGGTTTGACACCCGCGTCTATCAGGATCTCTTTGACGGCGAGCCCGCCCTCAGCCACTTCTATGAATTGAAGCGGGACGCCCGCCCGTGAAGGCGACGCCCCGCCGGGCCGCGCGTCCCATCCGGGCGCGCGGCCTTTTATGCAGCAAAAAGCCGGATCCTTCGATCCGGCCGCTATACAAAAAATCCGGCGGTGTGCCGGCGCGTCG
>CALVNS010000050.1 GCA_944349855.1 uncultured Eubacteriales bacterium | reverse complement strand
CCGCCCACCGTCACCGGGCGCAGCGCCGCCGGCGCCGCCGGGGCGGCCACGCACGCGCCGGCGTTGTCCATCAGCGTCACGCGCTCGCGCAGCGCCTTCGGCTCGATCGCCGCGTCGACGGTCAGCGCGCCGTCGTTATAGAGCGCCACGGGCCCGTCCGCCTGCGAAAGCGTCTCGGGCGTGAGCGCCATCTGCGCGTCGTTGACAACGAGCGTCCCCTCGTAGGGCACCCAGTCGACCTCGCCCTGCGCGCGCGCCAGCATCGCGTCCATGAGCGAGAGCGGCACGAGCGCATGCCCCTGCACGCGCAGCGCCTGCAGGCCCGCCAGGTGCTCCTCGCGCACGTCCTCGCGCAGCGTCAGGTCGCCCGTGAGGTAGAGGCTACCGCGCAGGCGGAAGGCCGTGCGCGCGCTCACGTCCAGGTCCTGCAGCACCGCGGCGCCATCCGGCACGAACGTGCACGCGCCCAGATCGCCCGCGTAGACGCGGCCCAGGTCCTGCGCGTCGCCCGCATAGCACAGCACCTTCTCGCCGGCCAGGCGCGCGCCGCCGGCCGCCAGCGCCCCAGGCACGCCCGCCTCCAGCAGCGTGTGCCTGCACAGGTACACGCGCTTGCCGGCCAGCGCCTCCGCCTCCGCGAGCGTCATGGGGCGCTTGCTCCGGCGCGCCTGCCAGCCGTCCGGGATCGCGTGCATGCGCCCGTTGACCTGTACGCCCGTCTCCAGCAGCGCCGCCACCTGCGACGCGCTGCCCAGCACCTGCCCATTGACCGTGCCGCCGGCCACCTGCGCGCGGATCTGCTCCGGCGTCATCGCCGGGTCGAGCTGCAGCTCGCCGTTGACCAGCAGGAAGCGCCTGCCCTCCCCCGGCGCGGCCGACAGCGTTGTCTGCCCGTTTTGAAGCATCAGCCCCACGCCGTCCGGCATGGTCGTCGCCGAGGCCACGTTGGACAGGCGCGCGCCCGCCAGCAGCCCCGCCGCGCGCTCCGAGAGCAGCAGCGCCGCCACGTTCTCGATGCACTCGATCTCCCAGCCAGTTCCTCCGAAACCGCCCGCGCGTCCAGCAGCGCGACGTTGCGAATGATCGTCTTCATAGTTTGCCTTCCCCTTTCCACTTTTTCATGAGCATCGCCGCCGCGCGCAGCCGCGTGCGCACCGTCGCGGCGGGCATGTGCAGCCGCTCGGCGATCTGCGTGCTGTTCAGGCCCTCCAGACAGCGCAGGCGCAGGGGCTCGGCCAGGTGTTCGGGCAGGCGCGAGAGCAGGTCGCGCACCTCCAGGCCGGTCAGGTCGTCCTCCCAGGCCGCCTGCGGCTCCTCCTGCGTGAGCACCTGCCGCCCGCGCCGCCTGCACTGGTCGATGAACGCGTTGCGCACCGTGCGGTGCAGCCATGCGCTCCACGCCTCCGGTCCCTGATCGTACAGCGCGTCCCCGTGCTCGAGCGCGCGCAGGTAGGCCGTCTGCACGAGATCCTCCGCGTCCGCGCGCCGCCCGGTCAGGCGCAGCGCGTAGCGCATCAGCCGCTCGTACGACATCAGGCCGTAGTCCGGCTCATGCATGACGCCGTCCCCTGCCCGTGCGCACGCGCAGGGCCAGGCCGTCGCGCACCCACAGCTCGCCCGAGCCGCAGGGCGGCAGCTCCCGCCCACGCCAGAATCGCATCCATGCCTCATGCCATTCCATATGTGTCCGCCTCCCGCGTCTTTGTTCAGCGCGCTTACACCCCTACAACGCGCGGGCGGTCCAAAGTGTTTTGGAAAGGAGAAAAAATTTTTGACGCTGCCTATTGCGCTGTGAACCAGCCGTCCGCCCCGCGCACGGGCACCGCGTCCAGCACGTCCGTGCGCAGGCAGAAGTCCAGGTCCGCGCGCTGTCCGCCGCGCAGCATGACGTTGTAGTGGTGCGTGTCGCGCAGCGCCGCATGCAAGTCCGACCCCTGCGCACGCCACAGCGTCAGCGCCGCCTGCGCCGCGTCGTCCAGGTGCGCCTGTGCGCCCAGCGCGAGCAGCCGCTCCACGATCGCGCCGCCCGCGAGCACGTCCTCCAGCGACAGGCGGTCGTCCGTGCCCGCGCACTGGATGACGACCGACCGCTCGTCCAGCAGCGCACGCGCGACGGCCGAGGCATTGACAAACGCGCCCAGCAGCACGCGCCGCGCGGCCGCCACGCCCGTGATCGCCCAGGTGCCGTTGGTGGTGGTCATGATCAGCCGCCGGCCCGCGACGCGCGCGCGCGAAAAGCTCAGCGGCGAGTTATCCAGGTCAAACCCCTCGATCAGCACGCCGTGGCGCTCGCCGCCCAGCAGCGCATCCGGCACGCTGGCGCGCAGGGCGCGTGCCTCCTCCACCTCGCGCACGGCGTAGAGCGCCGCGCAGCCGTTTGCAAAGGCCGTCGCCGACGTGCTGGTCATGCGCAGCGCGTCGATGACGACCGCCGCCGCGCCCGAAAGCAGCGCCGGCCGCGTCTCCAGCGGCGTCATGAAGAGCGAAACGTTCATTTTTTATCCCCGCCTTTTGTCCGTTGTGTCTGTTGCGTGCGTGTTTTTATTATAGCACGCCACGCAAGGGCGCGCCATTTTCGCTTGCGCGCGGCGCGAAAATCTGGCATAATGAACACGCGCGGCTCTCCGCGCCGGAAGGGAGATCTGTACCCATGCCCGATACGACCGGTCAGGCGCGCCTGTGGGGACGCATCGTCAAAGGCGGGCGCATCGTCCGCAGCCAGACCGTGCCCTGCGATCCGCAGAACCTGGACGAGGCGCTGCTCTTGCTGTGCCGCCACTTTGACGTGCCGCGCCCGCTGTGGCTGCGAAAGAACGAAAACGAATTTCAGGAATTTGGCCGCACGCACTTCACGCAGGACCACTTTCTGGAGCCCATCTCCTTTACGCGCATGGAGATCGAGCTCATCGCGCCCGACGCGCCCAGGCGCCGCGCGCGCAATCCGCTCACCGACGCCTGATTTTTTCCGCCCAAGGGGATATTTTCCCTGCTCCCGGGCCATGCTAGCTGCGTAAGCGAGAGCAAGACCGAAAGGGAGTGGATGTGCATGGATCGTCTTTCGCTGCTGTTGGTCATCATCGGCGCGATCAACTGGGGCCTGATCGGGCTGTTCCAGTTCGACCTGGTGGCCTACCTGTTCGGCGGTCAGGGCGCGGTGATCAGCCGCATCGTCTACGGTCTCGTCGGCGCGGCGGGCCTGTGGTCGATCACGCTGCTGTTCAGGGACCGCGAAATCGCCCAATGAGCCCACGGCGCGGCAGAACCTTCTGCCGCGCCGCTGCTTTTTTATTTTGCGGGAACCCCGCGCCCGCCTGATTCGTCTATTTTGGAGAGCGCGCCGCCGCCGGACGCGCAAAAAAGTTTGCCCGCACCCTACAAGGATGCCCGGCACTGTAGTATAATAGAGAGAGAAACTCCAAAAAAACGGGCATTTCACGGCGCCGGCGCGCCGGTTTACGCCAAAGAAAGCGGGGGACGTGCGCTTGACTGAACTGTGGGAAGAGCTGTCAACCATCGTCTGGAACATCTTCAACCGCCCTCGGCTGGCCGACTACATCGACATCCTGATCGTCGCGTTTCTCGTCTATCAGCTGCTCAAGTACACGCGCCAGACGCGCGTGAGCCAGGTGGCCAAGGGCATCGTGGTGCTGCTGCTGGCCTCGTGGCTGTCCGACCTGTTCGGCATGCGCACGCTCAGCGCGCTGCTGCAGTGGGTGATCAGCGCGGGCCCCGTGGTGCTGATCGTCGTCTTCCAGCCGGAGATCCGCCGCATGCTCGAGGGCATCGGCAATTCCTCGCTCTTTGAGCGCGTCAAGACGGACGACAGGGAGATCGAGGTCGCGCTGATCGTCAGCGAGATGACGCGCGCGTTGCTCAACATGGCCAAGCGGCGCGTGGGCGCGCTGATCGTCATCGAGCGGCGCACGCCGCTCAACGAGATCATCAACACCGGCACGCGCGTGGACGGCGTCATCTCCCAGCCGCTGCTGGAAAACATCTTCGAGCCCAATACCCCCCTGCACGACGGCGCGGTCGTCGTGCGCGACGACCGGGTGGTGGCCGCTGCGTGCCTGCTCAACCTGTCCGAGGGCACGGGCATCAGCCGCGACCTGGGCACCCGCCACCGCGCCGGCCTGGGCGTGTCGGAGACCACCGACGCGACGGTCTTCATCGTCTCGGAGGAGACGGGCATCGTCTCCATGGCGCGCGGCGGCAAGCTGACGCGCCACCTGGACGCGCGGGGCATCGGCCAGATTCTGCACGAGCTCTACGACGCCAAGGAGCAGGACCTGCAGGTTCCCTCGCTGATGAACTTCTTCAAGAGGAGGCAGCGCCATGATGAACGGCCCGATCAAGAAAAGTGACCTGCTTCCCAAAAAGGAAAAGAACACGCGCCTTGCGCGCTTTGCCCGCCGCGTGCGCGGCATCCTCTCCAGCAATTGGTTTTTACGCATCTTCTCTGTGCTGATCGCGGTCTTCCTGTGGGGCGTACTCATCGCCTCCGACGGCACGCTGTTGCGCGAAAAGATCTTCCAGGACGTGGAAGTCACCGTCACCGGCGCCGACACATTGCGCACGCGCGGCTTCATCGTCCTGGACGACGTCGCCTCGCTCATCCCCACCGTGCGCATGCGCGTGGAGGTGCCCCAGGCCAACTACAGCCGCGCCACCGGCTCCAGCTACAACCCGCGTATCGACCTGTCGCGCATCCGCGCCGCCGGCACGCAGGAGGTCGAGGTCACGACCTCCACCTCCTATGGCCGCGTGCTCGAGGTTGTGCCCGCCAGCGTCACGGTCAACGTGGACGTATATGCGATGCGCGGGCGCATCCCCGTCGTGGTGGAGACCACCGGCGCGCTGCCCGACGGGCTTTGGGCCGACACGCCCCGTTCTGACCCGACCTATGTGACCATCGGCGGCCCGCAGACGCTGGTATCCAAGGTCACGCGCGCCGTCGCGCGCCTGGATCTGTCCATGCTCAAGCAGTCGCCCAAGACCCAGCGCAACGCCGTCATCATCGAGCTGCAGGACGCCGATGGAAACGTCGTCGATTCGCCGCTGATCGAGATCACCAACCAGTCGGTGATCATCGACTCCATCACCGTGGAGACCGACGTCTATCCCTGCGTCGACCTGCCCGTCGACGCCTCCACCGCCGTCACGGGCGAGCCCGCCACAGGCTATCAGATCGACAGCGTCGTCGCCTCCCCCGCCTCCGTGCGCGTGGCCGGCGACGCGGCCGTGCTCGAAACGCTTACCTCCGCCCTCGCCGACGAACAGCTCAGCGTCGAAGGCGCATCCGCATCCGTGACCGGCGCCGTGCAGCTGCACCGCATGGCCGACCTGCAGTACGTCAGCGTGAGCGAGGTGCTCATCACCGCCGACATCGTCGAGCAGCAGCGCGAGCGCACATTCAAAAATGTGGCCATCACCGTGCAGGGCGCAGCGGACAATCGCACCGTCCGCCTGGACGTCACCCGCACGACCGTACAGCTCACGGGCGGCTACTCCTTCATCCAGGCGGTCACGGCCGAGGATGTGCAGCTGTACGTCGACGTCTCCGGCCTGGAACCCGGGCAGTACGAGCTGCCCGTGCAGTGCCGCATCGACAACGCGCCGGCCTTCAGCTGTGCGCTGGCCAATACGTCCGTGGCCGTCAACATCACCGAAGCGGAATAACGGGAGGGAACCATGGGGGCTTTTGCCGATACGCTCTTCAGCGTGCTGCTCAGTTGGGTGCAAAGCGCCGTCGGCAGCATCGTCACGCTCGTGCAGAGCGGCGGCGACCGGGGCCTGCTGGCCTTTTTGGGCAACAATTGGCTGTTCGTCGTGCTGGTGCTCGTTGCAGGCGGGCTCGTCATGGATTGGCTGATCTGGCTGCTGCGCTGGCAGCCCTACCACGTATGGGCCACGCGCGCGCGCCGCTTCAAGCGCGGATTGCTCCGCCTGTTCGGCTGGGGCCGGCGGGACGAGGCCCACACGCCGCAGGAGGCGTCGGACTCCCCGCTCCAGCAGACCCGCCGGGTGCACGCCGTGCGCGAGGAGCCCCTGGAGCTGGACGAGGAGCAGCAGCGCGCCGCCTTTGCGCAGGCGCAGGCCGTGCCCGAGGAGGCGCTGGGCGCCTATCCCGGCCAGCGCTACGACGCGCAGCCCGCATATCAGCCTGAGCCCGTGTACGAGCAGCCCGTATACCAGCCCGAGCCTGTGTACCAGCCTGAGCCCGCATACGAGCCCCAACCCGCATATCAACCCGAGCCCGTATATGAGCCTGAGCCCGTATATGAGCCTGAGCCCGCATACCAGCCCGAGCCCGTATACCAGCCCGAGCCCGTATACCAGCCCGAGCCCGTATACCAGTCTGAGCCTGTGTACCAGCCTGAGCCTGTGTACCAACCCGAGCCTGTATACCAGCCCGAGCCCGTGTACCAGCCCGAGCCTGTATACCAGCCCGAGCCTGTATATGAGCCCGAACCCGTATACGAGCAGCAGCCTGAACCCGCCTATGAGCAACCCGCGGAGGAGGTGGCGGACATGACGAATGACGCGCGCCGCGACGACGGCCTGCGCCAGCGTTTCGGGCGTCCCGACGCACCGGAGCAAGGCCCAGAAGCCGCGCCCGCCCTTGATCCCTTCGCGCCCTACGATGCGCCGGAGATGCTGGAAGCGCTGGGCATGCGCGCCGGGGAGCCGGCGCCCGAGCCGGCAGCTCCGGATGAGCCGGCCGGCCAGCGTCCCCGTCGACGCAGACGCAGCGCCGGGGAGCCGCCCGCAGCCCCAACCGAGCCGGTCGAGCCCGCACCGCAGGCCGAATCCGCGGAGGATCCCGCGCTCACGGCGCAAACCCCGGCGCCGGCCGAGGAGCTGCCCGACGCGCCGCAGTGGCCCGACTGGGCGCAGACCTCCGTGCAGCCGGTGGCGCGCATGGCCGACATCCGCGTGCCGGGCACGCGCACGAAGCTGTCGATGGTCGACCGGCTGCGCGAACGGCTGGACAACCGCGCGCAGGGTGGGCCCAAGAAGCGCAGCCGCCTGGCGGCGTTCTTTGACCCGCGCGAGGAATCGGTCAGGGGCCTCTCCCCGCGCGTAAAGAAAGAGGACGCCTTCTCCAGGCCCGTACACCCGGGCGACGAGGGGCGCGAATAGGCAGCAGCCGCTCCGGCCTTCCGGAGCGCGCTTTTTTGAAGGGAGGCGTCCTGCTTGACCGATCCAGCCGTCTGGATCCCCCGCGCCGCCAGCGCGCTGTCCATTGTGCTCATGGCCGCGGCGCTGATTCCCATGCTTGTGCGCTTCGTGCGCCTGCTGTGCGGCCGCGAACCCGCCGCGCGGATGAGCCGGCGCGGGGCGGGCGTGCGCGCGCTGCTGCTCGCGGCGCTTGCAATGCTGCTCAGCCGCCTGCTGCTGTACCTGGTCGCCTGGGGCGCAGACTGCCTGCTGCGCGGGCAGGGTTCCTCCCTGGCCTCGTCGTTTGGGCGGCTGTGGGTCCATTGGGATGCGAACCACTACATCAAGCTCGCCCAGCAGGGCTACGTCAACGTCGGCGACGATCGGTTGATGCTCGTCTTCTTCCCGCTCTATCCCTGGTGCGTGCGCGCGATGCACCTGTTGACGGGCGATTGGGTCCTGGCCGCGGTTGCCGTCAGCAACCTGAGCGCCATGGCCGCAGCCGCCCTGCTCTACGCGCTCGTGTACCGCGTCTACGACGCGCAGACCGCGCGGCTGGCGCTGTGCTACCTGCTGGTCAACCCCTATTCGCTCTTCCTGGCCGCGCCCTATTCCGAGGCGCTGTTCCTCGCGCTGACGCTGGGCGCGCTGCTGGCCGCCTCGCGAGAGCGCTTCTTTCTGGCCGCCGTGCTGGGCGCGCTCTCGGCGCTCACCCGCTCGCTGGGCGTCATCGTGTGCGGCGTGATCTGGCTGCAATCCTGGCGTCAGGCCGTGCACGCGCGCAAGGGGCGCGCACGCCTGGCCGTGCGCGGCACGCTGCTGGGCCTGCTCGTCTTCTCCGGCCTGGGCGCCTACCTGTACCTGAACTATCACGTCAGCGGCAACCCGCTGCAGTTCCTGATCTATCAGAAGGAAAACTGGTTTCAGGAGATGGGCACGTTCTTCGGCTCGGTGTACAACACGTTCGACTACCTCTTGCGCTCCTTCGGCGAGCCCGACGCATTCTGGACCTGGGGCGTGCAGGCGTTTGCGATCTTCTACACGATGACGCTGCTGTGCTTCACCTGGCGGCGCATGCCGCTGGAACACCACGCCTACACGGTCGTGTATGTGGCCGTCGCCCTGGCCCCGACCTGGCTGCTCAGCGGCCCGCGCTATCTGATGGCCATGGCCACCATGCCCATCCTGCAGGCGGTCACCACGCGCCGCCACACGCCGCACGTGCTGCTGTGCAGCCTGCAGATCTCGCTGCTGCTGTTCTTCACCGTCGGGTATACCATCATCGTCGAGGTGCTGTAAATGAGCCTGCCCGAAGCCTTCCTGCAAAATCTGCGCGCCCAGCTGGGCGAGGCCGAGTTTCACCTGTACCTGCAGGCCATGGAGCAGCCCCACACGCGCGGCCTGCGCCTGAACCCGCTGCGCGCCCTCTCGGCGGACTGGCGCAGCGTCGGCCCGGACGGCCTGGAGGGGCCCATCCCCTGGGCGGCAGATGCGTGGTACCTCGCCCCGGATTCGCGCGCGGGCGCGCACTCGCTGCACGAGGGCGGCGCGTACTACCTGCAGGAGCCCAGCGCCATGGCCGCCGTCGCCGCGCTGGACGTGCGCCCCGGCCAGCGCGTGCTCGACCTGTGCGCCGCGCCCGGCGGCAAGAGCACGCAGATCGCCGGGCTGCTGGCGGGCGAGGGGCTGCTGGTGGCCAACGAGCCCGTGCCCGCGCGCGCGCAGGTGCTCTCGCGCAACGTCGAGCGCCTGGGCGTGCGCAACGCCGCCGTGCTGTGCGCGCTGCCGGACGCGCTGCAGGCGCGCTTTCCCGCGTTTTTCGATCGCGTGCTCGTGGACGCGCCCTGCTCCGGCGAGGGCATGTTTCGCCGCCAGGTCGAGGCCCGCGCCGAGTGGACGCCGGACAGTCCCGCCCGCTGCGCCGCGCGCCAGCTGGACATCCTGCGCTGCGCCGCGCGCATGCTGCGCCCGGGTGGCCTGATGGTCTACTCGACCTGCACGTTCAACACCGTGGAAAACGAGGGCGTGCTCGAGCGGTTTCTGTCCGAGCACGCGGACTTCGCCCTCGACGCGTTCGCCCTGCCGGGGCTGGACCCCGCGCCGGGGGGCATCCTGCGCCTGTTCCCACAGCGCGTGCGCGGCGAAGGCCACTTCGTCTCGCGCCTGCGCCGCGCCGCCAACGCGCCTGTTCCCGCGCCGGAAGGACGCCCCACGCGGCCGCGCCGAAGCGTCGAAGCGCCGCCCTGGCGCGAGCCGCTCACGCAGTGCCTGGCGCAGACGCTGTCCCCGCAGGCCGATGCAAAGGCGCTGCTTCGGCGCGCGCGGGCGTTCGGCGAGGCGCTGTACGCTGTGCCAGACGGCCTGCCGGACCTGTCCGGGCTGCGCGTGCTGCGCGCCGGGCTGCTGCTGGGGCACACCGCTGCAAGGCGCGTGGAGCCCGACCATGCGCTGGCGATGGCGCTCGCGCCGGCCGAAGCGCTGCACACGGCCGCGCTCACGGTCGAGGAGGCGCTGCGCTACCAGCACGGCGAGGCGCTGCCCGCGCCGCAGGGCGCGCCGCGCGGCTACACGCTGATGACGCTGGCGGGCTGTCCGCTGGGCTTTGCCAAGTGCTCCGACGGACTGTATAAAAATCACTATCCCAAGGGACTGCGCCGTTGAGCGCAAAAGGGGCCGGGAAGCGGAGCTTCCCGGCCCTTCGTCAGCGCAGCGCGAGCACTGCCAGCAGCGCGGCCTGCAGCGCCAGCAGCGCCGGCACGCCAAAGCGAAAGCGGGGCTTGCGCGTCTTGTGGTGAAACGCGCGCATGCCCGCCAGGCCGCCCGCCGCGCCCAGCAGCGCGCAGGCCGTGAGCAGCGTGCGCTCGGGCACGCGCCACCGCCCCTGACGCGCGCGGCGCTTGTCGATCCCAAACAGGCAGAATGTAAAGATGCTCATCGCAGCGGTGAGCACGAGAAAAATCTGAACGTGCATGCCTTTCCCCTCCCCATCATATGATTGTAGCGCATCGCGGCCCCGGGCGCAAGCGTTCCGGCGCGCGCTGCATAAGCCGCCGCGCCGCAGACCATACTATCACCGCACACATCGCGGCAATGGGAGGGATGATCCTTTGGAAATGACGAGCACCGCGCCCGCGCGCGCCCCGCACGGCGGCTGGCGTCCGGACGAGATCGAACAGCTCTTCTCGGAGATCCACGCGGCCTCGCAGCGCGGCGAGCCGCTGCGCAGCGTCTTCGAACGCCTGGCGGGACGCCTGGGGCGCAAGCCCAACAGCATCCGAAACTTCTACTATGCCCAGCTCAGTCAGGGCAAGGACCCGGAGCTCAAGCGCGCGCCGCCGTTCGAGCCATTCACGCCCCAGGAGGTCCGCGCACTGCTGCACGCCGTCCTGTCGGCGCGCGCCAAGGGGCGCAGCGTGCGCGCCTGCGTGCAGGAGCTGGCCGGCGGCGACAAGGCGAAGATGCTTCGCTTTCAGAACAAGTACCGCTCCTGCCTCAAGACGCGCCCGGAGCTGGTGCGCCAGGTCATGGCGGACATGGAGGCGGCAGGCGAGCCGTGCGTCGATCCCTTTGCCCCGCGCAGCACGGGCGCGCGCAACGCACAGGCGATGCTGGAGGAGGCGCAGGGGCGCGTGCAGGCGATGCACGATCCCGCGCTGTATCAGATGCTCGAAGGGCTGAACCATCTGCTGGCGCGGGCGCAGGACCGGCCCGCGCGGGATGCCGTGCTGGCAGCGGACCGATTGAGCGTGCGCTGCGATCTGATGCGCATCGCCCTGGACGACGCGCGCACGCGCACGCGGCGGTTGGAGGACAGCCTGGACGCGCTGCTGCTGGAGATCAAGGAATTTCTGGCGCTGCCGGAGCTGACGCGCGCGCAGCGGGTGAACGCATTCTGCGAGCGGCTCTCCGCGCTGCTGGCGCCCGTGGAGGCGCAGCTGCCCATCGTGAGCGACGAACCCTGAGTTGACACGCTCCCCCGGCGATGCTATCATGTTTGAAAGCCGCATCGACGGGAAGGAGCGTTTTTTCATGCCGACAGATTTCGGTTCTCTGGGCCTGTCGCCCGCTGACATCCTCTTGCCCGCGCCGCACGTCGATCCTGTGCGCTGGGCGGTCGTGGCCTGCGACCAGCACACGTCTGATCCCGCCTACTGGAAGCGCGTGGAATCCTACGTCGGCGACGCGCCCTCGACGCTGCGCCTGACGTTCCCGGAGATCTACCTGACCGAGGGCTTCGGCCGTGTGGCGGACATTCAGCGCGCAATGCGGGCCTACCTGGCCGACGGCACGCTCGTGTCTGCCGTGCGCGACGGCTTCGTGCTCGTGGAGCGCACGATCGCCTCGGGCAGCCGGCTGGGCCTGATGGCCCGCGTCGACCTGGAGATGTACGACTTCGAGCGCGGCAGCGCCTCGCTCGTGCGCGCGACGGAGGGCACGATCCTGGAGCGCATCCCGCCGCGCGTGCTCATCCGCACGGGCGCGCCGCTGGAGACGCCGCACATCATGCTGCTGGTGGACGATCCCGGCCGCACGGTGATCGAGCCGCTCTACCAGCGCCGCCGCCGCCTGACCCCGCTGTACGACTTTGAGCTGATGGAGGGCGGCGGACACCTGCGCGGCTGGCGCGTGGACGGCGAGCGCGAAAAACAGCAGGTCGCCGCCGCGCTGGACGCCCTGCGCCGCGCCTGCGACGGGCTGCTCTACGCCGTGGGCGACGGCAATCACTCGCTGGCCACGGCGCGCCAGTGCTGGCTGAACCTGCGCGACTCGCTGCCGGTCGAGGCGCGCGCCGGTCATCCCGCGCGCTATGCGCTCGTGGAGCTGGTGAACCTGCACGACGACGCGCTGGTCTTCGAGCCCATCCACCGGGTGCTGTTCCACGTGGATGAGCAGGACGTGCTGCACAGCCTGAGCGCATTCCTCTCGCGGCATGGCGCGACGATGGAGCCCCGGCGCGCGCGCGCGGACGAACAGCCGCTGTCGTTTCTGTGCGCGAAGGGCGCGCTGTCGCTCGCGGTGCAGAACGCGCCCTTCGCGCTGCCCGTGGCGACGCTGCAGCGCTTTCTGAACGAATACCTCCCGTCGCGCCCGGACGCGCGGCTGGACTACATCCACGGCGAGGACTTTGCCCGCGGCCTGGCGCGCGAGCCGGGCAACGCCTGTTTCCTGCTGGGCGCGCTGGACAAACACGCGCTCTTCCCCGCAGTGCGCCGCGACGGCGCGCTGCCGCGCAAGACCTTCTCCATGGGCGAGGCGGACGAGAAGCGCTACTACATGGAGTGCCGCGCGATCCTGTGACGCAAAGGCGCGACGGATGAGCTCATCCGTCGCGCCGTCTTTTATGCCTCTCCGTAGAGCGCCACTTCCTCCAGCGCATAGCCGCCCTGGCGTCCATTGACCGCGCGGGCGCGGGCGCACACCGCCGCCACGCGCGCCAGCCCCGGCTCCACGACCGACAGAAGGCCCATCGCCAGCGGCAGGCGCTCAGGCGCACGCACCAGCGGATAGCGCAGCGGCGTCACCGCGTCGAAGCGCTCCAGCGCCGGCGCGGCATGTGGCGCGGCCAGATAGCCCTCCGCCTCGGCGCGAAGGCCCAGCCGCACCGCCTCCAGGTACGCGCGCAGCGTCTCCTGCGCGCTCTGCGGCCAGCGCGGCACGCCCTGCGCCCATACCGGCTGCGACGAGACGAGCCACAGTCCATCCGGGCCCGCGCGGTACTCGCGCAATTCACCGTGCCCGACGGCATCTTCGCCGCCCACGACCGCGCGCAGCACGTTCGCCCCTTCCCAGCGCAGGCTATGCGCGGTCACAAGCGCCGCCGCGCCCTCTGCAATGCGTCCGCCCGGCGGCGGCACGACGCACGCGAACGCGCCCGCGTCGCACGCGCCCTGCACCGCCAGCGCGCCGCCGTCCCGCTCCCGCGCGGTCAGCTCCCGTGCGCCGCGCGGCAGGGGCATTGCCGGCTCCCCGTCGCGAAAGAGCGCCGCCTCTCCGCCGCATGCGACGGCCTCCAGCCCCTGCAAAAGCGCCGTGCGCACGGCCTGCATGCGCCCCGGCCAGGGCTGCGGCCGCAGCTCCACCTGCGCCACGCCGTCCGGCCACTGCACGCAGTATACGCCCTCCTGTCCGTGCGGCTGCACGCGCCCCCCGCGCAGGGTCAGCGCGCAGGCCATCGGCAACGCTTCCTGCCCCAGCGGGCGCAGCTCGATCAGCGCGCGCGCATCCGGCCGCGCGGGAAAGGGCTGAGGTTCCGTCAGTTCGCCGCAAAACTGGCCGTTGACGTAGAGCAGTCCCGGCGCGCGGCTTTCGATCAGCAGGATCGGCTGCATCCGCATCCCTCCCATGCGCAGGCATTGTATGCCACGCCCGCGCCGGGCAGACCCGAACGAAGGACAAAGCGCCCAAAAAAATCGCCGCGTTTTCCTCTTGACTTTTGGCGCTCGATGTTGTATTATATCATTCGTTCCCGAGAGACAATCGCATATGCGCCCATAGCTCAGCTGGATAGAGCGTTTGACTACGAATCAAAAGGCCACAGGTTCGAATCCTGTTGGGCGCGCCATAGAAAACTGTTGACATGCTTTGCGCTGTTGATGGTTTTCTTTTTTTATGCATAGTATACGCACACGTTTTATGTATAATTACTATATTTTGTATATAGATTTTGCTTGCATTATCTTCATCTATCTGCTTATTTTAGATTTCTATATTATTCCATGTTGTTGATTTTTATATTACCCGCTTTTGCGGTGTCGCAAAAACATAGAAAAATCAATAGTTTCTCCTATGTTTTTCGTAACACACTTATAACACACTTTCCCAAAAGGCAACAGGTGATTGTATGAAAATGTAAAATATGTAATGGGTAAATATGCGCAGCATACAAAAAAAATGAACACATCCACCAGCGAAGCTGGTGGTTGTCACTATGCGGGCATAGCCCTTTGTTCCTCGCGGACGCGTG
>CALVNS010000049.1 GCA_944349855.1 uncultured Eubacteriales bacterium | reverse complement strand
TTGCACGCGTCCGCGAGGAACAAAGGGCTATGCCCGCATAGTGACAACCACCAGCTTCGCTGGTGGATGTGTTCTGTTTCGTTTATGGGCGAAGCGCCGCCAGATACCGGCTCAGTGCGTCGCGCCAGTCCGGCAGCGGCATAAAGCCGTTCTCCACGAGCTTGCGCCTGTCCAGTCGGCTGTTGAATGGACGCCTCGCCTTGGACACGCCATACTCCGCCGTCGTCACCGGCAGGACGTTCACGTTCATGCCTGCCTGGCGGAAGATTTCCCGCGCAAAATCGCACCAGCTGATGTAGCTGCCCTCGTTTGTGACGTGATAGCGCCCATACCGTTCGGTCTGGATCATGTCGACCAAGAGGCGCGCCAAATCCGGCGTATACGTTGGCGTGCCGATCTGATCGCGCACCACATGCAACGTGTCGTGCGTGTGCCCCAGCCGGAGCATTGTACGCACAAAGTTCTGCCCGTTCAGCCCGAACACCCACGCGATACGCACGATGAAATACCGCTCCAACAACTCGCTGACCACCTGCTCCCCCTCCAGCTTCGTCAGGCCGTAGACGTTCAGCGGCGCGTAATCCGTGCAATCCGGCTGCCAGGGCGTTTCACCCTGTCCGTCAAACACGTAGTCCGTGCTGATGTACATCAGCTTGCAGCCCAGCTCACGACATGCCTGCGCAATGTGTCGCGTTCCCTCTGCATTGACGGCATGCACAAGTTCGCGTTTATCCTCATCTTCCGCTGCGTCCACTGCCGTCCACGCTGCGCAGTGGATCACCGCATCGGGCCGCTGCGAAAGCAACGCCTTGCGAACGGCCGAGCCGTCCGTGATGTCCAGGAAGACATAAGCGCCGCCCTGCGCGGGCGCAATGTCGCTGCCGACCGCCTCAATGCCTCTGGAGGACAGTTCATGCATGACGTCGTGGCCAAGCTGGCCGTGGACGCCGGTGACAAATACCTTCATTTCGTCCTCCCATGCCTGGCATTCTTCCAAGCCCTCAGGCCGAATATACGCCAGGCCAAAGCATATGGAAAAGGAACCCCGATTTTCGCGGGGTTCCCCACACGTTTGGGCGTCTTACTTTTGTGCCTCTTCGACGGCCACGGCCACAGCCACGGTCGCGCCGACCATGGGGTTGTTGCCCATGCCGATCAGGCCCATCATCTCCACGTGCGCAGGCACGGAGGAGGAGCCGGCAAACTGCGCATCGGAGTGCATGCGGCCCATGGTGTCGGTCATGCCGTAGCTGGCGGGACCGGCGGCCATGTTGTCCGGATGCAGCGTGCGGCCCGTGCCGCCGCCGGAAGCCACGGAGAAGTACTGCTTCCCGGCCTCCCAGCACTCCTTCTTATAGGTGCCGGCAACGGGATGCTGGAAGCGCGTCGGGTTGGTGGAGTTGCCCGTGATGGACACATCCACACCCTCGTGCCACATGATGGCCACGCCCTCGCGCACATCGTCCGCGCCGTAGCACCGGACCTTGGAGCGCTCGCCGGTGGAGTAAGCGGTCTCGTTCACGATGGTCAGCGCATGGTCTTCCTTGACGTCCGCAGAGAGGTAGTCGTACTTCGTCTGCACGTACGTGAAGCCGTTGATGCGGCTGATGATCATCGCGGCGTCCTTGCCTAGACCGTTGAGGATGACGCGCAACGGGCTCTTGCGAACCTTATTAGCGTTGCGGGCGATGCCGATGGCGCCCTCGGCGGCGGCGAAAGACTCATGGCCGGCCAGGAAGGCGAAGCACTCGGTCTTCTCATCCAGCAGCATGGCGCCCAGATTGCCGTGGCCCAGACCGACCTGGCGCTGGTCTGCGACGGAGCCGGGGATGCAGAACGCCTGCAGGCCCTCGCCGATGCACTTGGCGGCCTCAGCGGCGGTCTTGACGTTCTTCTTGAGCGCGATGGCCGCGCCCAGCTCATAGGCCCACTTGGCATTTTCAAACGCGATGGGCTGGATGCCCTCGACGATCTTGTAGGCATCGACGCCCTTGGAGTTATTGAAAGCCTTCAGCTCGTCAAAATCCTTGAAGCCGTACTTCTCGAGGATCGGCTGGAGCTGGGGCATGCGACGTTCATAACCTTCAAACAGAGCCATTTCCTGCACACCTCCTATTACTGCTTGCGCGGGTCGATCCACTTGACGGCGCCGTCCTCGGCCTTGAAGCGGCCATAGGTGCCGATGTTCTTCTCATAGGCCTCGTTGGGGGACATGCCCTTCTTGATGGCGTCCATCATCTTGCCCAGGGAGAGGAACTGGTAGCCGCAGACCTGATCGTCCTTGTCCAGGGCCATCTTGAGCACGTAGCCCTCGGCCATCTCCAGGTAGCGGGTTCCCTTGAGCTTAGTGCCGTACATCGTGCCCACCTGAGAGCGCAGGCCCTTGCCCAGGTCCTCCAGGCCCGCGCCGATGACCAGGCCGTCGTCGGAGAACGCGGACTGCGTGCGGCCGTAGACGATCTGCAGGAACAGCTCGCGCATCGCGGTGTTGATCGCGTCGCAGACCAGGTCGGTGTTCAGCGCCTCGAGGATGGTCTTGCCAGGCAGGATCTCGCTGGCCATGGCGGCGGAGTGGGTCATGCCCGAGCAGCCGATGGTCTCCACCAGCGCCTCCTCGATGACGCCCTGCTTCACATTCAGCGTCAGCTTACAGGTGCCCTGCTGCGGGGCGCACCAGCCGATGCCATGCGTGAGGCCGGAGATGTCCTTGATCTCCTTCGCCTGCACCCACTTGCCCTCTTCCGGGATGGGCGCCGGGCCGTGATGCGGCCCCTTGGCGACACAGACCATTTCTTCAACTTCCTTGGAGTATTGCATTGAATCGATTCCTCCTATCTTCGGATAGTCGCAAGGCTTGGCATTATCCGATTTATTATACCATATTTTCCTGCGCATGAATAGGGGCTTGCCCGCAATTGCGTCATTTTTGTCCGTCCAGTCAACGCGCGGCGCGCTCTTTTTTTCCCTGGGACGCTTGCCTTTGTCCGGGGCTGTGCTATACTTAAGGGCATGACATGCTTTGAAACGGGGAGGAATCCTACATGAGTCGCCTTGGAGATCTCATTTTGCTGGAACGCACAAGACAGAAACTGAGCCCCAAACAGGTCGCGCGCAAATGCGGCATTTCGGAAAAATACCTGCTCGAGGTAGAGAGCGGCAAACGCATCATTCAGGACGACCAGGCCCGGCGCATCCTGCGTACCATCGGCCTGCGCGAGCAGACGGAGGCGGACTTTTCCCTCGATGAGATCGCCGCGACGGTCGACCTGGAGATGATCAAGACGCAGCCAGAAAAGGCGCGCGAAGTCCACGCGCCCTCCCCTGCACCCTCCGCCGTGAAGGTTGCATCCTCGCAACCGGGCGAAAGCGCTTCGGCCGCCAGCGGCATCTGGCTGGACGCGCTGGGCGGCGTGCTCAAGGCCGTGCCGGTGATGAACGCCGCCTGGCAAAACGTCGCGCGCAGGCTGCTGCCCATTCAAAATGGCCGGATCGAGGGCGCCAATCCCGACAAGGTGCTATATTTTCTCGCGCCGGACGATTCGATGCGCGGCTTTCGCGTGCTGGCGGGCGACTTCGTGCTGATCGTGCCCGCACAGAGCCCGGTAGACGAGGCGATCATGCTCGTGGAGTACAAGAACCATCGCGCGCTTCGCAAGGTCAAAAAGCTGGATGCCACGCGTGTGCTGCTGCAAAGCTACGGCCGCGAATACGGCGCCGACACGCTTGAGGCGGCCGACGTCAATTTTATCGGTCGCGCCGTGCGCCTGGAGGCGAACCTGTAAGCGCTATGCCACGCGCCTCATCCATGCACGCATCAATTCCATCTCGCAGGCCGCCTCGCCGGCGACCGGATAGCGCTCCGCATGCTTTCTCGCCCGCGCATAGATCTCCTGTGCGCGGGCGACGTCGCCTTCGCACTGAAGCGCATACGCGATCTCCACGCGCAGGTGGGCCAGGATGCATTGTGCCCTCTGCGCGAAGGCGCGCGTCTCGCCGCCATACACCCGGTCCACCGCTTCGCGGCTCTCCTCCTGGACCATCATCATGTACGCGCGTTCGCAGTCCAGCTCCAGGACATACAGCCTGGGCAATCGGTCTCGGTGCGCCTGCATGGCGTCCAGCTCCGCTTGCGCGCCAGACAAATCCCCTTCGTCCAACGCCCGCTGATAGCGCATCTGTCGAAGCGTAAGGCTGAACAGATCCTCTGCGCCGGAGTCGAGCGCATACAGCGCATCTGGCAGTTCACGTGGGCGCTTCCCCTCGCTCAACAGTCCGTTGACGGACAGCTGCGCGGCAAATGCGCGACGCGCGGCCTTGCTTCTGAGCAGGACATACAGATTGTATCCGTCATTGGGGACGCCCGCATCCAGCGGCACGACGTTGACCAGCGCGATGACGAGCCCCAGCGCGCCGAAGATGACGCCAAACGTCCCGCCCCACGCGAAGCCGGCGGCCGCACAAAGCAGATTGGCCAGCGCGCCGCCGAGATTGTAGCAGACAAACGGCGGGTGCGCTACATGCTGTGGCGGCATCATCAGGCACTGGCCCGCCGTGCCCGGAATGGAAAACCGGCGCAGCGCCCACTGGCCGCCCGTGCGCACCAGCGTCCAACTGCCAATCCGAAAGGACACGAACCGGTAGCCCGTCAGAAGCCCGGCGACCATGTGGCCCGCCTCGTGCAGCAGGATGTGCGCATATGCGCTCAGGCCGATGTAGATCAGAGCCCGGGCAAACGAGAGCAGCTGGCTGCCAGCCTCGTCGTCTGCCGCGATGCGCATGCCGCCCCAAAAGCCAGCCACGCCGCCGGCCATCGCCAGGAACAGAAAAAATACAGCGGGTTTCCAGCGTCTCTTCATGGCTTGCCTCCCCGGGATGTGCGGGCGCAGCTGGAACGCGTTGCCCGCCAGTTGGATTCAATATATTACAAATATATTAAGCTGTCAACACATTTCCTTAAAGAATGTCCATCCAATCCCTGCCAAGAGAGGTGAACCGCCTTGTTTCCCTTCCCCTGTCCGCTCGAGCCGCCGGAGACTGCGCGCTTGCGCGCCGAGGTCCGCAGGCAGCTGCTCTGCGCCTGGCCGGCGCTCGCACACAGCCCGATTTGCAGGCTGGAACCGGCGGCGCTCGCCGAGATGCTGCGCCTCTACGACGAGCTGTTCTTTGACGGGCTCTTTGCGCGGCGCCTGCCGCAGCTGTGCGTTGTGGGCACGCCGCGCATGACGCGTTGCGCCGGGAAATTCTGCGCGCGGGTTTTAGCCGACGGCACGACGGACGTGCAGATCCGCATGAGCACGGATTTCCTCTTCCGGCTGCACGAAGGGCCGTTTTCCGTAAACGGCATCGACGCATGCGACGCACTGGAAGCCTTTCAGCTGGTGTTTGAGCACGAGCTCTGTCACGCGGCCGAATGGGCGCTCTATGGCGCGTGCAGCGCACATCGGTCGACATTCCGCGCGCTCTCCCAGGGCCTTTTTCAGCACAGGACGTGTACGCACGCGCTCCCCACGCGCGCGCAGGAGGCGGCGGCGCTGGGCATTGGCGTCGGCGCGCACGTCAGCTTTCCATTTGAAGGCCGTACCCTTCGCGGGATCGTCTCACGGGTGGGCAAGACAGCCTCCGTGATGGTGCCTTCTCCCGTGGGCGCATGGCATGACAAAAGGGGCCGCCGGTATGTCAAATACACGGTGCCCCTTGGACTGCTCACGCCGCAACGGCGCGGCTGATTCAATCGCTTACGACGCGCACGCCGCTGCCGGACATCCCCTTGGAGACGACGATCTTGCGCCCGATGCGCTCCTTGAGCGCAGCGACGTGGGAAATAATGCCCACGAGGCTGTCGCCCGCCGTCAGTCCCTCCAGCACGGTCAGCGCCTGCTCAAGGGACTCGTCGTCCAGCGAACCGAAGCCCTCATCAATAAAGAGCGTCTCCACCTGCACGCCGCCCGTGCGGTGTTGGATGACATCGGAAAGCCCCAGCGCCAGCGAAAGCGAGGCGAGGAACGATTCTCCGCCCGAAAGCGAGCTGGCGTCCCGCTCCTTGCCCGTATAACGGTCCAGCACGTTGAGCGCGAGCGCGTCATTCGTCCGACCGTCGGTCGTTCGCGCCCGCCGAAGCAGCTGATAGCGTCCGGACGACATGCCGTCCAGGCGCGCGTTGGCCGCTTCGATGACCTGAGTGAAATAATAAATCTGTACGTATTGTTCGAACGAGAGCCGTTGGCCCCCCGAACCGCTCGTCTCGCCTGCAGCCGTGGCGGACAACTCGTTTGCAAGCGCATATGCCTCTGTCGCGCGTATCCAGGCTGCATGATCGCGCGAGAGCTTGGCCAACCAACCGGAGCGCTTTGACATCTCGCCCGTCAGGTCCAAAAGCTTCTTCTGTATTTCCCGTGCGGTCTCTTGCGCCTCGTCGCGCCTTTTTTGCATCGCCGCCTCATCCATGCGCGCCTTACCCTGCGCCTGTGCCTGCAGCGTGGCTGCCTGGTCTGCACGGCTGCGGCGCTCGTCCGCATAGCGCCCGACACATGCGTCGGCCTCGCGCCGTGCGTCCTCATCCATGTGCGCGCTGTCAAAGTCCGCTTCATCCCGAAAGCCTTTCTCCTCCAGCGCCGCCAAAAAGTAAAACCGTGCCGCCGAAGCCTTCAACTCGGCGTTCTCCAGCGCCTGCGCGTTTTCCTCAAGGCGCGTCTGCAATGCGACGCAGGCTTGATCCTGTTCTTCCAGTGCGCGCTTTGCATGATCCTGCGCCTCGATCATTGCATCCCGTTGCGCACGCAGCGACTTCGCCCCTTGCTCCGCGTCTATACGCGTGGCATAGGACAGCTCTGCGCGCAGCGACTGCTCTTGCGCCTGTGCGGCGGCCAGCGAAGCGTTCACTTCCTGCCATCTCACGCCGAAGCGTTCCAATTCAGACCGAAGGTCGGTTTGTTCTTGCTCAATTCGACGTATGTTCTGATCTGCCTCCTTGCCGCGCCGCTCCAGCTCCGACTGGGTTCGCAGCAGCTCGGCATCGCATCGGATCTGCTCGTCCAGCGCGCGCATGCCGGCGCGAACGGCCGCATCCATGCCGTCCGGTGCGTCTTCGCCGGGAAATAGGCGCATAAATGCCTGCCTTGCCTGATCGCGCAGATTGCGAACCCGCTCGCCTGCGGTGCTCTCCGCACGCTGGCGCTTCGTATGCTCCGCCTGTGCATCCTCTCGCTGCCTGCGCGCGTCGTCCAGCTGTGCCTGCGTCACGGTTCCAGGCGCCAGCACGGCCTTGCGCGGATGGTGCGTCGAGCCGCAGACTGGGCAGGGCTGGCCTTCCTGCAAGTGCTCGGCCAGCAAGCCCGCCTGCGCAAGGTAAAAGGCATCCTCCAGCTCTTTTACGCGCCCGTGCGCTTGGGAGAGCGCCTTTGCGCTCTGCTCGCCCTCCTGCTTGGCCTTTTGCCAAGCCTGTTGCGCCTGCTTACCCTCCGACGTCGTCTGGGCAAGATGCTCCATGTCCTTTCGGCGCTCTTCATTGCTTTGCTTCGCCGCGCTCAGCCGCACCACCTCGCGTCCCGCCTGAACGCCCGCATCGCGCTGCTCGCGCAACTCTTTTAGACGCCGGTCATTCTCTTGGATCTTCAGCTCATGTTCCTCACGCCGGCCCTTCAACACATCCAGCTCACTCTGTGCGTCCAGCGCGCGTGCTTGTGCACGCTCCGCCTGCTCATAGCGGGGCAGCAGCGACTCGATGCGCTGCGCTTCGGCCAGCAGCTTGGCGGCCTCATCCGCCCGGCCGGCCGCCTCGTCGAAAGCCTGCTTCAGCTCCACACGGCGTGCCTGCGCCCGTTGGGCATCTTCAGCAAGCGCCCCCGCACGCCGCTTCAGCTCAGCGCGTTCGGCATCCGCGCGAAGCCAGGCCTTCTGCACGCCCTCTTCAATCTGTGCAGCCTGATTCGCGCGTGCCAGCTTCATCTTGAGCGCATCCATGACATCCGCCTGCCGTTCCAGATCGGCGACGCATGCGCGCGCCTGATCCAGGGCGTCGAGCAGTCTATTGTCCTCTCGGGCATGCGCCAACGCCTCCGACAAGCGTTGGACTTCTTGTTGCGCACCCTGCTGTGCCCTCTCAAGCCACATCTTCAGCTGCGCATCCTCGCGACGCATCCCCTGCAGCGCCTCAATCGCGTCCGGTGCATCGTGTACGGTACAGGCCTCACGGTCCATGTCGCGCAGCGTCTCCTCGATACCCGATTCCAGACGCTTCACCCGCTCGCGCAGTTCGCTGGCGCGCTCCTTGAGCGCGCCCTGTACGCGCAGATAAAAATCCGTGTCAAACACGCGGCGCAGCACCTTGCGTCGCTCCTCGTCCCTGGCCAGCAGCAGGTTCAAAAACTCTCCCTGGGCGATCATACAGATCTGCTTCATCTGCTTCTCGTCCATTCCCAACAATTCGGATGTCTTGACTGTGACGGCCTTCGCGCCATCGACCTCATGCCCATCCGGGCAGCGAATCCACGCGTCTGGCTTCTCCAGCACGACGCCGCCGCCACGCCGGCTGCGGCGCTCGTATCCGCCTGGGTTTCGCCGGACCGTATAGCGCTCGCCACGATGGCTGAACGTCAGCTCCACGTAGGTCTCCACGTCCGGTGAGGCAAAGTCGCTTCGCAGGCTGTCGGTGCGCCTTCTGCTGCCGCTCGTCTCTCCATAGAGCGCAAAGACGATCGCGTCAAACAGCGTCGTCTTGCCCGCGCCCGTATCGCCGGTGATCAAAAAGAGGCCCGCATTTCCCAACGCGTCAAAATGTACGGTCGTTTCACCTGCAAAGGGGCCAAATGCGCACAACTTCAACGTGATTGGCTTCATGCTTCTCCCTCCTGCGCGCCATCTACAGCCGCCTGTACGGCCTGGCGCGCTTCATCCCCGAGCGCTTTGCCAGCCTGGCGCAGGTAAAAGTCCTCGAACAGCTCCATCGGCGAGCGCCCGCGCACGTCCACCGTATGCAGCGCCGCGCATGCCTGCGCCGGCGCATTTCGCTCGAATTCAATCGTCATGACGTTGGGATAGACCCTGCGCAGCTGGCCGATGGCGTCGTATACCGGATCCTCATCCGTCAAAATGGCGCGCACGTAGTCCGTCGAGACGCCATCGGCCGCTTCCACAAGCGCCTGCAGCGGCCCTCGCAAGTCGCGCAGGTCGCGCAGCGGGGTCAGCGGCAACAGCCGCGTGCGCACGCCCTGCGCGTCCATTTCCACGAGCGTCACGCTCTTATTTCCCCGGGCCTCGGAAAACGAGTATTTGAGCGGCGATCCCGCATAGCGTACGGTGTCGCGCCCCACGCGCTGCGCGCGGTGCAGATGCCCCAGCGCCACATAGTCAAAGCCGTCGAACGCGTCGACGAACACGCCGTCCGTCCCGCCGATCTGCACGGTCTCTGAATCGCAGCGCTCGACCTCCTCGCCCGGCGAGAGGACGAGCTGATGCGCGATGAGCACGCTGCGCACGCCCGCTTCACGCTGCGCGCCCGCGAGGAGCGCGCGCACGGCATCGTCGGCATTGGCAATCTGCGTCTGCGGGTACAGCGAAGCGACGCGCGCGGGCTTGACAAACGGCAACAGGAAGAAGTCGACCGGCCCCCAGGCGTCCGAAAGCCGAACGCGCCGCACCGCTTGTCCCTGCACGCCGGCGATATGCAGCCCGGACGCCGCAAGGATGTCCTGTGCGAACGAGAGGCGCTCCGCCGAATCATGGTTGCCGCTGATCGCAAGCACCTGAACGCCCATCGCGAGCAGGTGCGTCCAGAACCGGTCGAGCAGCTCGACAGCCTCTGTCGGCGGCACACCCTTGTCATAGATGTCGCCTGCGACGACGACGGCGTCGACCTCTTGATCGCCGGCGATGCGCTCGATCTGCAAAAGCGCATCCATCTGCTCTTCGAGCATGGAAAAGCCGTACACACGCTTGCCCAAGTGCAGATCAGAAAGGTGTAAAAAGCGCATCATGCTCCTCCTTTCACGTTCCCGTTCAGCATAGCGCATGCCGTGCGCGTTTGTCAAGGCGCGCGCTTGACTTCCCTCATGGGCCATGCTATCATGAAAACGCATCTCGACCACGGAGGTATTTGGATGAGCGCACACGTAAAGGACATGACGCACGGCAGCCCTGCCCGGCTGATCACGGGCTTTGCGCTGCCGCTGATGCTGGGAAACGTCTTTCAACAGCTGTACACCACCGTCGACACGGCGATCGTCGGGCAGTTCGCGGGCATTGAAGCCCTGGCGGCCCTCGGCGCGGCGGACTGGCTCAACTGGATGGCGCTGGGCATCGTCACAGGCTTCACCGGCGGCTTTTCCATCCCCATCGCCCAGCGCTTCGGCGCGGGCGACCTGCATGGCCTGCGCAAGGCCGTCGGCATGAGCGCGCTGCTGGGCGCGGTCATCGCCGTGCTGCTCACGCTCGCATTTCAGCTTGCCGCGCGTCCCGTGCTGCTGCTGCTCAACACGCCCGCCAATGTGCTGGGGCAGGCGGTCGTCTACCTGCGCGTGATGTTCGGCGGACTGTGCATCGTCATGTTCTACAACGTGCTGGCCTCGCTGCTGCGCGCGCTGGGCGACGGGCGCACGCCGCTCGTGGCGATGATCATCGCCTGCGCCATCAACGTCGGATTGGATTTGCTGTTCGTCGCGGTTTTTCACTGGGGCGTGGGCGGCGCCGCGGCCGCCACGGTCATCGCGCAGGCCTTTTCAGCGCTGTTCTGCCTGTTCGCCGTGCGCCGCCTGCCCATGCTGCACATGACGCGCGAAGCGCTGCGGCCCGACCGCGCCGTGTCGGGCACGCTCGTGCGCCTGGGCGCGCCCATGGCGCTGCAAAACGCCATCATCGCCGTGGGCGGCATGGGCGTGCAGTACGTCATCAACGGCTTTGGCTTCGTGTTCGTCGCGGGCTTTACCGCCACCAACAAGCTCTACGGCCTGCTGGAGATCGCCGCGACCTCCTTCGGCTTTGCGATGGCGACGTTCACCGGGCAGAACCTGGGCGCGGGCCAGCTCGAGCGCATCAAGCGCGGCCTGCGCGCCTCCGCGATCATCGGCGTGCTCACAGCCCTGTGCATCGGCGGCGTGATGGCCGCGGCGGGCCGCTGGATTCTGGCGCTGTTCGTCTCTGCATCCAGCGTAGACGCGCCGGCCGTGTTGGATGTCGCCTACCGCTACCTGTGCGTCATGTGCGCCGCGCTGTCCGTGCTCTACCTGCTCTATGTCTATCGCTCGGCCCTGCAGGGCATGGGCGATACGGTGATTCCGATGATCTCCGGCATCGTGGAGCTCATCATGCGCCTGAGCGTCGCTTGGCTGCTGCCGCTCGCCATCGGTCAGGACGGCGTCTACTACGCGGAGATCGCCGCCTGGGCGGGCGCGACGGCGCTGCTTGCCTCCGCCTATTACGTGCGCATCCGCCGATTGGAGCGAAGAAATGCAGCGGGCGGGCCGCTGATCTGAGCGCAAACACGAATGAAAAGACATAAGCTGGGGGGATCATCATGGACATTCCCAAGTACTACGAGCTGTATAAGCCCCTGCTTCAGTGCCTGGCAGATGGCAATGTGCATGCGCTCAAGGAGATCAAAACGCGTATAGCGCAGCATTTTGGACTGACGGAGGCAGAGCTTGCCGAACCGTTGCCCAGCGGACGCCAGACGTATTTCGCCAATCGCGTCGGCTGGGCTCGCACATACCTCAAAAAGGCGGGCCTGCTCGAATCGCCCGCAAGAGGAACCTTCCAGATCACCGAAGAGGGACGACGGGTGCTTCAGGAGGATCCGCAGGTTCTGGACAATGGCTATCTGATGCGCTACCCTTCATTCAAGGCATTCGTCGGCGCAGACGTTCCCGGAGGCGAAGAAGAGCCCTCTGCCGATGCGCCAGAGGCCGAAACGCCGGACGACGCCCTTGAAAATGCCTTCAAGCGGATCAATCAGAGCCTCGCAGACGACCTGCTGGCGGAAGTCATGAAGCTCTCGCCCGTCGCATTTGAAAAGATGGTGCTGGATCTGATGGCCAAGATGGGCTATGGCACGTTTGCCAACGCCGCCGTCACGACGGCCCTTACAGGCGACGAGGGAATCGACGGCATCATCATGGAGGATAAGCTGGGGTTTGATCTGATCTACGTGCAGGTCAAGCGATGGGATGCCGATCACCCGGTCGGCCGTCCGGACGTGCAGGCTTTCGTCGGTGCAATTGCGGGAAGGGGTGGCAAGGGTCTGTTTGTGACCACGTCTTCCTTCACCAAACAGGCCATCGACTATGCCCGCAAGCAGCACGTCATCCTGATGGATGGCGACCAACTGGCGCGCTTCATGATCGAGCATGACTTTGGGGTCAGCACAAAAAAGACCTTTGCGATCAAGGCGCTTGACACGGACCTGTTTGCAGACTATCAGGACGAGTGACGCGCGCAATCCGGTATCTTCCGACGTCCCGTCGAGGACGAGTGGATCCGTTGTCAAAGCCGCGGATTGCGGCAGCGTCTCAGGCCCTTCTTGCATTGGTTGCTCCCTGGTACCACAAAAGCGCCCGAACGGCTTGCAGCCGTTTCGGGCGCTTTTATCGGCCTTATGCATGTAGTTTGAGCGTTTCCACGTTGCGCCCGACGGCGGCCGCTGCGAACGGACTTTCCAGGATACGGCGCGCGATGCTCATGACGTCCTGCGGCGTCACGCGCTCAATCTTGCGGATCACCTCATCGATCTCGTTGGCATAGCCCAGCAGCAACTTGCTGCGCCCCAGTGCGGACATGCGGCTGGATGTGCTCTCCAGCCCCAGAATGTAGCCACCCTTGAGCTGGTCTCGCGCCTGCACAAATTCCCGGTCCGTAAAGCCGTCTGCGAGGAAGTGCTCCACCTGACGGTGGATCTCGTCGACGACCTCCTGCGCCTGCTGCATGGACGTGCCCGCATAGATCGCGTACACGCCGCAATTCGGATAGGACGTCGGATAGCTGTAGACCGAATAGGCCGCGCCCATCTCCTCGCGGATCTTCTGGAACAGGCGCGATGACATCCCACCGCCGAAGATGTTGTTGAACACGGCCATCGGATACGCTTCATCCGCACCCGTGGCGACCCCTTCATAGCCCAGGCACACATGGACCTGTTCAATGTCCTTGCGCTTTATGTGCACGTGCGCCGCACAGCCCCCAAACGGTTGCGCAACCTGCTTATGCGCCGGGGCCGTCCAGGCGCCCAGATAGCGCTCCGCCAGCTCTTGCAGCTGCCCAAGGTCATAGCCGCCGGCCACGGCGAGCACCGTGTTGTCCGGCCTGTAGTGCCGGCGGTGAAATGCGAGGATCTGCTCGCGCGTGACGGAACGGATGACCTCCGCAGGGCCCAGAATCGGCCGTGCGAGCGCGTGATCGCCAAAGTATGCCTCGCTGAGCAGCTCATAGACGAGGTCCTCCGGCGTATCTTCGGTCATGGCAATCTCTTCGAGAATAACGCTTCGTTCCTTCTCCAGATCCTGCGGATGGAAGGAAGCGTGCAGCAGCATATCGCTCAGCAGGTCAAGCGCCTTTTCGAAGTGTTCATCGATGACCTTGGCGTAATAGCAGGTGCATTCCTTGGAGGTAAACGCATTCACCTGCCCGCCGATCGCGTCCATCTCTTCGGCGATCTGCATGGCGCTGCGCCGCTCCGTCCCCTTGAAGAGCATGTGCTCGATGAAGTGCGACAGGCCATTTTCCTCGCGCGTCTCGAGCATGGATCCCGTGCCGATCCATAGGCCCACGCTGACGGAACGGAAATGCGGGATTTTTTCAGCGATTACGTGAAGGCCGTTGGACAGCGTCAATTCGTCGTACATAGCAGCTCCTTCCACGCCTGAGGGGCCGGATCCTCCGCCGGCCGGCGTCGTCCTTAGCATTTCCCCATTTTTCCGCGTCATGCAGGGGCGAGGGAAGGAAAAAGGGGTGCGGCGCCACCGCATCCCTTTTTACGCCCTTGATTGCTCCGCGATCAGTCGCGCGGCGCGCCGGAGCGCTCGCGGCGCGGCGGACGGCGGTCCCCCGCCGGGCCGCGGCGGACGGGCTCGCGGTTTTCGTAGACGATGTCGTTACGAATGAGATTGATGCGTCCCTGAGAGTCGATCTCGGAGACCTTGACCTCCAACTCATCGCCGAGCTTGACCACGTCCTCGCACTTTTCAACGCGACCATTGGCCAGCTTGGAGATGTGCACCATGCCGTCCTTGCCCGGCAGCAGCTCGACAAACACGCCGAAGTTCATGATGCGCACGACTTTGCCCCGGTACACCTCGCCGACCTCGATGTCCTTGGCGATGCCTTCGATGATGCGACGCGCCTTGGCAGCCGCTTCTTCGTCGGGCGTGGAAATATCCACGCTGCCGTCATCCTCGATGTCGATCTTGACGCCGGTTTCGGCAATGATCTTGTTGATCATCTTGCCGCCCGGTCCGATGACCTCACGGATCTTGTCCGGGTTGATCGTGAAGCGGATGATCTTGGGCGCGTACTTGGACAGATTCTCACGCGGCTGCGGCAACACCTCGAGCATCTTGCCCAGGATGTGCAGGCGCGCTTCCAGCGCCTGCGCAAGCGCCTGGCGCAGGATGGGCTCGTCGATGCCCTTGATCTTGATGTCCATCTGAATGGCGGTGATGCCGTTCATCGTGCCGGCGACCTTGAAGTCCATGTCGCCCAGGAAGTCCTCCAGGCCCTGGATGTCCGTCAGCACGGCCACCTTGCCCGACTCGGCGTCCTTGATCAGGCCCATGGCCGCGCCCGCGACGGGCGCCTTGATCGGCACGCCGGCGTCCATCAGCGCAAGCGTGGAGCCGCACACGGACGCCTGCGAGGTGGAGCCATTGGAGGAGAGCACCTCGCTCACGAGACGCAGCGCATACGGGAAATCCTCCACCGGCGGGATGACAGGCTCCAGCGCGCGCTCGGCCAGCGCGCCATGGCCGATCTCACGGCGGCCCGGGCTGCGCATGCGTCCAGCCTCGCCGGTCGAATACGGCGGGAAATTGTAGTGGTGCATGTAGCGCTTGGTGTCCTCGTTGCTCAGGCCGTCCAGCATCTGCGCCTCGCCCACGGCGCCCAGCGTCGCCACGGTCATGACCTGCGTCTCGCCGCGGGTGAAGACGGCGGAGCCGTGCGGACGCGGCAGGATGCCTGTCTCGCACCAGATGGGGCGCACCTCGTGCAGGTTGCGTCCGTCGGGACGGATGCCCTGCTCGAGGATCTTCTTGCGCATGATCTCCTTGTTGAGGTAGTACAGCGCGTCGTCGATCTCGCTGGCACGGCCGGCGAACTGCTCGGCGAAGTGCTCCTGCGTTTCGGCCTTGACGGCGTTTTCGCGGTCCTGGCGCTCGTGACGGTCGAACGTCTCAAAGCACCAGGCGCACTTGTCGTAGGCGTATTCGCGCACGGCGGCCTTGACGTCCTCGCCCGTGGTGACGATCGGGAAATCGCTCTTGGGCTTGCCGATCTGCGCGACGATCTCCTCTTGGAAGGCGACAAGCTTCTTGATGTGCTCGTGCGCAAAGAGGATCGCGGAGAGCATGACGTCCTCGCTGACCTCCTTGGCGCCCGCCTCGACCATCAGCACGGCGTCCTTCGTGCCCGCCACGACCAGGTGCAGGTCGGACTGGGCGCGCTGCGCCTCCGTGGGCGAGAGGATCAGCTCGCCGTTCACGCGGCCGACCATCACGGAGCCGGTCGGACCGCCGAACGGGATGTCGGACACGCACAGCGCAGCGGAGGAGCCGATCATCGCCGGGATTTCCGGGGGCAGATCGGGATCCACGGACAGCACCGTCGCCACGACCTGCACGTCGTTGCGCATGCCCTTGTTGAACAGCGGGCGGATCGGGCGGTCGATCAGACGGCTGGTCAGGATTGCCTTTTCCGTCGGGCGTCCTTCGCGCTTGATGAATCCGCCGGGGATCTTGCCCACCGGATACAGCTTTTCCTCAAAGTCGACGCTCAGCGGGAAAAAGTCCATGCCTTCGCGCGGCTTCTCCGAGGCTGTCGCA
>CALVNS010000048.1 GCA_944349855.1 uncultured Eubacteriales bacterium | reverse complement strand
TTTCCTTGCGTTTGCGTTTCTCTATTCTGTATCGTTTTCAAGGATCGTTTCTGTGCAGCTTGCAAAAGCTTTCCGCCATCGCTCGCTGACAGCTTGATTATTATATCGCCTCTTTTGAAATTTGTCAACCCCATTTTCGCCTTTTTTCGATCTTTTTTGTTTTTTTGTTTTTGTACGCTGCTCTGTGATATAATGGTATCCACAGGAACTCCCGTTTGCAATTCAAAAGGAGGCGATCCCATGGATCTGGAACGCATTCTGCACGCTGTAGACCATACGCTGCTGGCGCAGACCGCCACCTGGCATGACATCCAGGGCATCTGCGACGACGGCATGCGCTTTCACACGGCCAGCGTGTGCATCCCTGCATGCTATGTCAGACAGGCCGCCGACTACGTGCGCGGCCAGCTGCCCATCTGTACGGTCATCGGCTTCCCCAACGGATACAGCACGACGGCCGCCAAGTGTTATGAGACCTCCGACGCCGTATACAACGGCGCCAGCGAGATCGACATGGTGATCAACATTGGCATGCTCAAAGACAGGCGATATGACGATGTGCGCCGGGAGATCGACGACATCAAACGCGCATGTGAAGGACGCCTGCTCAAGGTGATTGTGGAGACCTGCCTGCTGACGGAGGAGGAGAAGATCCGCATGTGCGAGATCGTCAGCGATTCGCAGGCGGACTTCATCAAGACTTCGACGGGCTTTTCCACAGGCGGTGCGACGCGCGAGGATGTCGCACTGTTCAAGGCGCACATGAAGCCGGGCAAGGGGATCAAAGCTGCGGGCGGCATTCGCTCCCTGCAGGATGCGGAGGACTTCCTCAACTTGGGCGCGACGCGTCTGGGCACGAGTTCCGTCGTCAAGCTCATCAAAAATGAACAGCTCGGGTCTTATTGATCCAAAGGAGGAACCGCCATGATTCTCTCCGTCTTCTACGATCACATCGCCGAGGGCGCGCAGCAGCGTGGCATCCCACTGGATGAGGCGCTTTCATTGGTGAAACGGGCGGGCGTTGAGCGCGTGGAGCTCAACTGCGACCTCGCATGCGACGACCCTGCCGCGCTACGCGCACAGCTGGAACGCGCTGGCCTGCGCGCTGGCAGCCTCTTTCGATTCTTTGACTTTGGACACGCGCCGCAGCCGGCGCGCGCACGGGAACTGCTGGACACCGCCGAACGAATGGGCACGCGGCATGTACTGGCCGTTCCGGGCTTTCTCTCTCCCGAAGACGATGCACAGGCCTGCCTTGCGCGCATGGATGAGGCGCTCACACGCCTTTGCGAAGACGCGGCGTCGCGCGGCATTGACGTGCTGATGGAGGACTTTGACAGCACGACGGCCCCCTATGCGACCGCGCGGCAGCTGCGCCGTTTTCTCGACGCCGTGCCCGCGCTGGGCTGTGCGCTGGACACCGGCAACTTCCTGTACGCTGGAGACGACGTGCTCGCGGCCTTCGCGTTGCTGCGCGACCGCATCCGCTATGTGCACCTTAAGGACCGCGCGCGCACCCCGCGTCCGGGCGAGACGGGCACGCGTGACGCCGCGGGCGGTATGCTCTACAGCGCCAGCGTCGGCTCAGGCGTCATCCCGATGGCCGAATGCCTACGCCTGCTGCGACACATGGGCTACGACGGCGTGCTGGCCATCGAACATTATGGTTCGCCCGATCAGCTGGGCGATGTCGAGCGCTCCGCCACCTTTGTGCGCGCGCATTTCTGACGTCCAGACAAAAGCCCGGGGCGCCCTCCGCAAGGAAGGCGCCCCGGCGCATGTAAAAGCCGTCATGCTTCATGATATCTCGTCGAGCAAGCGGGCCTTTTCGTCCTGCGCATGCCTCAACGCGTTCTCCTCCGTAAAGCCCCATTCGTTTCGCAGCAGATCGATGATTCTGTCATATGTCTCTGCCGCTTTGCGGCGATCTCCCCTGATCTGATGGATACAGGCAATTCCCTGCAGCTGGTCCTGAAATCTCGGCCTGCGCTTTTCGCAGTCGAAGGACCGCTCATAATATGCAATGGCCCTTTCATAGTCGCACTTTTGGGCAAAATACTGTGCAGCTTCAAAGAGACAGGCGCTGTCATCCGGATGTGTGTCGACCAGTTCCTCCATGATTCGATCTGCGGCCGGCTCATCGAAGCGCGCCAGCGCAATATGCGCCCGATAAACCTGATTGGCAATGGGCTTGGAACGCTTCTGGCACAGACGGGCGAGCACCTTTTCTGCTTCCTCCACACGATGATCTGCGATCAGATTGTCGAGCAGATAGGCGTAAGGCAGGGCGCTGTCTGGATGCTTCCCGACCAGCTCCCGATAGAAGTCGATCGCCGCCGTGTGATTCGCAACATTCCAGTCCCAGACGGCATGCCCCTCCGCCATCTGCAGCATCCATTGACAGCCCTTTTCATCCGGCGAGAGCCGTATCGCATCTTTGGCGTAGCGGCGCACCTTCTGCGCATAGGCATTCATTCGGTGCCAGTAGAGATATGCGATCAGTTCAGTCGCACGTTTTCTGTGCTGTTCAGATGAAATCTGCGCCTTTAGGAATTCCTCATATTCCCAAAACAGATCCTGCGGCAGTTCTTCCTCCGTCTCCAAGCGGTTCTCAATGCGGTTCAGCCGCTGCTCGGTCGTCAAATCGAACAGATCGTCAATGCTGACGCCGAAGATCTCCGCGAGAAGCGGAAGCAATGTGACATCCGGCATCGCCACTGCGTTTTCCCATTTGGATACCGATTGCGGGACAATCCCCAGTTTTTCCGCCAACTGTTCCTGCGTCAGTCCCGCCTTGAAGCGCAGCTGCCTGATTTTCTTTCCCAGTTCCATAGGCACCTCCCGTGATTCTTTTTTTGCCGGCAGGTACATTGTAGGACAGATTCCGCCAGGGTTCAATGGCGCGGATTTTGAGTTTTCTCGCGCATCGGTGGAGTTTGCAAAAAAAGGCGGGGGAGCCTCCCGGAGGAGCGCCTTCCCCTGCCCTTCGTCCGTTCAAAACGGTTTACATTTCCGGCATCCACACGCGCATCTGGGTCAGCCCGCGGTTGCCCCACGTATAGTAGGGCACCAGCTGAATCCGGCAGGGCGTGCGCTCAGGCCGGCGCGCGCTGTACAGGCCCTCCGTGGGCGCCACGCGCCAACCATCCACCCGCATGGGCGCGCAGCCGCCCAGCAGCTGCGGGTCAAACGCGAGCGCTTCGGGCACGGCGTCCATGCGGGCGCGCAGGTCGAGCACCGCGCCGCCATTATCCACGCCCTCGGCACAGTAGACGAGCGGACCGCGCATGAACGCGACGCGACCGTTGTCCGCCGCTACGTCGTTGGACGCATAGACGCACCGGGGCGCCATGTCCAGACACAGCTCCAAGCAGTCCTGCGCCGTAAACGCGCGCTCCACATACGCATACCCCCGCTCAACGCGGCATTCGGCCGGTTGCCCGTTGAGCAGTAGGCGGGTCTCCCGGCTCCAGGCTGGCATGCGCACGGCCAGCGTCATGCGCATCGCGTCCGCCTTCGGGCGGAAGCGATAACGGACGGTTCCCTCGTCGGGATAGGCCGTCTCGACCTCGACGTCGCCGCCGAGCGTGTCGCCGCCTTGCACGCGGCCGGAGACATACAGATGCGAGTAGAGGACATTCCCTTCCACCTGCGCCGCATACTGTCCGATAGACCCCAGCAGGCGCGCGACGTTGGGCGGGCAGCAGGCGCAGCCGTACCACTTGGGGCGCTGGGGCAGCGCATGGCGCAGCGGCGCGGCTTCGCCCGACACGCCGGGCACGACCTCCAGCGGATTGACGTAGAAGAAGCGACGGCCGTCGAGTTGCATGCCTGCCAAGACACAGTTATATAGCGCCCGCTCCATCTCATCCGCATAGCGCCCATCCCGTTCCAGCAGGAGCATCTGCCGCCCGAAGAAGATCAACCCGATGGCGGCGCATGTCTCCGCATAGGCCGCGTCGTTGGGCAGATGATAGTCCTTGGTGAAGGCCTCACCCTCATAGCACGAACCGATCGCGCCCGTGACGTACATGCGCCTTTCGGTGACGCTTCTCCACATCCGCCGGCAGGCCTCGATGAGCGTCTCGTCCCCCGTCTGCACCGCCAGCGCCGCCATGCCCGTGTACAGGTACACCGCGCGCACGGCATGTCCGACGGCATCCTGCGCCTCGCGCACGGGCGCGACGTTCTGGGCATACTCGCGATCCTCAGCGCTCATGTTCCAAAGCGTCCAGCCGCGTGTGGCGGCCTCCTTGGCAAAGTAATCCGTTCCGCGCCGGTCGATGAAGCAGCGCGCCAGCTCCATGTAGCGCGCATCGCCCGTGGCGTGATACAGGCGCATGAGCGCCAGCTCCACCTCCGGATGGCCGGGATAGCCCGGCACGTTCTCCTCGACGAAGCGCATGTACATGTGATCGGCCATGCGCCGCATGATGTCCAGCAGCTTCGTCTTGCCCGTCTCCTGCGCATAGGCGACGGCCGCCTCGATCATGTGGCCCGCGCAGTACAGCTCGTGCGCCTCCTGCAGGTTGGTCCAGCGGCGCTTTGGCTCCTTGACGGTAAAATAGGTGTTGAGGTAGCCGTCCGGGTGCTGCGCCTGGCCGATCAGGTCGATGATCGCATCGCAGCGCGCGGCGAGCGCCTCATCCGGGTGTGCACCCAACGAATAGGCGGCCGCCTCGAGCCACTTGGCCACGTCGCTGTCCTGGAACACCATGCCGTAGAACGCCCCGTCGCAATGGCCTTCGCGCAGCATCTGCGCGGCCTGACGGAAGTTTTCGACGGCATGGCTCTTTTCCGCGTCGGGAATCTCATCGAGCAGCGCCTTTTCCTGGTATGGGATCACCACATCGCGCACGAGCTCCTGATAACGTCCAAAGAAACCGCCGCACACCTCGTACTTCACAGCTTATTCTCCTTCCTCTTCAAGCTTATACAGCGCGCAGCCGTGTGCGGGCAACTGTGCGCTCAAGGATGCGCCGGGCCGTTCCAGGAGCGCGCCGCTCCAGACTTCCCGTGCGCGCCATGCTCCCTGCGCAAGCCAGGAAGGCGCCGCCTGCACCTTGCGGTCTGTGTCGGAAAGATTGAACAGCCCCACATAACGCGCGCCACGCTCGTCCTGCGCCTCCCATGCCGCCTCTTCCCCGCTGCGCGAGAGCTGCCGCGCGCCCACGCCGTGCTGATCCAGGTACAGCAGTTCCTCGTTTTGCAGCAGCGAAAGCGTGAAGGCATCGCAGCGCGTGAGCTCTCCGCCCATCATCAACGGCGAACGGAACATGCACCACAGCGTCATCAGCGTGCGCTGCTCGTCCCGCGTGAGCAGGCAAGGCTCGCCCCCGTTGAACATGCGCAGCGTGCCCAACGGCAGCATGTCGCAATCCGGCCAGCAGCCGGGCCGCACATGCGTCTGCCACGCGTCGCAGCGCTCGAACATCGCCTTCACCTGCGGCCAGCGATCCCACATGTCGTCGGTGATGCGCCACATGTTCGCGTGCTGGCACAGATGCCAGGCGCGTTCGACCTTTGCCGGGCCGGGCGAGAGGCTGAGCACCATCTGCCGTCCGGAGCGGTCAATGGCTCGACGGATCATCTCCACGTCCGTGGCGCCGTCGTAGCTGTCGGCCGGGTTGTAATCGGTGCGCGCCACGTCGTCGACCTTGACCAGGTCCACGCCCCACTCGGCGTAGAGCGCGAAGATCGAGTCGTAATACGCCTGCGCCTCGGGCAACTCTCTGCGCAGGCCGTACATGTCGGTGTTCCAGTGGCACTCATGATAGGGCGCGGCGACGTCGCGCGCCGTGGCGTCCGTGCCCAGCACCTTCGCGTCCAGGTACACGGCCTGGCGCGGAATGCCGCGCATGATGTGAATGCCAAACTTCAGCCCCATGGCATGGATGCTGTCCGCAATGGCGCGAAAACCCGACGGAAAGCGATTGGGCGCAGGCAGCAGGCGGCCATACGCATCCATCGCCAAGGCCGCAAAGGGATGGTATTCGCACGAATCGGCTGTCGGTTCTGCCCACTGGATGTCGCATACGACGTATTCCCAACCGTAAGGCTTCAAGTGTTCGGCCATGAAGCGCGCATTCTGCATGAGCGCCTCTTCCGTGACGGAAGCGCCGTAACAGTCCCAGCTGTTCCAGCCCATCGGTGGACACAGAGCCGCTCTGTCCTTCTGTAGCATGTTCTTTCCTCCATCCGTAAGGGTTTGTCCATATGATAGCGGCTTTGGCGCAAAATGGCAAGAGCAAAACGCCGTCCCAAACCCCTTTTTTGCAAGGGGCAGGACGGCGGTTCCGGAAGCAGCGTCACGCCGCGGCGGGGGCACGGCGCGTGGCGTGTCCGTCCCAGGCAATCGCTGCGCAGATGCAGAAGATGGGGATGTAGGGCATGTGGTAACGTGCGCCGCCGACAGTCAGTACGGCTACGCCGCACGCCCCCAGCACGATGGCGTGCAGGTGCAATGTATCGCGCAGGCATCTTCGCCTGAGGCCACTCACGGTGCTAAATGCGTAGGCCGTCAGCAAGCACAGGTAGAACGCCTGCTCGTACAAGACGATCGCGTCCCCCGGCAGAAGCGGCCGCTCGCCGCGCCCCAGCAGGACGTCCCAGAGCTCCAGCAGGTAGGCGATGTTGTCCGTCTCCCGGCCCAGAAAGGCGCAGCCGCCGTAGGTGTCTGTCGCCAGGAAGTAGAAGAGCTTCGCAGGCGCAAGCAGGAAAAACGACATCGGATTGCGCGCCATCCACGCAATCGCTTCATCTTTGTAGAGCGCGTCGATTTCGTAAAAGGTCATCCGTGCCCGTCTCTGCGGGTCGATATACCCCGCCTTTCCCTCCCGAAAGACGGCGTCGTTGTAGCTTCCATCCGCATCGTCATTGGCGCCCATCAGCATGTTGATCCCCATCGTCTGCGCCTGAAAGATAAAGCGTCCCGTCAGGCGCTGCGCGCCGGCACCTATGACGAGCGTCATAGCCAATGCGCCCGCCAGCAGCATTGACATCCGTCGGATGCCCGCACGCCGCAGCCATAGAAAAAGCAGCATGCCCGGCAGGTAGACGACGAGGAGCGGCCGAACCCAGTTGGCAAGCGCCACTGCTACGCCGGCCAGGAAGAGCGTCGCCGTGCGTGGGAAGGTCAACAGATACAGGCTTAAGCAGGACAGAGCGATAAAGCACAGTTCGGTACGCGCCGCGACCACCTCCCCCCAGAAGCCAGCCGACAGACAGATCAGCATGGCTGTAAGGCATGCAGGTCGCAGCCTGTGGGTCATTCGCCAGGCGATGCCAGCACTCAGCCAGACGATGGCCTGCATGAAGGCCAGGTTGAGCAGCTCTACCCAAGGCAGCCCCGGCGCGAGGCGCATACAGGCTGCTAGGATGTTGACGTATCCGTTACCAAAGACGTATGTGTCGTACATATTGCGCGCGTTTGGATACCAGGTGGCATTCTGCGCGCAGTAGATCGCCAGGTCTAGGTAGGATCTTGCGTCGCCGAACTGCACGCCCGTGCCACGCAGCAACAAGCCGATCTGCACAGCGAGCAGCAGCGCATCCACTGCGCAGGCGGCCAGCGCCCATGCCGTCCGCGTCCCATCGCCGTTTTGGATGCCGCGTTCCCTCATACCATCCTCATCCCTTCGCGTAGATCAGGCAGAACATCAGTGCGACGTAGGCAGCGCCGAGCCCCAGTAGCTTCCTGTCGTGCAGGATGACCTCCACCGGATCACCCCATCCGTTTTTCTCGATGTTCAGGCTGTAGTGCAGCACCCAGAGAATCACCACTGGCACGGTACAGACAGTGTAGCCGTACAGGTGGCGCGCCGCCGTCTGGTCGTCGACGCTCCACAGCGTGTAAAACACCACGGTGAGCGTCAGAAACATCTGCATGCCTCGGTCCAGAAACTCGCGCGTGTACAGCCCCAGCACAGTTCTTACGGACTGGCCGCCTCCGTTCAGCTCAGTTCTCCGTTTGCCCAGCGCCATGTAGTACGAGCCGGTGAGCACAGTCAGCAGCAGCCACTTGGAAGCCGGCGTGTCCGTAAGCTCCGCACCGTACAGGATGCGCAGCACAAAGCCAAGAGCCACGATGGTCACGTCCCAAATCGGTCGGTTTTTCCATCCCAGTGCGCTGTAGCCGACATTCATGGCCACGTAGATCGCCCAGCAGAGCGCCCCCGCAGGCGAAAAGAGTCCCGCAGCGAGCGGCGCCCCGGCCATACATAGCAGCGCCGCGGCGAGCGCCTTCGCCCCGCCCGGTGAAATCCGTCCGCTGGCAACCGGTCGCAGGCGCTTGACGGCGTGTTTTCTGTCCTGCTGCGCATCAGCGCAGTCATTGATCGCGTAGATACCAGAGGCCGTCAGGCTCATCGCGACAAATCCCATGCATGCACTGCGCAGCGCCTGCGGGTTGGAAAAAAGCTGGCCACTGAAGAAGAGTGGCACGAACACCAGCAGGTTTTTCCCGTAATGCCAGGGGCGCATGACTTCCAGCACGGCCTGCAGCCGCCTCGTCTGGCCCTTCAGATGTTCCATAGCCCTCCTCCATCCTGGGGTGAACCTTCCCTGACCACACTTCACGCTTTCGTCCCCATCTTTGCGAAAGTAGATTAATATTCTATATTATACACAAAAATGATAGTTTTGTCTATTTTAGGGCAAAAAATATATTTTTACTCTATAATACTAAAAAACATCATTCAGTACGAGGGTCTCATGGTTGGAGAACGTCTTTGGGATTTGCGAAAGGACGCCGGTCTGACGCAGGACGAGTTGGCCGCCGCGCTCAACATCAACAAGCATTCCATCTCGTCCTACGAGCGCGAAAAAAGCGAGCCGCCAGACGCGGTCAAGATTGCAATTGCACGATATTTTGATGTCTCGGTCGACTATCTTCTCGGGATCACGGATGAACGCCGCCCGCTCTCTAAGCAAGGATATCTGTTGAGGCTTCCGCCCGACCTTCCCGAGGAAGCCATCTGCGAGCTGACTTCTTACATCGACTATCTGACTTTCAAATACCGAAAGAGCTGAACGCGCGAAGGAGGCACTAATACGGACATTCTGACACTGACAGACAGTCACCCACTGTGGCATCGCGTGCGGGACTACGCCGCGGCCTGCTCGTGGCGCGCAGGCGCGTCGCTTTCGCGCGACATGGCAGAGGGCGCGTTTGCCACCTGGGAGCGGGTGTTTGTCGCCGTCGATGGGGACATCATCTGTGGATACTGCACGGCGCGGGCGGCGGACTGTATCCCGCAGGCGCCCTATACGCCCTACATCGGCTACGTATTCGTCGCAGAGCCCTGGCGGGGACGGCGTGTGAGCCAACAGATGATCGAGCGCGCGGCGGACTACCTGCGCGGGATCGGGTTTGACCGTGTGCACATCGTCAGCGACCACGACGGCCTGTACGAAAAGTATGGCTTTGCCGTGATCGACCGGCTACCGGCTCCGTGGGGTGCGATGCAAAAGATCTACATGCGCCGGCTGTGAACGCTGCGCACGCCCGATTGACCGATTTGTGGCCAATCGGCGATATGACGGCCTGCGCAAAGCGCCGTTGTCTGATAAAGGCAGCGACAAAACATAATAATTCAAATTTTTGCCAGAATATCCGCCTTCTTCTGTCGAAATTCTTCATCCGTCAGGATCCCCTGTTCGTGCAGTTTCGCCAGCTGCTCGATCAGGGAAAAAGCGTTTTCCTCTGCCGGCATCCCCTTTTGGGGCTGCTCTGACGCCGTGGGCACTGTTTTCCGAAGGGGCGCATTGCACGCAAAGCAGCTTTCGTTTGTCGCCCTGTTCATCACGCCGCAGTTCGGGCACTTCAGCTTGGGGAGGGACTGATGCTCGTCACGCGCTCGCCTACAGCTGAGGCAGTAGTTCAAGGTGTCCGGATTCTTGGCGCCGCAACTGCACTCCCACTGAGGCCTTGATTTGCTTTGCGCAGCGGAATGTGCGGGGCTATATGCCTCAGCATGGGGCGTAACAAGATTGGGGCGGAATCCCACGATCAGCAGGCCGATCACGCCCAAGAAAAATCCCCAGGCAAAGCCGTCAGCGTAGCCCTTCGTAGAGGCCAGATTCTCGCAGATGAGTCCAAAAACCACGCCCCGAATGACGATATATGCCAACAGCACCATGATACCTGTCACGCTTTCATCCTCCTTCCGCGCATTGTCCCCTCCCCGTATTCGTCCATCCCTTTTGATCAAAGAGCGAAAACCCACACCATTTCTGTGTGCATCCGAAATCAGAGTGGACAAAGCGCAAGATTGTCGATGTCACTCAGGCAGACGCGCCTGCGCCGCTCCCGCTCTTCGCTTGTACACGACGATCTGCGGCGCATCGCCGTTACAGCCGTACTCGCTCACGAGCAGGTAGCGCTCATCTGCGACCAGGCCGTAGCACCGGTTGCTGCCCGGTATCTCCACCTGATTGCCCCAATAGACGTCGGCATCCGAGAGCAGCTTGACGGGCTGTCCGCCGGCGACCGGGTACGCCAGGTTCACGTAAAAGCCGTTCAGCAGGTGCAGGTCGTCGATCTGCAGCTCGGGGATGCCCAGCGCGTTGAACTCCGCAATCAGGGCATCCTTGAGCCGAAGGAATTCGGCCATCCCGCCCCTTCGGATGCTCTCGGCCGCAATGCACGTGCCGCCAAAGGGGTGCCCGTCCATCTGGACGCACCCACCGCAGTCCGTCCTGCGCTCACATCGGTCGCAACAATCCGCGCCGCACATGGATGTCATCGTCCGTTCCTCCTCTGGGCCAGATCTCTCCGGCCGTTGTACCGCGCGCAATCTGTCCGCGCGCTCCATCCGTTGATCGCATCAATCCCCGCCGTGCGGGCTTCCGCCTGTGCGCCAAAAGGGCCTCCGGCTTCTCGGCCACCATGAGACAGCCCCGCTGCCTGAACGGATTCCCGCTCTTCATACCCGCATTACGGCATGTCGTTCACAGCACAGTATAGCATGCAACGCGCCGAAATACCAGCCCTGCGTTGTGCCAGACCCGGCTCTTGAGACGCGGCATGACATACAAACCCCCTCTTCCCCGTCCGTTGCACATTCGGGGAAGAGGGGGAAAATGCTCATTACGGTCCCATCGGATGCGCAAGCGCATGCCTATGGAATCAAATTGACATTTTTACCGATGAGCCTGAGCCCATCAGCCAAGGACTCGCAGCGCTGAAATCAGCCCAGCTCCGCGAAGTACTTGATGGTGCGGACCATCTGGCTGGTGTAGCTGTTCTCGTTGTCGTACCAGGACACGACCTGCACCTGATAGGTGTCGTCGTCGATCTTGGCGACCATCGTCTGCGTGGCGTCAAACAGCGAGCCATAGGTCATGCCGATGACGTCGGAGGAGACGATCTCGTCGGTGTTGTAGCCGAAGGACGCGGAGGCCTGAGCCTTCATCGCCGCGTTGATGGAATCCTTCGTCACGTCCTTGCCCTTGACAACCGCCACCAGGATGGTGGTGGAGCCGGTGCACACGGGCACGCGCTGCGCAGAGCCGATCAGCTTACCGTTGAGCTCCGGGATGACCAGGCCGATGGCCTTGGCGGCGCCGGTGCTGTTGGGCACGATGTTCTGCGCGCCAGCGCGGGCACGGCGCAGGTCGCCCTTGCGGTGCGGGCCGTCCAGGATCATCTGATCGCCGGTGTAGGCGTGCACGGTGGTCATGATGCCGGAAACGACGGGGTACTTGTCGTTCAGGGCCTTGGCCATGGGCGCCAGGCAGTTGGTGGTGCAGGAAGCCGCGGAGATGATCTTGTCTTCCTTGGTCAGCGTGTTCTCGTTGACGGCGTAGACGATGGTGGGCAGGTCATTGCCAGCGGGCGCGGAGATGACGACCTTCTTGGCGCCGGCCTCGATGTGGGCCATGGCCTTGGCCTTGCTGGTGTAGAAGCCGGTGCACTCGAGCACGACGTCCACGTCCAGCTCGCCCCAGGGCAGCTCGTTGGCCTTGGGCTTGGCGTAGATGGTGATCTCCTTGCCGTTGACGGTGATGGAGCCCGGCACCTTCACGGTCTTGCCGTCCTCTTCGAAGACAGGCTCCTTGTAGGAGACAGAGTCCTTGAACTTGAAGCCGCCCTGCGCGGTGTCGTACTTGAGCAGGTGCGCCAGCATCTTCGGGCTGGTCAGGTCATTGATGGCGACAACCTCGTAGCCTTCAGCGTCAAACATCTGACGGAAAGCCAGACGACCGATGCGGCCAAAACCATTGATGGCAACCTTAACCATTGGAATCTCCTCCTGAATCAATAAATTCAATGTCAGCCGGCGCCCTTGCAAAGGGCAACTGGCACCATTTATATTGTAACCAATTGCGCGGCAATTTGCAAGAGCCTTGCGACAATTTCAGCCTTCTTGTGAAAATTTTCCCAAAGGTTTGCCCCTGACGGGGGCGGCTCACTTGAGCGCGTCGGGATTGAGGCAGCGCAGATCCTCCGGCAGGAACAGGCCGTCCTTGCGGATCAGCTCGCCGTCAAAGTACATCTCGCCGCCGCCGTATTCGGGCGTCTGGATGCACACCAGATCCCAGTGGATGGCGCTCTTGTTGCCGTTGGGGCACTCGTCGTAGCAGTTGCCGGGCGTGAAGTGGAAGGAGCCGGCGATCTTCTCGTCAAAGAGCGTGTCCTTGATGGCCTGGGTGATGTAGGGGTTGACGCCGATGGCGAACTCGCCCACATAGCGCGCGCCCTCGTCGGTATCGAAGATGCGGTTGACCTTCTCCGTGTCGTTGGCCGTCGCCTCGACGATCTTGCCGTCCTTGAACGTGAGGCGCACGTTTTCAAACGTCGTGCCCTGGTACAGGCTGGGCGCGTTGTAGGTCAGCGTGCCGTTGACGCTGTCGCGCACGGGCGCGGTGAACACCTCGCCGTCGGGGATGTTCAGCTTGCCGTCGCACTTGATGGCGGGCATGCCCTGAATGGAGAACGTCAGGTCCGTGCCCGGGCCGACGATGCGCACCTGCTCCGCCTTCTCCATGCGCGCGACCAGCGCGTCCATCGCGCGGCTCATCTTGGCGTAGTCGAGGTTGCACACGTCGAAGTAGTGGTCCTCAAACGCCTCGGTGGACATGTTCGCCGCCTGTGCCATGGAGGGCGTCGGGTAGCGCAGCACGACCCACTTGGTGTGCGGCACGCGGATGAGGCTGTGCACGGGGTGGCTGAACAGGCGGGCGTACAGCTGCTGACGGTCGCCGGGCACGTCGCCGGTCTCCATCATGTTGTCGCCCGCGCGGATGCCGATGTAGGCCTGCATGTTCTCCATGCGCAGGCTCTCCACCTGCGCCATGAGCCGCAGCTGCTCCTCCGTCGCGCCCTGCATCAGCGCGCGGTTGACCGCCGGGTCCTTGATGTCGACGAACGGACGGCCGCCCGCCGCGTACACCTCGCGCACGAGCGCGACGACGAATGCGCGCTCAAAGCCGGTGTTTTCGATCAGCACGTTTTCGCCCGGCTGCACGTCGCACGCATAGCGCACGATGTTGCGGGCCAACTTTTCCAGTCTGGGATCCTGCATGGGAAATGCCTCCTTCCTGCGCGTCAACCACGGGCGCGCAGATCGTCCTTTGGCTTGCGCCCCGCCCTGCGGGCGCTATAGACACGCGCGCCCAGGCGCGCGATGGGCCGCTCGAATGCGTAGGTGATCAGCGTGGCGACGAGAAGCGCCAGCGCAAAGCACAGCAGCGTGTACTGCCACTGCCAGGGCATCTCGCCGTCGAAGTTCGGCTGCGCGGAGACGGAGGGCGGAATGCCCCACTCCCGCAGCTTGACCGCCAGGTACTGGTGCCAGATGTAGAAATTGAACGAGACCGCCGACAGGTAGCGCATCAGCCGGTTGGAGAAGAGGAAGCGCCACAGCGCGCCCGCGTTGGCCGTGCAGACGATGAACGCCGAGAGCACCGCGCTAAACGCGTAGCGGTGGATCATCTGCCCGCGGCGGATCTCCTCGGTTGAGCCCGAGCCCGCCTGGCGCACGACGATGTGCCAAACGACGCACAGCAGCATGACGGATAGCGCTGTGAACAGGATGCGCGTATAGGGCGTGTGGCGCAGGTCGCGCGTCAGGCGCACAAACACGACCGCCGCGAGGAAGCCGTTGGCGTACACGTCGAAAAAAGCCGGCAGCTGGTTGACCAGCAGCGTCGTGTCCGTACACGTAGCCAGCACCAGCCCGCGATACAGCAGCGACGCGCCCAGCATGAGCGCATACGTCAGTGCGGGCTTTCGGAAAAACGCGCGCGCCAGCAGCGGAAAGATCAGATAGAACTGCACCTCGACCGCAAGCGTCCAGAGCACGACGTTCAACTGCGTGGCCACATACGTGTCGTAGGCGAACACGTGCGTGAACGTCAGGTGGCTGATCAGGTCGCGCAGCATATACGACGTGCTGTGATACGCGCCTGACGGCAGCGCGACGAAGCAGAAGATCGACAGCACGCTTAGCCAGTAGGAGGGCAGGATGCGCAGCGCGCGGCGCACGTAAAAGCCGGCCGCATCCGGCATGCGCGGCGCGGGGCTGTCCAGCTCGCGCGCATAGGGCAAAAAGAGCAGAAAGCCGCTGATGAGCAGCATCGCATCCACCCAGATGTAGCCGGAGCGCACCAGCGGGTCAAAGTTGAGCGTAAAGCCGCCCACGTCAAGCGTCGGCCAGAGCCAGGACTGCTGCCAGATGTGATACCAGGCGACGATGAAAATGCACAGCGCGCGGATGCCGTCCATCACATCCACGTGGCGCGCATTCACCTGCGCGCAGGCGTCTTCGCGCCACCATTTGGCCGGATTCATGCGCGTTCCTCCTCTCATCGGACGACGACGTCCACGCCGTCCAGGGGCGTCTGGGCCTGCTCATGCTCGTCCGCCGCCAGGCGCACGACCACGCGGTGCGGCAGGCAGACGATCGACTTGGCCGCGCGGCGCGTCTCGCCCTGCTGCACGCACAGGCCGTCGCGGCAGTTGGCCTGCACCATGCGCACGCCGCCCCCCGCCACCTCGATGACGTTGACGGCGCCGTCTGCCTGCGGGATGTCATACACGCCGTCCTGCGCAAGCGGCACGTTGAGCGCCTCGGTCCCATCCACCGTGACGATCACCCTCGATACGTCGCGTTCCTCCAAAAGCGGCGAGAGGCCCAGCGCCGCTACGGCGACCAGTGCGACGGATGCGATCAGCACAAAGTCCTTCTTTTTCATTCGGTTCCTTCCTGCGCGGACGCATCGTCCTGCGCGGGCTGCACGCGCGTGTAGCGCACGGTCGCGCCGTCCGACTCGCGCTCGAGCGTCATGCGCTGCGCGTCCATGGAGACGATTTGAAACACTGCCTGCGTGGGCTCGGGATCCTCACCGATCAGCACGGCGTAGCCGTTGACGTCAAAGTAGCGCTCCTGGCCCTCGAACGTGCACGTTCCATCCTCCCGGAACTGCATCGGCCTGCCCTCTTCGTCCGGCGACCACGTGCCCAGGATGAGGTAGATGTAGCCCTCCAGCAATTCCTCGCTCTCGCCGTAGCCATTGGCCTCGCGCAGGTACGGCAGCGCCTCCAGCTCCGATCCCTGAGAGATGAGCTGTCGCGCATAGCGGTAGTTGGCCTCCTCATACAGCGCGTCAAACCCGTCGTAGGGCGCGGGCAGGTCCTTGCCCACATAGGGCTTGCACCCCTCGACGACCGGCGCGTAGTTGCCCACGTCCATCTCCAGATTCAGGTCCAGCCACGTGGCCTGCAGCCAGTCGTCGTAGACCTGCTGCGCGCGGGCGGGCGCATCCTCAAATTCGCCCAGCGACAGGAACGCCGCGCCCGCGGCCGCGGGGTCGCCCTCCTCCTCGCACTGCTCGGCATAGCGGTACACGCACAGCTGCGCGCGCCGCTCCGCGTCCAGATAGCCCACGGCCTGCGCGTACTTTTCGGAGGCCTCCATGTACGATCCGGCCTCCTCCAGCTCCATGCCCTGCGCATAGGGACAGGCCAGCGCGCGCTCGCGCGCATCCTGATAGCTGCCCAGCGCCGCGAAGATCGCCTGCGCCTGTTCGTACTCGCCCGATTCATACAGGCTGTCGGC
>CALVNS010000047.1 GCA_944349855.1 uncultured Eubacteriales bacterium | reverse complement strand
GCGTCAGGCGCTCGCCGATCATGCCGCTCAGGTTCAGCCGCGCGTGTGCGAGCATCGGCGCGTCCAGCCGGTGCACGTAAAGCTGCGCCCCCGCCTCCCGCAGGGGCGCAGCCGAGAGCATGTGGTCAAAGTGCGCGTGCGTGAGCAGCACCGCCGCCACCCGCCGCGCGCCCACCGCGCGCCGGATCTGCTCCGCCGGCACGCCGGGGTCGATCACGATGCAGTCGTCCCGGCCGGGAACGGACAGCACGTACGTGTTGACGCCCAGCGGCCCGCCGGTCAGCTTTTCGACCTGCATCAGAAGCACCTCCTGCTGTCCACGAGCAGCGTCACAGGGCCATCGTTTTGGATGTAGACCTGCATGTCCGCCTGAAAGACGCCCGTCTCCACGTGCAGGCCCTGATCGCGCAGGCCCTCGCAGTACGCCTCGTAGAGCGGCACGGCCGTCTCCGGCCGCGCGGCCCGGATGAAGCTGGGCCGCCTGCCGCGGCGCACGTCGCCGTGCAGCGTGAATTGCGAGACGACCAGTGCGCCGCCGCCCGTGTCGAGCACCGAGCGGTTCATCTTGCCCGCCTCATCCTCGAAGATGCGCAGGTGCGCGGTCTTCTCCACGCAGTAGTCAACGTCGGCGCGCGTGTCGCCCTCCTCGACACCCACGAGCACCATCAGCCCCGGGCCGACGCGGCCCACGGTCTTGCCGTCAATCTCCACATGCGCGCCCTTCACGCGCTGCACCACCAGTCTCATCGCGTTTATGTCCTCTCTCAGGTCGATACGCGGAAGATCTCTATGACGTCGGAGCGCTTGCTCAGCTGCTTGATGATCTTGTCCAACTCCTGGCGGTTCTTGACCTCCAGCGTCACATTGATCGTGCACGTCTTGTTCTTGTTCGTCTTGGCCGAGATGGCGCTGATCGTCACCTTCATGCTGCCGATGAAGAGCACGAGGTCTGCCAACAGGCCGTCGCGGTCATAGGCCAGGATCTGGATGCTGCCGTCGTAGTTCGTCTTGACCTCCGCATCCCAGGAGACCTCGACCAGGCGCGCCGAGTCGATCTCGGACAGCACGTTGATGCAGTCCGCCTTGTGCACCGTAACGCCGCGCCCGCGCGTGATGTAGCCGACGATCTCGTCGCCGGGCAGCGGGTTACAGCAGCGCGCAAAGCGCACGAGCATGCCCGGCTCCCCGCGCACGAAGATGCCGTGGTCGCTGCTGCCGGTGTGCTGCGCCTGCTGACGCGGGCGCTGCTCCTCCGCGGGCTGCGGGGCGGGCGCGGGCGGCAGCGCGGGCTTTTCCCGGCGGCGCTGCTCCTCGACCAGCCGGGTGATGACATGGCTGGCCGCCAGGCCGCCGTAGCCGACGGCGGCGTAGATGTCGTCCGTATCCAGGAAGGCGTATTTCTTGAGCAGCGGCTCCAGGTACTCGTTTTTGAGCAGCGCCGGCAGGTTGACCGCCTGGCGCTTGGCCTCGTACTCGAGCATGGAGCGGCCCTTGGCGACGTTCTCCTCCTTGAGCTCTCGCTTGAAGAACTGGCGGATCTTGGCCTTGGCCTGCGAGGTCTTGGCGATCTTGACCCAGTCCATGCTCGGGCCCTTGGCGTTGGCCTGGGTGATGATCTCCACAAAGTCGCCGGTGTTCAGCGGCGTATCGAGCGTCACGATGCGGCCGTTGACCTTGGCGCCGATGCACTTGTTGCCCACGGCGCTGTGGATGCGGTAGGCGAAGTCGATCGGCGTAGCGCCCTTGGGCAGGTCCAGGATATCGCCCTTGGGCGTGAAGACGAAGACCTCGTCGCTGAACAGATCGACCTTGAGCGAGCTGATAAACTCCTTGGAGTCCTTGGTCTCATTTTGCCAGTCCAGGATCTGGCGCAGCCAGTACAGCTTCTTGTCCAGCTCGTCGCCGGCCTGCTTGCCCTCCTTGTAGCGCCAGTGCGCCGCGATGCCGAACTCCGCCACGCGGTGCATCTCCCACGTGCGGATCTGCACCTCGAAGGGCATGCCGTTCTGTCCGACGACCGTCGTGTGCAGCGACTGATACATGTTCGGCTTGGGGGTGGAGATGTAGTCCTTGAAGCGGTTGGGCACCTGCTTCCAAAGCGTATGTACGATGCCCAGCACCGCGTAGCAGTCCGGGATGGAATCGACCAGCACGCGGATGGCGATCAGATCGAAGATCTGCTCGAAGGGCTTGTTTTGCAGCACCATCTTCTTGTAGATGCTGTAAAAATGCTTGGGCCGCCCGTCGATGTCGTAGCGGATGCCCAGCTCCTCGATCTTCTGGCCGAGCTGCTTGATGACCAGGCGGATGGACTCCTCGCGCTCCGCGCGGCGCATGCCGACCTTCTGGATCAGGTTCTGATAGCCCTGCGGGTCGAGGTAGCGCAGGCACAGGTCCTCCAGCTCCTGCTTGATCTTGTACACGCCCAGGCGATGCGCCAGCGGGGCATAGATGTCCAGCGTCTCCTGCGCGATGCGCCGCTGCTTTTCAGGCGGGGAATACTTGAGCGTGCGCATGTTGTGCAGGCGGTCCGCCAGCTTGATGAGCACCACGCGGATGTCCTTGGACATGGCCAGGATCATCTTGCGCAGCGACTCCGCCTGCCGCTCTTCGCGCGAGTTGAACTCCAGCTTATCCAGCTTGGTCACGCCGTCGACGAGCAGTGCGACCTCCTGGCCGAATTCCCGCTCGATGACCTCGAGCGTGACGCCCTCGCAGTCCTCGACCGTGTCGTGCAAGAGGCCTGCCGCAATGGTCGGCGCGTCGAGCATGAGCGTGGCCAGAATGCTCGCGACGGTCAACGGATGCGCGAAATACGGCTCGCCGGATTCGCGCTTCTGCTGCGCATGGGCCTTTTCGGCAAAGCGATAGGCCTTTTCGATCAGCGCCTCGCCGTCGGCCTGCGGATGATATTTTCTCACCCTGCCGAGCAGTTCTTCCAAGCTTGTACACGCATCGTTTGTCACGGGTTCATTCTCCTTTTCCCACGCCCACCGGGGCGGTCCTCTCCTCGCCTGGGTCAGCCGGCCAATGCTCTCAGCCGCGCAAGCAGCTTGCTGTCCGCCAGGCTGCACTTTCTGGCGGGCAAAAGCCGGACGCGCCATGACGCCTCCTCCATTTGCACAAGGCCGAGCTCGTCAAACACCCACAGCCCCGCCAGCGCCCTACAGGGTTCCAACCCCGAGGCTGCGGCGATGACCTCCAGCGCGCTGTCCGCCGGCAGCGCGCGCACGTTGCGATACAGTGTGCGCAATTCCTCATCGCCGATCGCCAGGCGCTGCGCTTCGCGGCGGATATACCCCACGTCGTCCCGCACGCAGACGATCTGCGCGCCTGAAAACGCCTCCTGAAACGCATGCAGCGAATCCGGCTCCACCGCGCCGTCGAGCAGCACCACGCGCCGCACATCCCCCGCCGCCGCGAGCGCGGACAGGTCCGGCTGCGCCAGCAGCGTATTGAACCGCCGCGCATCCCGCGGCGCGCCTACGGCGTAGTCCAGTTTCGCGTCCATCACGGCCAGGCGCACCGTCCACTTGCGCAGGCACCCCAACGTCTGGCATACGAGCAGCGTGCCCTGCAGACTGTCCGCCAGCGCGCCACGGATGTAGGCGTCGGCCTGTTCGAGCGTCAACGGTTCGCAGGCGGGCGGATTCCGTCGCGGCTTGTGCATATTATAGATGATTTGCGCCAAAATTGCACGCACAAATCCTTCCTCGTTTTTCCTGCATGCCGCCACAAACGCCTGCGGCGCCGCAAACGGCTCCAACTGACGCACTTCACACTGCACGCGCCGCTCGCCCTGCCACTCATTGATGGACGGAGAAAAGAGCACATCCACCCGTTCGGGCAGGTCTCCAGCGCGCTCACCCATGCGAAAGGCGATGCCGTCGCGCTGCTCGCCGTCCGCGCACAGCCGCAGCTTCAGATGCGCCATATCGCGCCCGACGCGCCGCACGTCCGTCGGCTCGACGCCGCGCAGGCACAGCACGGGTGCGGGGTTGCCAAAGCCCGTGGGCTGCATCTGATCAAACCCGTGTACGAGTTCCTCGGTCAGCTCCGGCAACAGGACCTCCAGATCGTATTCCTCCGTGGGATAGAACGTGTCCCACTTTTCCTGCAATGCAATCCGCTCGTTCAGGCGGCGGCGGAATGCCGGCAGATGCCGCGCCTCAATCGTCAATCCTGCGGCCTGCGCATGCCCGCCAAAGCGGGTAAACAGGTCGCTGCAGCCGTTGAGCGCCTCATGGATGTTGATGCCGGGAATCGAGCGCGCGGAGCCCACGCACACGCCCTCCGCCTGCGAGAGCAGCACGACCGGCCAGCGGTAGCGCTCGACCAGGCGCGAGGCGGCCAGCCCGATGACGCCGGGATTCCATCCCTGGCCGCACAGCACGATCGCGCGGTCGCGCAGGAAGTCGACCTGCTCGCGCAGCAGATCCTCCGCCTGAAGCAGGATGCGCTGCTCCAGCTCCTTGCGCTCGGTGTTGTCATCCTCCAGCTCCCGGGCGATGGCGCGCGCCTTTTCCTCATTGCGTGTGGTCATCAACTCCACGCCGCGCGCCGCCAGCGCCAGCCGGCCGCCCGCGTTGATGCGCGGCGCCAGCTGAAAGGCGATGTGCCCGCTGGTGATCTCGCGCTCCGAAAGGCCCGCGGCTTCGATCAGCGCGCGCAGGCCGGGTCTGCGCGTCTGATTGATCGCACGCAGGCCGTGCGTGACGATGACGCGGTTCTCGTCCAGCAGCGGCACGATGTCGGCCACGGTGGCCAGCGCAGCCAGCTCCCACAGCGGCTCCAGCGCCTCCATGCCGCCCAGCGCCTGCACGAGCTTGAACGCCACGCCCGCGCCGCACAGCCGCCTGAACGGATAGTCGCCCAGCAGCGGATTGAGCACCGCCTCACACAGCAGCGGCGGCCCGCCCGGCTGGTGATGGTCGGTGACGATCACCCGCATGCCCAGCTCCCGGGCCCGGGCGACCTCCACGCCGGAAGTGATGCCGCAGTCGACCGTAATGAGCAGGCGCGCGCGCTGCGCGATGGACTCAACGGCTGGGATGTTCAGGCCGTAGCCCTCCCCATGGCGGTCCGGGATGTAATAGCTGACATTGGCGCCCTGTTTTTTCAAGAATGTGAGCAGGATGCAGGTCGCCATGACGCCGTCGACGTCGTAGTCGCCGTAAATGACGATCGGCTCACCCCCCGCGATCGCCTCGCGTATACAGGCGACGGCCTTGTCCATATCCTGCATGCGCATGGGATCGTACAGATCCGTCTTTTGCGGATGCAGATACCGCTGCGCCGCTTCGCGCGTGTCGATCCCGCGCGCGGCGAGCAGCTGCGCCAGCCGTGGCGCAATCCCCGCAGCCAATAGCGCCTGCGGTGCGTCGCCCTGTACTTTTTGAACGAACCGTAGCAAACCCGGCACTCCTTTTCTCCTTCCGTCTGGCGGACGGAACCCTCTGAAAATAGGACGAAAGAGCCTGCGGCGCGGCAGGCTCTTTCGTTTATCGCAGCTTACGCCTTCTTGGCCTTCTGGGCCTTCTTCCCCTTCGCGGCCGCGCGGCGATCCATCAGGAACGCCCACACGTAACCGTTGATGGCGTTGGCGGAATAGACGCCCGAAACGATGCCCACGATCAACGGCAGCGTGAACTCGCGGATGGAAGAGACGCCCAGCACGAACAGCGTCACCGTCGTCAGCAGCGTCGTAAATGCAGTGCTGACCGTGCGGGTGAAGCACTCGCGCGTGGAGAGCACGACGACCTGCGCACGCGTATGATTGCGCAGCGCGCCCGCCTTCACGTTTTCGCGGATGCGGTCGAAGATGACGATCGTGTTGTTGATCGAATAGCCGACAATCGTCAGCAGGGCGGCGATGAACGTCGTGTTGACCTGCACGAACGCGCGCAGGAAGACCATGACGGCCACCATGATCAGCACGTCGTGCACCAGGCCGATGACGGCCGCCAGGCCGGAATAGAAGTCAAAGCGCAGGGCAATGTAGGCCAGCATCAGCACCGCGGCGACCAGCACGCTCTTGAACGCGTTGAGGATCAGATCGCGGCCCGCAACCGCGCCGACGCGGTCGACCGTCACGAACTGGATGCCTTCATACTTGGCGGAGAGCTCCTGCTCCAGCGCGGCGCGCATCTCGTCGGAGTTCTCCACGTCGCGAATGCGGATCTGCGCGATGTGACCATCCTCGCCGCTCACCTGGATCTGCGACTCCGTGATGCCCTGATTCGCCAGCGCCGTCTGCACGTCGCCCACGTCGAAGGTATCGCCCATGTCATACTCCATGATGATGCCGCCGGTGAAGTCGATGCCCAGGTTCATGCCAAAGCCGAACACGGACAGCGCTAGCGCCAGCACGATGACGACGGCGGACACGCGGATGCAGACCTTGGAGCGGTCGCGCAGGATGCGGCCTTCATTCTCCTTCATCGGGCGGGCATAGAGCCGCGGCGACTGGACGCCCAGGCCGACGAAGATGTTGAGCAGCGCGTGCGTGACGACGATCGCGGTGAACATGGAGGTCAAAACGCCGATGGTCAGCGTGATCGCGAAGCCCTTCACGGAGCCCGTGCCGAACCACATCAGCACCAGCGCCGCAATGATGGTGGTGACGTTGGAGTCCAGGATCGCGGACAGCGCGTTGTTGAAGCCGCGCTTGATCGCGGCGGTCAGCGGACGCCCGGTGCCCAGCTCTTCACGGATGCGCTCGAAGATGATGACGTTGGCGTCGACGGCCATGCCGATGCCCAGGATGATGCCCGCGATGCCGGGCAGCGTCAGCTGCGCGCCCGTGACGGCGATCAGGAAGACGACCAGCAGAATGTATACCGTCAGCGCGATGTCGGCGATGAGGCCGCACACGCGGTAGCGCAGCAGCATGAACAGCATCACCAGCACCACGCCGATGACGCCCGCGAGGATCGCCGTATCCAGCGCCTCGACGCCCAGCGTCGCAGAGATGGCGGAGACCTCCAGCTGCTCAAGGTCCAGCGGCAGCGCGCCGGACTGGATGAGCATGGCCAGCTCGTTGGCGTCTTCGACCGTCATGGAGGAGGACTGGATGATGCCCTGACCGCCGGTGATGACGCTGTTGACCATCGGCGAGGAGATGACCGTGCCATCCAGCTCGATGCTGATCGTCTTGTTCAGGTTCGCGGCGGTCGCCTCGGCAAACTGCTGTGCGCCCGTGTCGGACAGGCGGAAGCCAACGCAGGGCCGGCCGTTCTCGTCCTGGCTGAGGTAGGCCTCCTCGACCTCCGCGCCCTCCATGACGACGTTGCCCGCGCTGTCCTTGAAGACCAGGTGCGCCGGCGTGCCGATGATCTCGAGGATCTCGTTGGGATCCTGCACATCCGGGATCTCGACGCGGATGCGGTCGCTCCCCTGGCGCGTGATCGTCGCCTCGGTGAAGCCCTGGCGCGTCAGGCGGCTGGTGAGGATGGAGACGGTCGAGTCCATCTTGGCGTCAAAGTCGTCGACGCCCTCGCTGTCAGCCTGATAGACCGTATACACGCCGCCGCGCAGATCCAGGCCCAGGCTGATCGCCTCGCCCCAGGGCAGCATGTAGCGCACCATCGTGCCGCGGCCGAAGCCGTTGAGCGCCAGGTAGCTCGCCACGACGATGACGAGCAGGATCAGCGCCAGCTGCAATGCGCTGACGCCCTTGCGGTTCTTCCGCTTGAACTTCGTATTGGCCATGTTGTCATTCTTCCTTTCAGGATGCTTTGGGCAAGACGCTCCGGGCATGCGCGCCGTCTATGCGCCGCCGTCGCTGAAGGAAAAGGCCTGATGTATCGAGCGCATGTAACTGCGCCTTTGCAGGACGTTGCCGTTTCGATCCCGTCCCCGCCGCGCCTGTAGCCGGCCCATCGCCGCCAGCGCGGCGCACGCCAGCAGCGGCAGCGCCGAGGCGCGTGGGCTTTCGGATTCCTCCATACCGGCCTGCACCTGCAACATCTGCACGGACGGCGCCGCATACATCAGCACCGCCGGCGGCATGGAGCGCGCATCGGCCGCTGGCTGCGCCTGCGCCAGAAGGCGGTCCGCACCGCGGCACAGCGCCGCCAGGCACAGGAGCGAAAAAAGAACCGTCACCGCGGCGCGCAGCGACCCCTTACCGGCCATGCGCATCACCTCCAGCGACGATTCTTCGGCCAAACAGATACAGGTATTATAGGGCTTTTTGCGGGCCTCGTCAAGTGCTCGTTCGCATTCAGTCCTCGTCTTCGTGCTCGACCGCGTAGATGGCCATGGCGCACTCCAGGCGCTTGCGCTCCAGCTCGCACTCCATGTCGTAGGGCGTGCGGATGTTCCCGCTAAACGCCTGCGCGTTGGCCGCGCACCCGCCGCTGCAGTAAAAGCGCGCCCAGCACTTGGAGCACTTTTCCTTGTTGAGCACATGGTTTTCCGCAAACATTCGCTGGATATTTGCATCGAAGCTTCCATCCAGCACGCTGCCCATGCGGTATCCCTCGCGCCCGACGAACTGGTGGCACGGATAGATGTCGCCGTCCGTCGTCACGGCCACGTATTCGTTGCCAGCGCCGCAGCCGGTCAGGCGCTTCTTCAGGCACGGGCCGCCCTTGAGGTCGACCATGAAGTGGAAGAAGTTGAACCACTTGCCCGGCTCCCTGCGCCGCTGCACATAGATGCGCGCCAGGCGCTCGTATTCGTCGCGCAGGGCGGGCAGCATGTCCTCCGTCAACGCGTAGCCGCAGGCAGGATCGGCCACGACGGGCTCAACGGAGATCTGCTCAAAGCCCAGGTCCGCCAGGTGCAGCACGTCGTTGGCAAAGTCGAGGTTGTATGCGCTGTAGGTGCCCCGCACGTAGTAGTCGCGCTGTCCGCGCGCCCTGGCCAGGCGCAGCGCCTTGGGCGCCATCAGCTCATAGGAGCCCTTGCCGTTGGGCGTGGGGCGCATCCGGTCGTGCACCTCGGGCCGCCCGTCGATGGACAGCACGACGTTGTGCATCTCCCGGTTGAAAAAGTCGATCATCTCGTCCGTGAGCGCGACGGCATTGGTGGTGATGGTGAACTTGAACTGCTTGTCGTGCGCCTGCTCCAGCGAGCGGCCGTAGGCCACCAGCTCCCGCACGACGTCAAAGTTCATCAGCGGCTCGCCGCCGAAAAAGTCGACCTCCAGCGAGCGGCGCTTGCCGCTCTTTTGTACGAGCCAGTCCAACGCGCGCTTGCCCGTCTCCAGGGACATCAGGCGGCTGCCGTGCATGTGATATTCGCCCGCAGAGGCGAAGCAGTACTTGCAGCGCAGGTTGCAGTCCTGCGTGACGAGCAGGCACATGGCCTTGACGACGCCCGGGTCGGCCGCGACGTCTACGCTGGCGTAGTCGTCGTCGCTGTCCAACTGACCCGCCTCGATCAGCTGGGCGATCTCGCCGCGTCGTACTTGCCCTGCAGCTGCGCGCGGATGTCCTCCAGGGCAGTTCCCTGTTCGTAAAGGCGCAGCGCGTCATAGGCCATCTCATCCAGCGCGTGCACCGCGCCGCTGCCCACGTCCAGCGCCATGTACTTGCCGCAGGATGTAAACGTATGGATCAAGTGGGGTTCCTCCTTTGGTGATATCGGCCGCGCCGGCGCGGGCCAAAAGAAGCGGCACCCGAACCGTGCCGGATGCCGTCGCGGGATATGCCCGAGCCTTACTTGTCCTTCTTGTTCTGGCAGGACTGGTTGGCCACCGTGCAGGACGTCTTGCAGGCGCTCTGGCAGGAGGCCTGGCACTCGCCGCAGCCGCCGTACTTGAGGCTCTCGCGCAGGCAGGACTTCTGAAGGGTCTGAATATGCTTCATCTTTCATTCCTCCGTAAGCACAGATTCGAGGTTACCATTCATTCAATGATTATACACCAATTCCACGCCGGATGCAATCACTTCGCCGGAAGATTCGACAAAATCATGCCGCAAAGCCCGCCGGCGGCCACGCCCATGCCGATGTCCGCCGCGTAGCCCGCAAAACCCAGCTGCTGGCCGCTGAGCAGGCCGTAGAGCGCCACGCCCAGGCCCATGTACAGCAGGCCCACCGTCGCGCCGCGCATCGCGCCCCGCTCGCCGCCGCAGCCGACCGCCACCAGCGCGCCCACGAGGATGGCCGCCAGTTTGAGCAGCTGGTTGACCGTCGTGATCGCGCCGCTGGACAGCGGCCATACGCGCAGCGCGAGCGCGAACAGCGCCACGCCCAGCACGGTCGCCGCCACTGCGCTGAGGAATCCCCACAACAGCCGTCTGAACTGTCCGCTTCCCCGGCCCGGCGCGCGCGGCTTGCGCCGGATGAGGGTGTCCTGCGTCCTCGCCGATGTTGCCTGTCTCATCAAAAAAGCGCCTCCCGTCCGTGTCATAGAGGAATCTATGCCCGGACGGGGGACGCTATCACTCCAATGTCGCCGGTCAGATGAGCGCCTCGGCGTCGTTGGAGATGGAGATCTCCTCGACGTTGCGGATCGCCCAGCGCGCGAAGACGAGCTTGGTCTTCTCCGCGCCGACCTCCACGGTGAGCACGTCGTCCTTGATGTTGGAGATCGTGCCGTAGATGCCGCCGATCGTGCAGATGCGGTCGCCGACCTTGAGCGCCGCGAGCATGGCCTTGGCTTCCTTGTCCTTCTTGCGCTGCGGGCGGATCAGCAGGAAGTAGAACACCACGAAGATCAGGATCATCGGCAGGAACGTGCCGATCATGCCCACCACGCCGGCGGCGCCGCTCATCTCGGCGGTAGCGGGATCCAGGGTCGCGGAAGCGGCGGCGGTTGTCGCGGGGGCCGCGTCGGCCAGCAGGTGCGTAAGCGCATTCAACATGGTTCAAAGACACTCCTTGTTTAAAATTCCATCTCATTATATCTTGTGACGGATGTGAATGCAAGGACTAATTCGCCTGCGCGTCCATTTTCCCTCAGAAATTCCGGCTCATGTCGTAGCGGGCGAAGAATTCGCGATGGAACTGCTCGAAGCGGTCCTCCTCGATCGCCCGGCGGATGCGCTCCATGAGCCTGAGCAGATAGCGCAGGTTGTGGATGGTCGTCAGCCGTCCGCCGGTGATCTCGCCCGCCTTGATGAGGTGGCGCACATAGGCCCTGGAGAAGTTGCGGCAGGTATAGCAGTCGCAGCCCTCTTCGAGCGGGCCGAAGTCATGCGCGTACTGGGCGTTGCGGATGACCAGCCGGCCCGCGTCGGTGAAGACGGTGCCGTTGCGCGCGATGCGCGTGGCCAGCACGCAGTCGAACATGTCCACCCCGCGCAGCACGCCCTCGACCAGGCAGTCGGGGCTGCCCACGCCCATGAGGTAGCGCGGCTTATTCGCGGGCATGTACGGCATGAGCTCCTCAAGCATCTCGTACATGACGGGCTTGGGTTCGCCCACGCTCAGGCCGCCGATGCCATAGCCCGGAAAGTCCATGTCCGCCAGCGTCTTGGCGCTTTGCACGCGCAGGTCCTTGTAGAACGCGCCCTGCACGATGCCGAACAGCGCCTGATCCTCGCGCGTGTGCGCGGCCCGGCAGCGCTCGGCCCAGCGGTGCGTGCGGTGCATCGCCTCCTCGGCGGTGGCATGGTCGCACGGGTAGGGCGAGCAGACGTCAAAGGCCATGGCGATGTCCGCGCCCAGGTCCTGCTGGATCTGCATGGACGTCTCGGGCCCGATGAACAGACGGCTGCCGTCCAGGTGCGACTGGAACGACACGCCCTCCTCCTTGATCTTGCGCAGGCCGGCCAGCGAGAAGACCTGGAATCCGCCGCTGTCCGTGAGGATCGGATGGTTCCAGGACATGAACCGGTGCAGTCCGCCGGCCTCCTTGACCAGCGCCTCGCCCGGGCGCAGGTGTAGGTGATACGTGTTGGACAGGATGATCTGCGCGCCCACCTCTTCCAGCTCGCGGGGCGTGGTCGCCTTGACCGTCGCCTGCGTGCCCACGGGCATGAAGATCGGCGTCTGGATGTCGCCATGCGGCGTATGCACGACGCCCCGGCGCGCGCCGGTCCCGGCGTCCTGCTTGATCAGTTCAAACGTCAGCGGCTGTGGCATATTCGTCCTCATTTCCTTTTTGATCTTTGGGCTCCGTGGGCAGGATCAGCATCGCGTCGCCGAAGCTAAAGAAGCGGTATTTCTCCCGCACCGCCAGCTCATAGGCCGACAGGGCCGCCTCCCGGCCCATGAACGTGCTCACCAGCATGAGCAGGGTGCTCTGCGGCAAGTGGAAGTTGGTGATCAGCGCGTCCACGGCCTTGATCTTCACGCCCGGCTTGATGAAGATCGACGTCTCGCCCGAGCCGGGATGGATGATCCCATCCTCATCGGCGACGGTCTCAATCGTGCGCACCGACGTCGTCCCCACGCAGATCAGCCGTCCGCCCGCCCGGCGCACGCCGTTGAGCGCATCCGCCGCCTCGCGCGTGACCTGGTAAAACTCCGAGTGCATGACGTGCTTGTCCACGTCCTCCTCCTTCACGGGGCGGAACGTGCCCAGCCCCACGTGCAGCAGCACGGGCACGACCTGCACGCCCTTGCGCCGGGCGCTGTCCAGCAGCTCGGGCGTGAAGTGCAGGCCCGCCGTCGGCGCGGCGGCGGAGCCCTCCGCGCGGGCGTAGACCGTCTGGTACCGGCTTGCGTCCGCGAGCTTTTCGTGAATGTAGGGCGGCAGCGGCATCTCGCCCAGCCGGTCCAGCAGCTCCTCGAACACGCCCTCGTAGGCAAAGCGCACCAGCCGTCCGCCCGTCTCGGGCACGCTCTCCAGCACGGTGCAGCGCAGCAGCCCGCCGCCGAACGAGCAGACCGTGCCCGGCTTCAGCCGCCGTCCCGGCCGCACGAGCGCCTCCCAGTCCGTCGCGCTGTGGCGGCGCAGCAGCAGCACCTCCACCGGCACGCCCGTCTCCTCCTTGACGCCCAGCAGCCGCGCCGGGATGACCTTCGTCTCGTTGATCACCAGCGCGTCGCCGGGGCGCAGGTAGTCCACGATGTCGTAAAAGTGCCTGTGCTCGATCCGCCCGTCGGCGCAGTGCACGACCATCAGCCGGCTGTGGTCGCGCGGCTCCACGGGCGTCTGGGCGATCAGCTCCTGCGGGAGCTCATAGTCAAAATCGGATGTCTTCATCGGCATTGCCTCTTTCAAAGTTTCAGCATCATCTCATATTCATCCAGCAGCGTGCCATCCCGCAGGCGGAAGGCGTCCGGCCTGATTCCGACCAGGCGGAATCCCATCTTTTCATAGAGCGCGCGGCCGCGTTCGTTTCCTTCCATAAAGCTCAGCACGACCTGAATGACGCCGGGACGGCGCCGGGCCGCGGCGATCAGCTCCCGGAACATGGCCGTACCGATGCCAAGGCCCCAAAACTCCCTGAGCAGGCCGATGGCCACCGTGGCCGTGTGGGAGACCTTGATGCGCCTGCCGAACGAGATCTCGCAGTTGCCGACCAGCCGTCCTTCAACCTCGCACGTCAGCATCAGCGTATACGGGTCCGCCAGGCGGTCCCGCAAAAACGCCTCCTCCTGCTCGACCGTCATGTCCTCCCGCTCCTCGGGATAGCACAGGATCCAATGCGTCTCCTGCGCCGTCTGCCTGAGGATGCGCAGCATCTGCTCCGCATCCTCGGGCAGCAGGGTGCGCAGCGTCGCTGGCCGGCCGTCCTTAAGCGCAAAGCTCACCGGTGTAAACTCCATATTACCGTCCCTCCCCCGGTCAGATGTCCAGCCGGGTCTGGTCCGGCCCATCCGCGCGGGGCTGCGGCGGCGTGCGGCGCATGTGCGCATAGGCCGCCGGCGTGCACACGCGCCCGCGCGGCGTGCGCATGATGAAGCCCAGCTGCATGAGGTAGGGCTCGTAGACGTCCTCGATCGTCACGGCGTCCTCGCCCGTGGTGGCCGCCAGCGTGTCCAGGCCCACCGGCCCGCCGCCGAACTTGTCCATCATCGTGGAGAGCATCCCGCGATCCACGCGGTCCAGCCCCAGCTCGTCAATCTCCTGCAGGTTCAGCGCCTCGCGCGCGACCTCATAGGTGATCGTCCCGTCCGCACGCACCTGCGCAAAGTCGCGCACGCGCTTGAGCAGGCGGTTGACGATGCGCGGCGTGCCGCGCGAGCGGCGCGCGATCTCGCGCACGCCCTCGGGCTCCACGGGGATCTTGAGGATGTTTGCGCTGTGGCGCACGATCTGCGCGAGCTCATCAGTGGAATACAGCTGCAGCCGGAACAGGATGCCGAACCGGTCGCGCAGCGGCGCGGACAGCTGGCCCGCGCGCGTCGTCGCGCCCACGAGCGTGAACCTGGGCAGATCCAGACGGATGGAGCGCGCGCTCGGCCCCTTGCCGATCATGATGTCCAGCGCATAGTCCTCCATCGCGGGGTAGAGCACCTCCTCGACCGTACGCGAGAGGCGGTGGATCTCGTCGATGAACAGCACGTCGCCCGCGTTCAGGTTGGTGAGGATGGACGCCAGATCGCCCGGTCGCTCGACGGCCGGGCCGGAGGTGATGCGGATGTTCTGCCCCATCTCCGCGGCGACGATGCAGGCCAGCGTCGTCTTGCCCAGGCCCGGCGGGCCGTAGAGCAGCATGTGATCCAGCGCGTCGTGGCGCTTGCGCGCCGCCTCAATATAAATGTTCAGGCTGTCCTTGACCGTCTGCTGGCCGATGTATTCGCGCAGCGTGCGCGGGCGCAGCGACTGCTCGATGTCCGCATCCTCGTCGCGAAAGCCCGTCGTCATGAGCCGTTCTTCTTCCATCGTCGCATCCTCCCCTTAGCCCTCGCCCAGCAGGCGCAGCGCCAGCATGATCAGCTGGTCCGTCTTGTCCGCCTGGTCCTGCACCTGGTTGATTGCGCGCGCGGCCTCTGCGCTGGTATAGCCCAGGGCCATGAGTGCGGCGGCGGCCTCCCGGCGGGCGTCCGGCGCGGCGGCGGACACGCCCTGGCCTGCGCCGGAGCGCAGCTCCTGCGCCTCGACCTTGTCCTTGAGCTCCAGCGCGATGCGCTGCGCCGTCTTCTTGCCGATGCCCGGCGCGCGCGAGAGCGTGGCGATGTCGCCCGTGGCGATGGCCAGCGACAGGTCACGTAGCGGCATGGCCGAGAGCATGCCCAGCGCCGTGCGCGCGCCCACGCCCGAGACGGACAGCAGCTTCAAAAAGAGCGTCCGCTCCTCCCGGGACGCAAAGCCGAACAGCTCCATGGCGTCCTCGCGCACGGACAGGTACGTATAGGCACGGAATCGCTCGCCCGCGCCGGGCGCGTCGGAGAGCGTCGTGGACGAACAGATCAGCTGATAGCCTACGCCGCCCGCATTGATCACCAGCTCGCCCTGGCGCTTTTCTTCGATTTTGCCTTCGATGAATGCGTACATCGTCATTCCCTCACTTGATCCTGAACTGCGTGCGGGCCGCGCCCGTATGCGCGTGCGTGATGGCCACGGCCAGCGCGTCTGCGGCGTCGTCGGGCCTGGCGATCTCCTTCATGCTCAGCAGCATGCGCACCATCTGCTGCACCTGCTGCTTTTCCGCCTTGCCGTAGCCCACGACCGCCTGTTTGATCTGCATGGGTGTGTATTCATACAAATTGTCGGTCTTTTCAGCCGCCGCGACGAGCGCCACGCCGCGCGCCGCGCTCACCGCCATGCCCGTCGTCACGTTCTTGGAGAAAAAGAGCTCTTCAAACGCGATGTCGTCGGGACGATAGGTCTCAATCAGCTGGCGCATGCCGATGTAGATGCTGCGCAGCCTGTGCGGCATCGACACGCCGGGCCGGGTGGACAGCACGCCGTACTGCACCAGGCGCAGGCGGCTGCCCGCCTCCTCCACCACGCCCCAGCCCAGCGTCGCCAGGCCCGGGTCGATCCCCAGAATCGTCAAAGCACATCGCTCCGTTTGTCCATAAAAAATCTATTTTATCTTATCCCGTTTCCGTCTCGATGTCAAGAAAGCACAGCGATGTATTTTTATGCAAAACCCTCTTGCATTTTTTGCCGTGATGGCTTATAATACGAGCGTCATCGCAAAAAAATCGGGCCCAGGGCCCGGCATACAAGCAATTGGAGGGGTCTTTTGTGAAAAAGCATGACCGCGTGCTGCTCGCCTATTCGGGCGGCCTGGATACGTCCATCATCATCCCCTGGCTGAAGGAAAACTACGGCTGCGCCGTCGTGTGCGTGGCGGCGGACGTGGGCCAGGGCGAGGAACTGGCCCCGCTGCATGAAAAGGCGAAGAAG
>CALVNS010000046.1 GCA_944349855.1 uncultured Eubacteriales bacterium | reverse complement strand
GTCGTGATAGCCCGCGCCCTCGCGCGCGACGGGCAGCGACTGCACCTGCGGCGCGAGCGCGCGCAGCGCCCGCACGTACTCCAGTGCGAGTGTGAAGTTGGGCAGCGAGAGCGCCTGCAGCGCCTGCGCGCCGCCCAGCTCGGGCGCAAGCGCCTCGGCCTGCGCGCGGGGGTAGCTACAGCCGTCGCCCAGCGCCTGGGCGAGCGCTTCGCGAAAGCGCGGCGTCGGACACTCCAGCGCGCTGGCAGCGGGCAGGAGATAGGGCAGGCCCGCAGGCTCGCAGCCGAACGCCAGGTGCGTCACAACGCCCAGCGATCCAAGCAGTGAGACGCCGCCGCGCGCAAAGCGCTCGGCCTGCGCGCAGCAGAACGCGAACGGCAGCTCCACCACCAGGTCCGCGCCGCCCATGAGCGCCATGCGCGCGCGCGTCCACTTGTCCAGCATCGCGGGCGTTCCGCGCTGGGTGAAGCTCCCGCTCATCGCGCATACGACGTAGTCCGCCTGCGCCTGCTCGCGCGCGCGGGCCAGATGCAGGGCGTGGCCGTTGTGGAAGGGATCGTACTCGCAGATGACGCCGATGACGCGCATGGCAGCCTCCCATCCGGGAAAAGAGCGAAGAACGCGGCGTTTTTTCCGAAAATACGGCCAAAAGCGCGCGCATCGCCTTTTCAAAATCCGGTTTTTCCTGTATAATATATGGGTGATTTCTGCTTGTGAAACCATCCCTTTCTATAGTACCACGTCGAGGAGGATTTGAACATGTCTGTCATTGAAAAGATCAAGGCAAAGGCCGCCGCGGATCTCAAGCACATCGTTCTGGCCGAGGGCACGGAGCCCCGCACCGTCCAGGCGGCGCAGAAGATCGTGGAGCAGAAGCTGGCGAAGGTGACGCTGGTGGGCGCGAAGGCCGAGGTCGAGGCGAAGGCCGCCGAGCTGGGCGTCGACCTGACGGGCGTTGCCATCGTGGATCCTGCCACGTGCGAAAAGACGTCCGCCTATGCGCAAAAGCTCTTTGAGCTGCGCCAGAAGAAGGGCATGACGCTGGAGCAGGCCACCGAGCTGGTGACGAAGAACACCCTCTACTTTGCCACGATGATGCTCAAGATGGACGATGCCGACGGCATGGTCGCCGGCGCGATCAATACCACCGGCGACGTGCTGCGCCCGGCGCTGCAGATCATCAAGACCGCCCCGGGCATCAAGGTCGTCTCCTCCTGCTTCCTGATGGATGTGCCCAACAAGAAGTATGGCGACAACGGCGTCATGGTCTTTGGCGACTGCGCCGTGATCCCCAACCCGACGGCCGAGGAGCTGGCCGCGATCGCCGTCTCTTCTGCGCAGACGGGCAAGGCCCTGGCCGACCTCGACCCGCGCGTGGCGCTGCTGTCCTTCTCCACGAAGGGTTCCGCCAAGCACGAGAACGTCACCAAGGTGCAGGAGGCCACCCGCATCGCCCATGAGATCGCGCCAGAGCTCAACGTCGACGGCGAGCTGCAGGCCGACGCCGCGCTGGTTGAATCCGTCGGCCAGCTCAAGAGCCCCGGCAGCCCCGTGGCGGGCAAGGCCAACGTGCTCATCTTCCCCGACCTACAGGCCGGCAACATCGGCTATAAGCTCGTGCAGCGCCTGGCGGGCGCGGAGGCCGTGGGCCCGATCATCCAGGGTCTGGCCAAGCCGGTCAACGATCTGTCCCGCGGCTGCTCGGTGGATGACATCGTGTCCGTCGTGGCGATCGCGGCGGTCAAGGCGCAGGGCTGACGCGCCGTCCCCATACGCAATATCAATGAAGGCAGGAGAATGACACATGAAGATCTTGGTTATCAACGCGGGCTCCTCATCGCTCAAGTACCAGCTGATCGACATGGAGGGCGAAACCGTCGCCGCCAAGGGTCAGGTCGAGCGCATCGGCATCGAGGGCACGCACTTCAAGCAGCAGGTGGGCGGCAACGTCATCGAGTACAGCCGCAACATGAAGGACCACGTCGAGGCCATCCAGGCCGTCATGAGCGCGCTGACCGACCCGGAAAAGGGTGCCATCCGCAGCATGGATGAGATCTCGGCCGTCGGCCACCGCGTGCTGCACGGCGGCGAGACGTTCAAGGAGTCCGTCCTGGTGACGGAAGAGACCATGAAGGGCATGAAGGCGCTCGTGCCGCTGGGCCCGCTGCACATGCCCGCCAACCTCATGGGCATCGAATCCTGCCGAAAGGTCATGCCGAATACGCCCAATGTCGCGGTATTTGACACGGCATTCCATCAGACCATGCCGCCCAAGGCGTACCTGTACGCGATCCCGTACGACTACTACAAGCGCCTGCAGATCCGCCGCTACGGCTTCCACGGCACCAGCCACCGCTACGTGGCCAGCGTCGTGCCGCAGATGCTGGGCAAGAAGCCGGAGGACTGCAAGTTCGTCATCTGCCACCTGGGCAACGGCTCGTCGCTGTCTGCGATCAAGGGCGGCAAGTGCGTCGATACGTCCATGGGCCTTACGCCTCTGGAGGGCGTGATCATGGGCTCTCGCTCGGGCGATCTGGATCCCGCAGTGCTCGAGTGCATCATGGAAAACGACGGCATCACCGACATCCATGAGATGCTCAATATCCTCAACAAGAAATCCGGTCTTTTGGGCATGTCCGGCATCAGCAGCGACATGCGCGATGTGCGCAAGGCCTCCGAAGAGGGCGATCCCATGGCCATCACGACGATGGAGGCCTGGGGCTACCGCATCCGCAAGTACATCGGCGCGTATGCCGCGGCGATGGGCGGCCTGGATGCGATCGTGCTGACCGCCGGCATCGGCGAGAATGACGCCGTCGCCCGCAGCTATGTCATCCAGGACCTGGAGTTCCTGGGCGCCAAGCTCGATCCCAACAAGAACCAGCCCGGCGCCAAGGGCGAGATCTCCACGGACGACTCGACGTGCAAGGTGCTCGTCGTGGCAACCAACGAGGAGCTGCCCATCGCCCGCGACACCAAGGCCATCGTCGAGGCGCTGTAAGCCGCGTCAAAAACCCCGAAACGGGGTATTGACAAAGCCAAACACAGCGATTATAATAACGAATGGTCGACTTTTCGAGGTGAAATGCATGCAGCTGGACATCGGACGGGCCCTCAAATCGCCCGGCGTCGAATTCGAGTTCGCGCTCGAAGAGGCCCGCGCGCCTGAGCCCTGGCACGGCGACGAGCTCGTCTTTGAACGGCCCATATCGCTTTCGGGCGTCTATGCTGCTGCGGGAGAGTCCATTTTGTTGCGCGGCGAGGTGCGCACGACGGTGAGCGCACCCTGCGCAGATTGCCTTGAGCCCGCTGTCCTGCCGGTCAGCGCCAGGGTGGACGAGGTCTTCACGCGCGAGGAAGACCCGGACGATCCCGATCGCTTTACCTATGAGGGTCATGTGCTGCACCTGGACGACCTCGTGCTCGGCGCCATTCTGCTGGAGATGCCCATGCGCCTCCTCTGCCGGCCCGACTGCAAGGGTCTTTGCCCGATCTGCGGCGCAAACCTCAACCACACACAATGCGCATGTCAGAAAGAAATGCCATCCAAACAGCCGTTTGCAGCGTTGGCATCCTTGCTGAATCAGGATGAGGAGGTGTAAGTCATGGCTACTCCGAAGGGAAAAATCTCGAAGTCCCGCGGTCGTATGCGCCGCGCCAACTGGAAGCTTTCCGTGCCCGGCATCGTCAAGTGCCCGCGTTGCCAGCAGATGAAGCTCAGCCACCGCGTCTGCAAGCACTGCGGCTACTACGATGGCAAGCAGGTCATCAACGTGGAAGCTGAAACCGAGAAAAAGGCGTAAGCAAAACCCCCGCATCCATCAGATGCGGGGTTTTTCTATGCCAGCACACGCGCCGCTGCCGCAACGAGCGCACAAAGCGCCATGCCCAGCGCTGTTGGAAGCAACAGCGCCAGTGCCGTCCATCTTGCGCTGCCCGTCTCGCGGCGGATCGTGAGCAGCGTCGTCGAGCACGGCCAGTGAAAGAGGGAAAACAGCATCACGCAAAGCGCCGTCCATTCCGTCCATCCGTTTTGCGAGAGCAGCGTCCGCAGCGCCAGCGCGCCGCCCGTCTGTGCCAGCGCATTGCCCTGCGCATAGCCCATGACCGCCAGCGGCAGCACGATCTCGTTGGCGGGAAAGCCCAGCAGGAACGCAGTGAGCAGCACGCCGTCCATGCCCAGGAGGCGTCCCAGTGGGTCCAGCAGCGCGTTCAGGCGCGCCATGAGCGATACGCCGCCGGGCGCGATGTTCGCCAGCAGCCAGATGACGAGCCCAGCAGGCGCTGCAACTGCCGCCGCGCGGCCGAGCACGAAGAGCGTGCGGTCGAAGACCGAGCGCACGATGACGCGCCCGACCTGTGGCCGGCGAAACGGCGGCAGCTCCAGCGTGAAGGCCGAGGGCACGCCGCGCAGTAGCGTCGCAGACAGCAGGCGCGAGGCCAGCAGCGTCATGCCCAGCGACAGTACGATCAGGCCGGTGAGCATCAGTGCGCCCGACACGGCCCCACCGCCCAGCGCGCCCACGAAGAACAGGGTGATCAGCTGAATCAACAGCGGAAATCGGCCGTTGCAGGGCGTCAATGCGTTGGTGAGGATCGCGATCAGCCGCTCGCGCGGGCTGTCGATGATCCGGCAACCGACCACGCCCGCGGCGTTACAGCCAAACCCCATGCAGACCGTCAACGCCTGTTTACCGCACGCATGGCAGCGCTTGAAGCATCCGTCCAGATTGAACGCCACGCGCGGCAGAAAGCCGACATCCTCCAGCAGCGTGAAGAGGGGAAAGAAGATCGCCATCGGCGGGAGCATCACGCTCACCACCCATGCCAGCGTGCGGTATGCGCCCTCGACGAGCGGCCCGCGCAGCCAGGATGCGCCCAACGCGTCCAGCGCGCGCGACAGGGGCGCTTCCAGGGAAAAGAGCGCGTCTGACAGCAGCTGAGAGGGCAGGTTGGCGCCACGGATTGTGAGGTAAAAGACCGCCGCGAGCAGGAGCAGCATTGCGGGAATGCCCGTCAGCCGGCCGGTGAGCAGACGGTCGACGCGCAGGCGCCGCCCGTCCTGCGCTTCCTGCGAGTGAACCGCTGCGGCGCACAGGCGCTCGGCCTCGCGGTAGATCGCGCCGACGACGGCGGTTTCAACCTGCTGCGCACTCATGCCAAGCACGGCGCGGGCATTTTGCGCAGCCTGCAAGGCGGGGCGTATGTCCAGCGGCGACAGATGCGCCTGCACGGCATCCAATGCGGCGTCATTCCCCTCCAACAGGCGCAGCGCCGTCCAGCGTGCGTCCAACCGGCCGTCCAGCCGGAGGGCGACCGAGCGCGAAAGGCGCTCGACCTCCGATTCCAGCTCCGGCGGGTACGCCACGCGCAGGGGATGCTCCGGTGCGCGCCCGACGACCTCATCCACCCGTTCGAGCAGCCGCTCCAGACCGCGTCCGCCTCGGGCGCTCGTACCTACGACCGGCACGCCGAGCAGGCGTTCCAGCGCCCGCGTGTCCACGCGGATGCGCCGTCGCGCCGCCTCATCCATGAGGTTGACGCACAGCACCACGCGCGGCGTCAGCTCCAGGATCTGCAGCGCAAGGTTGAGATTGCGCTCCAGGCATGTCGCGTCGCACACGACGATGACCGCTTCCGCGCCGCCGAAGCACAGAAAGTCGCGGGTGACCTCTTCTTCGGCCGAGTGTGCGTTGAGCGAATAGGCGCCAGGGGTGTCCACCAGTTCATATTCACGCCCCGCATGGCGGCATGTGCCGCGCGCGCTGGCAACCGTCTTGCCCGGCCAGTTGCCGGTATGCTGCCGCATGCCCGTCAACGCATTGAACACGGTGCTCTTGCCGACGTTGGGGTTGCCGGCCAGCGCGACCAGGCGCGCGCCGTTCAGGCCCATGCGACCACCTCCCGCAGCGCGGGCTCTACCTGCACGGCGCGCGCGTCCTCGCGGCGCAGGGCGATCACCGCGCCGCGCACCAGATAGGCGCGCGGATCTCCGCCCGGCGCTTGAAATAGACAGGTCACGGCGGCGCCTGGCGTGAAGCCGACGTCCAGCAGGCGGCGATTCATCGCGCCGTCCCCGGGCACGCCCACCACGCGCGCGCTCTTGCCTGTGGGCATATCGCAAAGTGCGTTCACGACGCATCCCTCCAAACCGATGATGACGGAGGCGCAGCCCCCTGCTCTTACTCTATGCGGCCTCGGGCCGTCCGTGCGGCGAAGAAAAAACGGACGCGACAAGCAAAAATACTTGACAGGGTGGCTTGCGCGCGGTATAATGTCCATCGTGTCAAGCGATAGGACTTTACGAGGATGCCGAAGTGGAAAAACGCATTGAGACGGCATGGCTGCTCTCGTTCTATGGACCGCTGCTGACGCAGCGTCAGCGCGAGCTGCTCGCGCTGTACTGCGACGAGGATTTTTCCCTCGCGGAGATCGCCGCGCAGGAGGACATCTCGCGCCAGGGCGTATACGATGCGGTTCACAGGGCGCAGCGGCAGCTGGCCGATTATGAGGCGCGCCTGGGGCTGCTCGCGCGCTACAGGCGGATCACCCAGGGGCTTGAGCAGTGCCGGGCGATGCTAGACGGCGTGCAAGCTTCCCGGGAAAGTGAGGCGGCGCTAGCGCACGTAAAGCGTGCGCTCGATGCGCTGATCGCAGACGAGGAGGGGCAAAATGGCGTTTGAAGGGCTGACCGATAAGCTGCAAGGCGCATTTCAAAAGCTGAAGGGCAAGGGAAAGCTGACGGAGGCGGACGTCAAGGCCACGATGCGCGAGGTGCGCATGGCCCTTCTGGAGGCGGATGTCAACTACCTGGTCGTCAAGGAGTTCATCAAGCGAGCGACTGAGCGCTGCATCGGCCAGGAGACACTGGAGAGCCTGAGCGCCCAGCAGCAGATCATCAAGATCGTCAACGAAGAGCTGACCGCGGTGATGGGCGGCACGAACGCGAAGCTGACGTTTTCGTCCTCGCCGATCACGGTCTACATGCTGTGCGGCCTGCAGGGCGCCGGCAAGACCACGATGGCCGGCAAACTGGGCGGATACCTCAAAAAGCAGGGCAAGAAGCCGCTGTTGGCCGCCTGCGACATCTACCGCCCGGCGGCCATCAAGCAGCTGCAGGTCGTGGGTGGACAGGTCGACGTGCCGGTCTTCGAGCGCGGCACGCAGGATCCCGTAAAGACCGCGCAGGAGGCCATCGAGCGCGCGCGCTACTACGGCAACGACGTCATCATCCTCGACACGGCTGGCCGGCTGCACATTGACGAGGCGCTCATGGACGAGCTGGCCCGCATCGAGGCGGCCGTCAAGCCGCAGGAGATCCTGCTCGTCGTCGACGCAATGACCGGCCAGGACGCGGTCAACGTCGCCAAGACGTTCAACGAGAAGCTCGAGATCTCCGGCGTCATCCTCACCAAGCTCGACGGCGACACCCGCGGCGGCGCGGCGCTGTCCGTGCGCCAGGTGACGGGCAAGCCCATCAAGTTTGCCGGCACCGGCGAAAAGCTGACGGACATCGAGCCCTTCCACCCCGACCGCATGGCCTCGCGCATCCTGGGCATGGGCGACATGCTCTCGCTCATCGAGAAGGCGCAGGAGACGTTCGACGAGCAGGAGTCGGAAAAGCTCGCCCGCAAGGTAAAAAACGCAGAGCTCACGCTTGAGGACTTCCTCAGCCAGATGCAGCAGATCAAGAAGATGGGCCCGCTTTCGAAGGTCCTGTCCATGCTGCCGGGCATGGGGCAGATCAAGGACCTCGACATCCCGGACAACGCCATGTCCAAGCCCGAGGCGATCATCCGCTCCATGACCCCGCGCGAGCGCGCGCACCCCGAGATCCTCAACGCCAGCCGCCGCCGCCGCATCGCCGCTGGCTCCGGCACGACGGTGCAGGACGTCAACCAGCTGATCCGCCAGTTTGACAGCATGCGTCAGATGATGAAGCAGGCCATGAACGGGCGGCGCGGCAGTCGTGGCCGCATGCGGCGCATGCCCCCGATGGCCTGACGCGCTCAATCATCACAAGTGATTGCAGATACATTTTGTCATTCATCAGAAGGAGGAGAACACCAATGTCCGTTAAGATTCGTCTCAAGAGAATGGGTATGAAGAAGAAGCCCTTCTACCGCGTCGTCGTCGCCGACGAGCGCAGCCCGCGCGACGGCCGCTTCATCGAGGAGATCGGCTACTACAACCCCGTCTCCACGCCCGTCGAGCTCAAGATCGACAACGAGAAGGCCGCGCAGTGGATGCGCAACGGCGCGCAGCCGACCGATACCGTCCGCGCGCTGCTCAAGAAGACCGGCGCCATCGAGAAGTAAGAATGCCTGCGGAAATGAGGGCCTGAAACATGGGAGATTTGGTGAGCTATGTGGCCAGGAGCCTCGTCGATAACCCCGACGCCGTCGAGGTGCGCGAGGTGGAAGGGCCCGAATCCACGATCATCGAGCTGCGCGTCGCGCCGGATGACATGGGCAAGGTCATCGGCAAGCAGGGCCGCATCGCCAAGGCGATCCGTTCGGTCGTCAAGGCCGCCACGGCCCGCAACGCCAAGCCGGTCTTTGTGGAGATTCTGTGATCCTTGAGGGCGGAGCCTTTGGGCTTGCGCCCTCTCTTTGACGTAAAGGAGAATGCGGGTGCTGGACAACTATTTGGCCGTGGGGACGGTGCTCAAGCCCCAGGGCGTGCGGGGCGAGGTCAAGGTGCGACCCCTGACCAATGATCCGGATCGTTTTTTTGACCTGAAGCAGGTCTTTCTCAAGCGCGGCGCGTCCTATGCGCCGCACGCGGTCTCGTGCACGCGCGTGCACGAGGGATATGCCTACGTGACGTTTGAGGGCGTGACGGACCGCGATGCCGCCGAGCGTCTGCGCGGCGAGATGCTCTATGTCGACCGTGCGCACGCGGTGCAGCTGGGCGAGGACGAAAATTTCATCTGCGATCTCATCGGCTGCGAGGCCGTCGACCGCGCAGGCAACGGTCTCGGCCGTCTGACGGACGTCCTTCAGCCCGGCGCAAACGACGTGTACGTGTTTGACACGCCGCGCGGCGAGATGTTGCTGCCCGCGCTCAAGGAGGTCGTGCTCAGCGTCGACGCGGCGCAAAAGCGCATGGTGCTCGACGAGCGCGCGCTGGCGCGATTTGCGGTCTATTCGGATGATGACGCCGATATCGATTGAACGTGCAAGAAAAGGGCGTGCCGGGACGTCTTTTGGCATATATGCCAAGTAAATGGAGGGCCTATGAAACGCTTGAAGCGATGGATGTGCGTCGCGTGTTGCCTGGCTGCGCTGCTGCCGGCCGGACCGGTCCGCGCGGCATTTTCCCAGGGGCTTGAGCGCCTGGGCGCCTGGGAACGGGCGGGTGGACGGATCGAGGCCGAAATCGCGTTCTCTCCGCAGGAGATGTTTTCCGTGGGCGAAGAGGGCATGCCCGCGCTGCGCGCGCTCTTTGACAGCCTGACGCTGCACTACGCCTGGCAGCAGAGCGCTGCGGGCAGCCTGGACGAGTGGACGCTCCTCTGCGGCGGGCAGAACGTGGCCTATGTGCGCCTGACCGTCACGGACCAGGGCGCGGCGCTGGAGAGCGACCTGCTGCCCTTTGGCGTGCGTGCGGCGGACGAGGCGTCGCTGCTGGATGCGCTCGGCCTGCGCGCTGGCGCGTTGCGCACGCTCCTGTCGCTGCGCGCGCAGACGGCGGGGGAAGCGGCGCTGCCTGCGCTGACCGCCACGCCCGGCGAGGCGCGCGAGGAGCAGATTACCGTGACGCAGGCGCAGCTGGAGGCGGCGATCCCGGCGCTGGCATCGCGGCTGCCGCAGCCCTATGGGGCGGCGCTGACGGCCCTTGCGGCCGAGTGGACGCTGCAATCGCCGCTGGAGGTTGAGTTGGATGTCGCGCAGAGCGGCGCGATCACGCGCCTTCGGGCGAGCCTGCAGGCCGCTCATGCACAGGAGGCGCCCTGGACGGTCGAGCTGGACGTGCGCAACGGCTCAAACCTGGATGCTGAGCTGACGCTGGAGCAGGACAGCCGCAATGCCATGACGTTTGCGCTGGCCGTCGAAAATGGACGCGAGGACGGCGAGGACACACATCGCATCCGGCTCAACGCGTCGGGCAAGTTGGCGGGATATTCGCGCCAGATCCGGGTGAGCGCGACGCTGAGAAACGCCTCGCAGACAGACGAAGCGGGGCAGACCGTGGAGACGCTGCGCAACACCCTGAGCGTGGGCTTCACCGATCGCAGCCCCTCGATGCAGATGCTCTCGCTGGGCGACTTCAGCCTCTCGGTCAAGGAGCGTGGCGAGGCCATCCTGGGCGGAGCGGCGCTGGACGTGCGGCTGACCGACGAACTGGAGGCCGAGCTGCTCGTCGGCGGCAAGGAACTGCTCGTCGGCACGGCGTCGTTTTCGCTGTCCGCCGCGCCAGCCCAGGCCATCGCCTGGCCGGATGAGGCCGTGGACGCGAAGGCATTGACCGACGCCCAGCGCGCGGAACTGGAGAGTTTGCCTGCCGCGCTGCTCCAACGACTGCTGCCCGCGCTTCCGCCCGACGCGCAGGTGTTGCTGTTGCCATGAAAAGGTGTTGCCGTTTGATGCGGGATGCGCTATACTGTTGCAAACAGGAAATGGAGGAGAATGACGATGCATAAGAGTCGCGTGTTTACGCTCCTGCTGGCGTTGCTGGTTGCGCTTGCGCCCTTGGGAGCGTTTGCTGAGGAAGCCGGGATCGCGCTGGAACCCGGCGCGCTGCTGCTGGCGGAACTGCCTGCGCGCTATGCGGCCGGCGAAGAGGTCGTTGCGAAGCTGGGGCTGGACGTGGCCCTTCTGCCTGGCCTGACCGACGCACAGCTGCAGGCCGTCTCGCAGATTGCGCAGGCTGCGACGCTGTACGTCACGGCGGCGGGCGGATCGGATGCGCAGGAATATCGCCTGTCGCTACAGATGCAGGGAACAGAGGTCGCATACGCGTTCGTGCGGGTGACCGGCCAGGACGTCGAGCTGGCTACGAGCCTCGTGCCCGGCAAGACGTTCGTCGTCACGCAGGATGCGCTGGCTCAGGCGAGCGGCATGACGCTGCAGGGCGTGGACTTTGACAGCCCCGAGATGCAGGCGCTCACCGAGCTTGTGCTCAACAGCTTTGGCATGTACTTCTATGTCGTCGCCGGCTGGGTGTCCAACACGCAATACGAGCATCAGGACCTGTACGTGTATACGGATGATTACGTCGCGGAGACGGACGTGCGCGATGCAAGCGTGACGCAGATGCATGCGGTCGTGCGCAATGACGACTTCCGCCAGCTGCTGCGCCTGCTGGCCGATACGCTGTACGCGGATGCCGAGTTGCAGGCCGCGATCGTCGATGCGTTCAAGGGCGCTGGCGCCACGCAGGAGAGCGTCTTTGCGGCCATCAACAGCCTGTGTGTCGACGTGCTCGGCCAGAACGGCCTGATTCAGGCGACCGACGGCGCGACGGAGTTCGTCATCTCCTATGGGGAGGACTACGGCATGGTCGGCTTTGACGGCACGATGCCCGCGATGTGGGAGGGCTTTCCCTTTGACGTGGGCACGCTGACCTACAGCCGCAAGACGCAGGAGGAGAGCGTCCAGCACACGGCAAAGGGCAGCATGACGCTCGCAAACGGCTTGGGCAATGTGGACGGCACGCTGTCGGTCGAGCGCGGCGAACTGCTGGACACGGGCCGTACGAACGGACTGAACCTGAACCTGATGATCACCAATGCGAATGAAGAAGTGCTCACATTGGGTGTGGATGAGCAGGATTCCGCCTATGATGCGGACGGTGTCGATTGCCAGGAGATTGTCGCCCACATGAACTATGCCGTCTCGGACAAGGCGGGCACGCCCTATGCCGCCTATGCGCTGGACTGGCAGAGCAAGACCGGCACGCAGGTGAAGGATGGGGCGCTGTACAGCCAGACGAATGCGAGCCTGTCCATGACGGATGTGTTCAGCGCTTCGGCGATGCTGGAGCTGTCCACTCAGGCGCACACGCCTGTGGATCTGAGCGGCAACGAGCGTGTGGAGGTGAGCGCGATGGACGCCGACGCGGTTGCCCAGCTCGAGAGCGAGTTGAGCGCCGGATTGGTGCAGACGGTCACGCAGGCGATGAGCCTGATCCCCCAGGAGGCGCTGGTCACGCTGATGACGGCGGAATGAGCGAAATCAAAAGGCCCCCGGAACGCATCCGTTCCGGGGGCCTTTTTTATGCCTTCTGCGTGAAGGAGTGGCGGCACTTGCCGCACGTCACCGTCACCTCGCCCACCCCGCGCGGCAGGCGCAGAATGGATTTGCACTGCGGGCATTTGAAATACTTGAACTCCTTGCGCTTTTGAAAGCGCACGCGCGCCTGGCCAAGCCTGGTGCGCAGGCTGGCCGACCACTGCACATAGCGTTCATTCTCGGCGCGGCGCCTGTCGACGGCGCGCGAGAACAGGCGAAACAGCGCGTAGACATAGGCCGCCATGCCCAGCAGCGAGAGCAGGCCCGTGTGCGCGAAGGCGTCGAGCAAGGAGCAGATCAGGCCCGCCCACAGCAGCGCAAGCGAAAGCTGGTCTGGGCCGTTGCGGCCCGTCATGAAGCGGCGAAAGCCCGCACGAAGGTTTTCCAAAAATGACATGCGCATTCCTCCCATTGAAGTCCTGACATGTATTATACCATCCCGATGGACAGCGTGCAGGTCAACAATGTGAACGCGCGGTGAACAACGCGCGCGGTCAATCAGGTCTGCGCCAGGCGCGACATCTCGCGGCGCAGGAGCAGCTTTTTCATGGTCAGCAGATAGACGGCGATCGAGCAGGCCGGCCCCAGCACGTCGGAAATGGGCTCCGCGTAGAACGCGGCCTCCGCGCCGAACAGCGCGGGCAGCGCAAACAGCGCGGCGAAGTAGACGGCCTTGCGCCAAAAGGAAAGGGGCAGGGAATAGCGAACCTGGCCGATGGCCGTGAAGCCGTCGACAATCTCATACTGAATCCCCAGCGGCACCAGCGCGAGCGTACACGTGCGGATTGCCCACATTGCCTTCTCGCTCAGCAGGGGATCCGTCGTGAACAGGCCCACGAACAGCGGGCCCAGCAGGCGTGCCAGCACGAACATCAGCGCCGTGTAGCCGGCGCACAGCAGGAAGATGTGCCGCTGCGCTATCAGCACGCGCTGCGTCCGGCATGCGCCGTAGTTGAAGCCCAGAATTGTCTGCGTGCCGCCGCTGATGCCCCCCAGCGGCATCGTGACCACGAGCATGAAGCTCTGCACGATGGTCGCGCAGGTGATGAGCATGTCGCCTCGCTCAGGACCGCCATAGCGCTGCAGCACGGCATTCATCGCGATGATCATGACGTTGTCCACGGCAATGATGCAAAACGGTGTAAAGCCCAGCGCCAGGATGCGCCCAACGATGCGCGGCGCATAGCCGCCAAAGGTGATGCGCACGCCGGGCCGGCGGCCGAACAGAAAGCGCAGTACGTAGATGCAGCTGGCCAGCTGCGAGATCACCGTGGCGGCGGCGGCCCCCTGAACGCCCATGCCCAAGAGGAAGATGAAGACCGGGTCGAGCGCAATGTTCAGCGCCGCGCCCAGCACGACGGACAACATGGCCTTTCTTGCATAGCCCTGCGCAACGACGAAGGTGTTGAGCCCGGTCGATAGCAACGCGAACGGCGTGCCCAGCAGGTAGACGAAGAAGTAGCCCTCCGCATAGGGGAGCGTCGCGCCGCTTGCGCCAAAGAGCGAGAGCATCTCCTGCCGCACCGGCAGGATCAGCGCGACAATCGCCACGGAGAAGACACAGAGCAGCAGGAATGCGTTGGCCAGAATCGTGCGCGCGCCTGCGTGGTCGCCCTCGCCGAGCTTGATGCTCATCAGCGGGGAGCCGCCCACGCCCACAAGCGAGGCGACGGAGCCGATCATCGTGACCACCGGCCCGCACACGCCCACGCCAGCCAGTGCAAGATCGCCCACGCCGGCGATGTGGCCGATGTACATGCGGTCTACGATGCTGTACAGCACGCTCACGAACTGCGCGAGCATACTGGGCAATGCGATGGCACGCACCAGACGGCCGATATCGCCGCGCCCGAGATCGTTTTCCATGCGGAATGTCTCCCTTCCAACCGCGTTGGGGCATGACGCGCAACGCGCCGCGCCCATCATACAACATCCGCCTGCACATGTCAATGCCTTCCGGCTGGATGGGAAGCGAATGCCGAAAAAGGCGCCCTCTGCTCGACGCAGACGGCGCCCTGGCGTCCGTCAGCAGTAGAAGCCCCGGATGCCGCAGGGGCAACACATGCCAAAGGAATTGCACAGAATGTTGAACAGGCAACAGGTCATGCAGGGATCGGAGCACATGCCCTGAGGCATGTGAAACTGCCGGCCGTATTCCTGATAGGCGCTTCCGCCATTCTCCAGCTGCGAGAGGAACTGCCGGTACTCGTAGTTGCCGGGGTCCATCTGCACGGCCTGACGCGCATGGTTGAGCGCCGCCACCCGGTTGCCCAGGCCGTAGTTGGCCTGTGCGCTGAGGAAATACCAGGTGGCGCTATGCACGGAGATGTTCGAAAGGACGTTGAGCGCCTCCTGGTAGTAGCCCGAGATGATGTAGTTGCGCGCGGCATTGAGCTCGCTGGAGCGCTGCTGGCGCTCATAGCCGCCGTAGCCGCCGAAGGGATCGCCATAGCCCTGGCCGAAGGGATTGCCATAGCCCTGGCCGCCGTAGCTCTGCTGGCTGCCGGTGTAGGAGGTGCCCTCGCGGCGCATCTTGGTGATGAGCGAGTAGGCCTCGTTGACCTCCTTCATCTTGGCTTCGGCCTCGGGCGAACCGCCGTTGAGATCCGGGTGATACTTGCGGGCAAGCTTCCGATAGGCGGTCTTGACCTCGTCGTCCGTTGCCGTCGGGGGAACGCCCAACACGCGATAGGGATCATCCATGGCGCTCTCCCTCCTTTCTGCGCTTTTGAATCTGTGCATAGCGGCCCCAGACGCCGGAATAGAGCACGTTTCGCAGGATGGCGATGTCCTGAACGAGCGGGAGTTTTTCAAACTCCTGCGTGCAGCCTGCGATCATCATCGTCAGCATCTGCCGGCAGAAGTCCTCATAGTCCGGTTGGTGGCGCAGCTCTGTCAGCGGGTTGTAGCGTCCCTTGCGCAGGTCTTCCGGCAGGTCGTCATAGGCATCCATCAGGTAGATGAAGCGGCCCAGCGCCTCGCCCGCCGCGCGCAGCGTCGGGGCCCAGATGTCCTCGCGATAGCAGAGCACTTCGCCCAGCAGGCGGCCCGTCTCGTTGGCCAAGGCGTCCACGTCGCGCGATGCCGCGCGCTCCAGGTCGGACGTGCGCGCCAGACAGCCGGAAATGACCGCGCATTTTTCGGGATAGAGCGCCTGCACGCGCGCATAGGCGCCGTGAAGCGCCCGCTCCTGCGCAGCCGCGCGCAGGCTGTGCTCATCCTGACGGTTGTCGCGGCACTTGTGATAGGCGAGCACGACGTTCATGTCCGCCGCATAGGCCGCCGTCGCATTCTCGATGAAGTCGTGCGGGCGCAGCGGATGCAACCCGCATCGGCCGGGCGCGAGCTTCTCCTCGGGCTCATACAGGGAGCTGAGCAGCACGTACAAAAACGTCATATCGTACGTCAGCGTCAGGCGGCCGAACTGCCCGTGACGCCGCGACAGCTCCCGGCACAGGCCGCAGTAGTAAGCTCGGTAGCGGGCGTAGTCGGCGTCGGACAGCTCCGCCCGGTTGATCACGATATAGCCGAACATGGTTACTCCTTTGTGCCGCCTTTGGGCGTGAACTGGGCATCCTGCGCGCCGTCAGCAGGGGCGTCCTGCGCGTCGCTGGATGCGCGCCGCGCGCCCGCGCGGTAACGGCGCTCGGCCTCCTCCTTGTGGCGCTGGTCCTCCGCAGCATAGGCCTGTGCCTCGCGCACGGCGCGGTCGATGTCCGCCGCGCTCATGTTGGACGAGCCCGTGATCGTGATCTCCTGCTGCTTGCCCGTGCCCAGATCCTTGGCCGAGACGCTGACGATGCCGTTGGCGTCGATGCTGAACGTCACCTCGATCTGCGGCACGCCCTGCGGCGCGCGCCGAATGCCGCTCAGCTTGAACTTGCCCAGGGACTTGTTCTGCGAGGCGCGCATGCGCTCGCCCTGCAGGACGTTGATCTCGACCGAGGACTGAAAGGGCGCGGCGGTGGTGAAGATCTGGCTCTGGCGAACGGGCAGAGTGGTGTTGCGCTCGATGACCTTGGCGTACACGTCGCCGACGGTCTCGATGCCCAGGGACAGCGGCGTCACGTCCAGCAGCAGCAGGCTCTTGACCTGGCCGATGAGCACGCCGCCCTGCAGCGCCGCGCCCATGGCGACGCACTCGTCCGGGTTGATGCCCTTGAAGGGCTCCTTGCCCGTGAAGCGGCGCACGGCCTCCTGCACGGCGGGGATGCGGCTGGAGCCGCCCACGAGCAGCACCTTGGCGATATCCGCCGTCGTGAGATGCGCGTCCGCAAGCGCCTGACGCACGGGGCCCATCGTCTGCTCGACCAGGTGCGCGGTCAGCTCGTTGAACTTGGCGCGCGTGAGCTGGATTTCCATGTGCTTGGGGCCGTCACGGCCGGCGGTGAGGAAGGGCAGGTTGACGCTCGTCGTCTGCATGCCCGACAGCTCGATCTTCGCCTTTTCGGCGGCTTCGCGCACGCGCTGCATGGCCGTGGCGTCGCGCCGCAGGTCGATGTGCTCCATGCGCTTGAACTCCGCGACGAGATAATCGGTCACGCACTGGTCAAAGTCATCGCCGCCCAAACGGTTGTTGCCGGCGGTGGCAAGCACTTCGATGATGTCCTGATTGATGTCCAGGATGGACACGTCAAACGTGCCGCCGCCCAGGTCATAGACCATGACCTTCTGCGAGCCCTCCTTGTCGATGCCATAGGCCAGGGCTGCGGCGGTGGGCTCGTTGATGATGCGCAGCACCTCCAGCCCCGCGATACGGCCCGCATCCTTGGTGGCCTGGCGCTGGCTGTCGGTAAAGTAGGCGGGCACGGTGATGACTGCCTGCGTGACGGGCTCGCCCAGGTATGCCTCGGCGTCGGCCTTGAGCTTTTGCAGGATCATCGCGGAGATCTCCTGCGGGGTGTAGGCGCGCCCGTCGATGCGCACGCGGTAGTCGCTGCCCATCTCGCGCTTGATGGACTGAATGGTGCGCTCGCTATTGGTGACGGCCTGACGCTTGGCAATCTGCCCCACGAGCCGCTGCCCGTCCTTCGTGAACGCCACGACGGAAGGCGTGGTCCGCCCGCCCTCGGGGTTGGGAATGACGACGGCCTCGCCGCCCTCGAGAACGGCGACGCAGCTGTTCGTGGTGCCAAGGTCGATGCCGATGGTCTTGCTCATAGAAAAGATCCCTCCTGCGCCATGTGCGCTTGATTCTCCACGCCTTACCATAGCGCAAAAAAATGAACAGAATGTAAACGCGCCGGGATATTTTATCTTTTTTGTCAGGTCGCCAACCGTCAGGGGAACCAATACGCATTATTATACCATGAAGCGGCGAAAAGAAAAAGGAAAAAAGCGCAACATGTCCAGAGAATGCGGGAGGGTCAATGCGCCCAAATGAACACATCCACCAGCGAAGCTGGTGGTTGTCACTATGCGGGCATAGCCCTTTGTTCCTCGCGGACGCGTGC
>CALVNS010000045.1 GCA_944349855.1 uncultured Eubacteriales bacterium | reverse complement strand
GGACGACGGCCTGCTCGCGCGCGTGTACGAGGCCGCCGGCATGGACGCTCGGCCCAGCGCCGCCGACCGTGCGCTGCTGCGCCGCTGGCAGGGCGAGCTGGCCATGCCCATGGACGTGGTGCTGCTGGCGGCCTCCTATGCCGCGGGCAAGAGCGCGCCCATGACCTTTGCCGATCGCATCCTGCAAAGCTGGCATGCGGCTGGCATCGGCGACGTGCAGGCGGCGCGGGCCGAGCACGACCGGCATGCGGGCCAGGGACAGGCCCGGACTGCGCGTCCGGTGCGCGAGGTGGCCAAGCACCGCTACGGTCAGCGCAGCTACACGGACGAGGAGATGGACGCGTTGTTCTTCGACATCATGAAGGACGGCGAGACGGACGGGGAGGGCGGCAAGGCATGATGAACCGGGAGAACGTGCTGCGCGAGCTGCTGGCCGAGTATGAAAGCCAGCGCGCGCTGAACCGGCGCGAGGAGCTGCGCCGGCGCGAGGAGGTGGCGCGGCGCTCGCAGGCGGCGGGGGAGCTGATCGCCCGGCGCGAGGAGATCTTCTACGCGCGCATGCGCGCGGCGTTTGCGCAACCGCGGGAGGCGCAGCGCCTGGCGGACGGGCTGCAGGCCGAATTGGAGCGCATCAACGGCGCGCTGCGCGCGGAGCTGGTGCGCCTGGGGCTGCCGGAGGACTACCTGCAGCCGGTCTACCGCTGCCCGGTCTGCCGCGACACGGGCTACGTGGGCGAGCCGGTGCACGAGCAATGCGCGTGCCTGCGCCAGCGGATGCTGCAGCGCCTGTACCGCGAGGAGGGCCTGGCGGGGCTGGAGCGGGAGAACTTTGCCGCGTACGACGCGGGCGTGTTTCCCGACGAACCGCTCCCGGGGCAGGAGGTCACGCAGCGCGCCTACATGGAGCGCGTGCGCGCGCTGTGCGAGCGCTATGCGGACGAATACCCGCGCGCGCCGGAGCGCAACCTGCTCTTCTTCGGCGCGACGGGCCTGGGCAAGACGTTCCTGATGAACTGCATCGCCCAGCGCGTACTCGAGCGCGGCATGACGGTGCTGCGCGTGACGGCCTACCGCCTGGTGGAGGTGATGCGCGCCCAGCGCTGGGACGAGCGCAGCGCGCAGACCGCGCGCGAGATGTGCGCGTGCGACCTGCTGGCGCTGGACGACCTGGGCGCCGAGCCGATGATTGAGAATGTGACGATCGAGGCGGTCTACCACGTGCTCAGCGAGCGCATCGCCGCGGAGCGCGGCTTTGTGGTCAGCACCAACCTGTCGCTTTCCGAACTGCAGGCCGCCTACACGGAGCGCGTCTCCTCGCGCCTGCTGGATACCCGCCGCACGCGCGCGATCCGCTTCCTGGGGCGCGACGTACGCCTGGCAGGCGGCCGTTGATCTCCCAGGAATTTGGCAATGCGAACAGTTTCTTTTGTGATTTTTTTTGCTTTTCGCTTGCATTTCCCGCGGCGATGGGCTATAATATAGACGGAACGAGAGAGAAGCATAAAGCGGCTCTCCGAACTGTAGCTGACACCGGAATGGGAGGCGATTCCAATGAACCAGGATGAAATGCAGCAGGAAGATCGCGACATCGTCGAATTCTCCGACGAGGACGGCAACAAGCTGCTTCTGGAAGTCATGGATTACTTCTTCTACAATGGTGAAGAGTATGCAGTTCTCTGCGACGCCGACGAGGAAGCATGCGATTGCTCGTGTGAAGATGACGCGTGTGAATGCGATGACGAGTGCGAGCACACGGTTTATATCATGAAGGTCGTCAGCACGGTGAGTGAAGACGGAGAGGAAATGGAAGAGTTCATTCCCCCGGACGAAGCTCTGCTCGACCAGCTCATCGAAGTCGTTCAGACGCGCTTCACGGAAGACGACGATGTCGAAGAAGAGGAGACGGAAACCTAATCCAACCGCATTTTCCGATGGGCGTTTATCATTCAGGAACGGTAAACCGCAAGAGGATTTCCATCTGGCGCAGATTCGCCAAGCAAAGCAATGCGATGCGTAGGGCTCAGGGGCGAGTAAGAATGTAAGCGTTCCGAAAGCGGCGCGAGTAAGGGTCGAAAGACAGTCGGAAAGCGAAGCGAGTAAGAATCATCTTTCCCCAAGACGACAATCAAGTAAGAATCGACCGGATTCGGAAGAGCGTAGCGAGTAAGAATCAAAGCGGATTCAGAAAGCAAAGCGTGGAAGAGTCTACGGATTCTCAAAGGCCGAGCGAGTAAGAATTCATGTGGGATTCCAAAAGCGAAGCAGACAGGATCGTTTGGATTCCGAAAAGAGGTCAACCATTCGGAAAGCATTCGCATCAAGACCCATGGGTCGCGGCGCGAAGGGCCGGACGCATAGCGCATACAGCGGCAGAATCAGAGGATTCGACAGGGCGAATCAATATTTGAGATAGATGACGCAAAGACGTTAGACTTATCCAAGACAGACGGATCCATCATAAAACCTTCGGCGAAACGAACCGACCGATAGATGGGCAATCCGGGTTTTCAAGTCATTCCAATGAACGGGCATGCAAGACATGAACGACATGGACGGTCAGAAAGACGGATAACCCCAAAGCGAAATTGCGAGGTTCCCCTATCCCGATAATTGCATAGAACCATACCCAAGGAACCAAGAGCGAACAGCCTTGGTTCCTTTTTCGGGCTCTGACGCCTCTTGCAGGCCCATATCCCCAAACCGAAAGGACGCCCCCCGCATGAACGAACTGCTTCGCCTGAAGCTCCAAAAGCTGCCTGACAGCCCCGGCTGCTACCTGATGAAGTCCAACGGGCAGATCATCTACGTCGGCAAGGCCAAAAACCTCAAAAACCGCGTGCGATCGTACTTTCAGACGCGCGAGCACACGCCCAAGGTGGCGGCCATGGTCGAGAAGATCGACGACTTCGACGTCATCCTAGTCGACTCCAACCTCGAGTCGCTGATCCTGGAGTGCAACCTGATCAAGCTGCACAAGCCCTACTACAACATCCTCCTCAAGGACGACAAGCACTACCCCTACCTGCGCGTGAACGTCGCCGAGGACTTCCCGCGCGTGGAGATGGTCCGCCGCGTGGAGAAGGACGGCGCGCGCTACTTCGGGCCATACATGGGCGGGGGCAGCGTGCGCGAGGTGCTGGACGTGCTGCGCCAGGTGTTCCCGCTGCGCACGTGCGCCTATGCGATGGACAGGCCGCGCCGGCCCTGCCTGCACCACCAGATCGGTCAGTGCCTGGCCCCGTGCGCGGGCCTGTGCACGCGCGACGAGTACCACCTGTACGTGGACCGGGTGGTCGAGTTCCTCTCGGGCAAGAGCGAGCCCGTGCTGCGCGACCTGCGAAAGAAGATGCAGGAGGCGGCCGCGGCGATGCACTTTGAACAGGCGGGCGTCTATCGCGACCGCATCCGCGCGGTGGAGGGCCTGATGGAGCGCCAGAAGGCCATCGACGTGCGCGGCGGCGATCAGGACATCCTGGCGGTGCATCAGGATGGCCTGGACGCGATGGTGCAGGTGCTGTTCGTGCGCGGCGGACATATGATCGGCGGGGAGCACTTCGCGCTCGAGCGCGCAGGCGACCTGCCGCCCGCGGAGGTGCTGGAGAGCTTCATTCCGCAGTTCTACGAGGACGCGCAGATGATCCCCTCGGAGCTGATCGTCGAATCGCTCACGCCCGGCGCGCAGGAGCTGGAGCGATACCTGAGCGAGCGGCGCGGCGCGAAGGTGACGCTGCGCATGCCCCAGCGCGGCACGAAGCACCAGCTCGTGGAGATGGCCCACAAGAATGCCAAGGACGCGCTGGAGAAGCGCAACGCGCGCCTGGAGAGCCAGCAGACGCGCACCGTCGGCGCCGCCAAGGCGCTGGGCGAGGCGGTGGGCATGGCGGGCTATCCGCGGCGCATCGAGGGCTACGACATCTCCAACACGCAGGGCGTGCTGTCCGTCGCGTCGATGGTCGTATTCATCGACGGCATGCCGGCCAAGAAGGAATACCGCCACTTCCGGATCAAGACGGTCGTGGGCGCGAACGACTTCGCGTCCATGAACGAGGTCATCACCCGCCGGTTCGAGCACGCCAAGCGCGAGCGGGCGGAGCTGGAGGCGGCGGGCCGCGACCCGGCCGAGGGCAAGTTCACCGACCTGCCGGACCTGATCCTGATCGACGGCGGCCCCGAACAGCTGGACTTTGCGCGCCGCGCAATGCTGAAGGCGGGCTTTGACGTGCCCATCTTCGGCCTGGCCAAGCGGTTGGAGGAGATCTTCCTGCCGGGGCAGGCGGAGTCCATCCTGCTGGACCGGCACAGCCCGGCGCTGCACCTCATCCAGCGCGTGCGCGACGAGGCGCACCGCTTCGGCATCACGCACCACCGCAACCTGCGCGGCAAGGCGAGCATCCACTCGCAGCTGGAGGACATCCCGGGCATCGGCCCCACGCGCCGCCGCGCGCTGCTCAACCACTTTCGCACCGTCGCAGCGCTGCGCGAGGCGTCGGTGGACGAGCTGTGCGCCGTGCAGGGCATGAGCCGGCCGGCCGCGGAGGCCGTGCGCGCCTACTTCGACGCGCGCGCCCAGGCGACGGGCGGGCAGCCGGCGGCGCAGGACGACAAGAAGATGGAGGAAGACGATCGATGCTGAATGACCGGGGATTTGACCTTTGGGCGGATGACTATGACCAGAGCGTCGGGCTGTGCGACGAGGAGGGCGCGTATCCCTTTGCGGGCTACAGGGCCGTGCTCGGCGAGATCTACCGGCGGGTGCTGCAGGCGGGCGCGCGGTCCGTGCTGGACATCGGGTTTGGCACGGGGGTGCTCGCCGCCCGGCTGTATGAGCGGGGCTGCGAGGTCTTTGGCCAGGACTTCTCGCAGCGGATGGTCGAGCGCGCGCAGGCGAAGATGCCGCAGGCCCGGCTGTACAAGGGCGACTTTGCGCAGGGCCTGGCGGAGGCGCTCAAGGGCCGCAGGTATGACGCGATCATCGCCACGTACTCGCTGCACCACCTGACCGACACGCGCAAGGTGACCTTCCTGCGGGAGCTGCTGCCGCTGCTGAGCGAGCGGGGCCGCATTTACGTGGGGGACGTGGCGTTTGAGACCCGCGCGCAGCTGGAGGCATGCCGGGCGCAGGCGGGCGACGGCTGGGATGCGGACGAGATCTATTTCGTCTTTGACGAGCTGCGGCCCTTTCTGCCGCGGCTGACGTTCGAACAGATGTCCGACTGTGCGGGGCTGCTGACGCTGGCAAACTGAACGACAAAGGGCGCGGGGGACGATGCTCGTCCCCCGCGTTTATATATGACCGGCTGTCAGCCGTTTGTGGAGATCACGCAGTCATACAGGCGCAGGTTGGTGCCCTCCCGCAGATCGAAGGCGATCTCGCCCTCGACCTTGCCCGACTCCAGCTCCTGCCCGGACGCGGCGTCATAGAGCGTATAGGCGCCCGCGACGCAGCCCGGCGCGGGGCGCACGATTGCCGCGCCGGTGGGGTAGTCCGTGCCGATGCGCAGCAGCGCCATGCCCGCGAAGGCCATCGCCGTCTTGTCCGACACATAGGGCCGGGCGAGGATGTGCTCGAGGGCCGTCCCGTCGTTCACGCGCACATGCATGCCCGTGGTCAGGTAGATCACATAACTGTCCGCCACCATGGCGCCATTCAGCGAGAGCGTATGGCCGTCCGCATACGTGAGGGCCACGGACGCACTCTGCCCGGTCACGAGATAGTAGCCCACCGGCAGGTCGCCCGGCACCGCATAGGCGCCGTAGGCCATATACGGCAGATCGGCAAGCGTCACATAGGCGGCGGACATGTAGCCCGTGCGCCCGTCCTCCAGCACGCGCACGTGGTACCAGCCGTCGCACACGCCCAGCACCTCCAGGCGCGTGTTGTTGTAGTACTTGCCCAGCGAGGCGGCGTCCTCATCCGCGGCCTGGCGCAGATTCAGCCGGTCCGTGGGGCGCGGGTTGTTCACGTAGGCGATGGGAATGGCGCTGGGGACGTCCGTGCTCACCGCGGACGTCGGGAAGCTGAGGTAGCGGCTCAGCATCCAGCCCTCGACGCCCTCCACCTCCACGTGCGTCCAGTCGCCGCGCTGGCCCAGCACCCGCACCGCCACGCCGTTGTAGTACTTGCCCAGCGACGGCGCGTCCGTCGAAGGCCATGTGCGCAGGTGCAGCCGGTCCGCTGGGTCGGGATTGTTCACAGTCGCATAGCCGGTGACCGACCCGCCGGTCGAACCGGACCCGCCGGTTGACCCGGACCCGCCGGTTGAACCGCCGGTGGATCCGGAGCCATCGTCGATGCCCTCCACGTCCAGGTATTCCGCCCGCATGAAGCCGCTCTGGCCGCCCACGTCCACGTGATACCAGTTGTCGCGGATGCCCAGCACGGTCACCTTCGTGCCGTTGTAGTACTTGCCCAGCGACTCGGAGCGCTCGGTCGGCCACTGGCGCAGGTTCAGCCGGTCGGCCGGGTTCGGGTTGTTCACGACGCCCTCGGGCATGGCGGGCGCGACGTTCAGGTCCGTCCCGATGTGCAGGAACGTCTTGAGCATGAAGCCCTCGACGCCGCGCACGCGCACCTTTGCCCAGTCGCCGAAGTTCGACGCGTCCAGCACCTCGACCTGCACGCCCGTGTAGTACTTGCCCAGCGAGTCCGCGTCCGTGGAGGGCAGCGCGCGCAGGTGCAGCCGGTTGGTCGGCACGTCGTTGACGACCACGCCCACCTGGGTGGCGCCCGCCTGCGCCGTCAGCGCCAGGCAGCACAGCAGCAGCGCGCACAACAGCGCCGCAGCGTTCTTCCGCTTCATTCCCCATTCCTCCTCCGCGTATCACTCGATGGGTTCCAGGTATTGCGCCATCATGTAGCCGCGCAGGCCGTCCGTCTCCACGATGTACCAATCGTCCCGATCGAAGAGCCACAGCACCTCCGTGCCCGTGGGCACCTGGCAGATCAGCCGCCCGTCCAGGCTCGGCTCGGCCCGCAGGTTGACCGTCGTCTCGCGCGCGGGGTCGTCGGGGTAGACCACGCGCACGCGCGCGCCGATCATATCCTCGGCGAGGCGCACGTCCAGGCGCTCGGTGCGCACATAGCCCGTCATCTCCGGCGTGGCCACGCGCGTGAAGCTGCCCTCCTCGCCCAGCACGGCGAAGATCTGGCCCGGCGGACAGACGGCGAGCGTCTGCGAGGTGATGAAGGGATTGCGGTGTACGGCCGTCGGGCCTGCCTGCGCCGTCACGAACGCGAGCTGGTTTGACGCCCCGAAGCGCAGGTAGATCGTGGGCACATAGCCCTCCCGGCCGTCGGCCGTGCGCACGCGGCACCAGCAGCTGCCCAGCTCCAGCACGTTCAGCTCCGTGCCCTCGGGCAGGGCGTCCACCTGCGTGTCGGGCGTGCGCTCGGCGCAAAACTCCGTTCCCTGGGGATACATCGTCGTGGCGATCAGCGCACCCTCAGGCCATTCGGGCGTGGCCTCAACAGGCGTGGCTTCTACAGGCGTGGCCTGCATGGGCGTGGCCTCGGCGGCGGCAGGCGCTGCGAGCAGCAGCGCCGCAAGCAGCAGTGCGGGCAACCGGCGATACAGGCATGACATGTTCCCATCCCCTCCGTGTTGGTATCTTCTGCTTATAAGACGAACGTCTTACATCGTTTCATGCAGCGCGCGCGTACGAAATGCAAAAAAAACCGGCCCCTAAGGGCCGGCAATGGGCTCACAGCACGTCGAAGGAATTGCGCGCCGTGCGGTAGACGTCCTGGTAATACTCAAACAGGTTGGCGGGGGTGGAGATGCGGATCTGGTACAGCGCCTGGCCGATGGCGACGACGCCCGCGCGCCCGCGCACCGAGTAGGTGACGGCAGGATTGGCGGGATCGGCAACCACGCCGCGGTAGTACACGTAGTAGCCGTTGCCGCCGCCCATGGACAGACCGCCGTATGTATCGTTGACGGTCATCTCCTGGAATTCGGAGGCGAGCTCCTGGATGACGGAGTCGAGCTGATCGCGCGCATCGTCGGCGGTCTGGGGCGTGCCCTTCTGATACTTGACGATGGTCAGGCGGGTCGGATAGCCGCTGTCCTCGCGCGCGGAGGCCTCGGCGGAGGGCTCGACGTACTGTACAAACTCGGCGACAGTGCCCTGGGTCTGGATCCAGGTCGTGGGCTTGCTGAAGGCAAAGCCGGCCGCGCTGGAGGAGAAGGTGTCGTAGTCCAGGCTGAGCGTGGGCGCAGGCGTGGGCGTGGGCATGTCGATCGGATCGATCGGCACGGGCGTCTGGCCGGGCTGTGTCGGGTCAAGGGCGGGCATGTCCTCGTTGATGGTCGGATCCCTGGTGGGCTCCGGCGTGGGCGAGGGCGTGGGCGAGGGGGAGGCGGTGGGGATCGGCGTGGGCGTCGCGCCCAGCCCGCCCAGCGACTGGCAGCCGGAAAGCGCGAGAACGCACGCGAACAGCATCGCGAGGAACACGAATACACGCTTCATAGAAGCCATACCTCCGTTTCGCCCGAGGCCCGGCAGGCCGGGGGCGCATTGATGTCTATGAGCATTGTAACAGGCCCGGCCCGGAATGTCAACTTGTCAGCCCTGCGGCGGCGCGCTATAATGGGGAAAAAGGATGCGCGCAGGGCCGCGCAGGAGGGCACATGAACAGGGAATCCGTCAAGCGCGTGCTGGGCGAGCGCGTGCTGCGTCCGTGGTGGGCGCTGCGGCGGCGCATGCAGGCGGCGCACAAGGCGCTGCGGCGGGCGGCGCTGCGCAATCGCGACTTCACCGTGCTGTCGAACAACTGCTTCGGCGGCTTTGTCTACCAGCGCTACGGGCTGCCGTACCGTACGCCCACGGCGGGGCTGTTCTTCATGCCGGAGGACTACCTGCGCCTGCTGAGGGATCCGCGGCGCTACCTGGCCGCGCCGCTGACGTTCATCGATCCGGCCGCGTCGCGCCATGCGGCGGCGCTGCGCGCGGTGGATCCGGGCTACGGCCGCTATCCCGTGGCGCGGCTGCTGGACGTGGAGGTCTTCTTCATGCACTACGCCGACGAGCGGGAGGCGCGCGAGAAGTGGGCGCGCCGGGCCGCGCGGATCAACTGGGACAACCTGCTGGTCAAGTTCTGCGACCAGAACGGCGCGACGGAGGCGCAGCTGCGCGCATTCGACGCGCTGCCGTATGCGCACAAGGTCTGCTTCACCGCGCGGGCATACCCGGGGCTTGCCTGTGGGGTCGTGCTGCGGCGGGACGCGGGCGAGCCCTGCGTGCGCGCGGAGACGGAAGAGCTGTACTTCACGCGCGATTACCCGCTCACGCGCAGGCTCAACGCGATGCGGCGGCGCGTGAAGTAAAAAAGCGGCGCGCTCCCGAAGGAACGCGCCGGCTGCATGTCGTCAGGCGTTTTCGCGCACGGAGAACTTGTACACGGTGGTGTAGTCGTACTTCTGCCCCGCGCGCAGCGTGCAGGAGGGGAACTCCGGCCGGTTGGGCGAGTCGGGGAAGAACTGTGTCTCCAGGCACAGGCCCGCATGATGGCCGTACATCACGCCGTCCTTGCCCGCAAAGTCGCTCTCGAGCATGTTGGCGCTGTAGAACTGCACGCCGGGCATGTCGGTGAAGGTCTCCATCACGCGGCCGGAGGCCGGATCGTACAGCTCCACGGCCTTGACGACGCCCTCGCCCTCGCAGGAGATGGCGAAGTTGTGGTCGTAGCCCTTGCCAAAGCGCATCTGTTCGTCCTCGCCGATGCGGGCCAGGCCGTCGCCGATGCGCAGGCCCGCGCGCAGGTCGAACGGCGTGCCGTCGACCGGGCGCAGCTCGCCCGTGGGGATGGAGTCGGGGCGCACGACGGTGAAGCGGTCGGCGTTGATCTGGATGACGTGGTCCTCGACGGTGCCGCTGTTGTGGCCGGCGAGGTTGAAGTAGCAGTGGTTGGTCAGGTTGACGACCGTGTCCTGGTCGCAGACGGCCTCGTAGTGGATCGTCAGCTCGTCCTCGTCGTCGAACGAATAGGTGACGCGCACGTCCAGCGCGCCGGGGTAGCCCTCCTCGCCGTCCTCGCTGCGGCAGGTGAGCACGAGCCGCTCCACGCCCGGCTCGCTGACGGTCTGGGCCGCCCAGACCTTGCGGTTGAAGCCGACCTTGCCGCCGTGCAGCGTGTTTTCGCCCTCGTTGGGGTAGAGGGAATAGGTCTTGCCGTTCAGCGTGAAGCGGGCGCCGCCGATGCGGTTGGCATAGCGGCCGATGAGCGCGCCCATATAGCCGGGCACGTTCAGGTACTTCTCCAGCGTGTCAAAGCCCAGGCACACGTCGGACAGCTTGCCCGCGCGGTCGGGCACGCGGATGGCGGTCAGCGTGCCGCCATAGGTGATGATCGAAACGCTACTGCCGCCGGCGTTTTGCAGGGTGTACTGATCGACCGCTTCGCCCGAGGGCATGACGCCGAAGGGGGCGCGCACAATGCTCATGATCTTTCGTCACTCCTTCGAAAAATGCCCGGCCAGACGGGCCGGATGTACGTTCATTGTAAACGCTTTGGCGCAAAACCGCAAGGGCTTTTGCGATCTTTTCGCGCTGCCCTTGATAAATCCTGCAATTTTTGTATAATAGATGTGATTATGCGTCGGACGGCTGCGGCCGCTTCCGACAGGAAAGGGGTCACCCAGCCTTGAACAGCATCCCCTCCCGCGCCTCGCGCGCCCTGCAGGGGCGCGCATGGCGTTTTGTGTTCGCTGCCGCGCTGACCGCGCTGTACCTGCTTGCCTGCATGGCCGGCGGGCCGATCGCCTCGCTCACGCGCTTTGCCTGCGAGGGCGACCGCGCCGCCTTCACGTGCCTGACGGGCGCGCTGCTGCTGGCCGTGCTCCTGGCGCTCGCGCTGCGCAGGCGCATGACGCCCGCGGCGTTCCTCGTGGCGTGCCTGGGCGCCGTGGCGGCGCTCCTTTTGCGCCTGCACATGTTCGATCAGGTGTCGGCGGACTACGCGTCCTTTCTGGAGCGTTGGGTCGATACGTTCCGCGAGGGCGGCTTTGGCATGATCCGCGAAGAGATCGGCGACTACAACCTGCCGTACCTGTACATCCTCGCGCTGATCGCCAAGAGCCCCATTTCGGACCTGTACCTGATCAAGCTCGTGTCGGTCGCGTTCGACTTCGCGCTCGCGCTGATGATGATGGAGACGGTGCACCGCTTCATCGACGAGCGCGCGTCGCTGCCGGTGTTCCTGGTGGTGCTCGCGCTGCCGACGGTGTGGTGGAACAGCGCCTACTGGGCCCAGTGCGACGCGCTGTACGTGTTCTTTATCGTCGCGTGCCTGTACGCGCTGCTGGCCGGGCGACCGGTGGTCTCCGCGTCGCTGCTGTCGCTGGCGTTCTGCTTCAAGCTGCAGACGATCTTCTTCTTCCCGATGGTGCTGTTCGGGCTGCTGCACAAAAAGTACCGCTGGCGCCACGCGCTGGCGTTTGCGGGCACGTATCTGCTCACGCTCGTGCCCGCGCTGCTGGCCGGGCGCTCGCTGCTCTCGGCGCTGACGATCTACGTCAATCAGTCGCTGGGGCAGTACTCCGACCGGCTGACGTACAACGCGGCGAGCATCTATCAGTTCTTTCCGCAGGTCGAGCTGGCCAACGCGCCCCAGTGGCCGTGGGTGAGCGCGCTGTTTGACGAGCATCAGACGATGGACGTGAGCCTGACGCGCTGGTACTTTACGCTGGACACGATGTGGTGGCTGCAAAACACGACGCTCATCGCCGCGGCGGTGATCGTGCTGGCCGTGCTCTTCTTCCTGTGGAAGCGGCGGCGCTTCCTGGGCTTTGACCAGGTGTGGCGCATGGCGGCCTTCAGCGCGCTGTTTGTGCCGCTGGTGCTGCCCAAGATGCACGACCGCTACTTCTACATGGCGGACATGCTCTGCCTGCTCTACGGCGTGCGCTATCCGCGCCGCGCGTTCGTGCCGATGCTGGTGATCGGCGCGTCGTTTGCCAGCTACATGCCCTTCCTCACGCGCGCGCGCGGCGTGCCGATGATTGTGGCCTCCATGATGAACATCGCCGCGCTGGCGTTCATCGCGCGCGACATCCTGACAGAGCTCAGGGCACGGCAGGCCGCCTGTCCGGATGCGCCCTGCGCGCAGGAAGCGTTCGCGCCCGAGCGCGTGTGACGCACGAAAGGAAGACGATATGCAAGCGATTCGAAACGTGATGTCCTTCTGCGAGCGGCGGCGGCGCGCGCTGCAGCTGCTGCTCGCCCTGGCCACGACGGCGGGGCTGATGGCGTTCAGCGCGTTCGCCGGCCCGCTGGCCAACTTGTCCTTTGTGGAGACCTGGGAGATGCGCCGCGTGCTGATCGTGGTGCTGCTCGCGCCGCTGGCGGCGGTGCTGGGCTACGCCATCCTCTCCCGCGAGCTGAAGTGGCTCGAGTTCCTGTTCGTGTACTTCGCGCTGACCTGCGCCTACGTGCTGCGCACGACGGTGTTCAACCAGGTGACGCCGGACCACACGGCGCAGCGGCTCTTCGTCGAGGCGCTGGCGCAGGACGGCCTGGGCGCGGCTTCGCAAGGCGCGGGCCGCTACGGCCTGCTGGGCGTGTACGGCTATGCGCTCATCAGCCGGATCCCCTTCCGTGAGCTGTACATGATCAAGCTCGCCTCCATCGTGTTCGACTTCGCGCTGGCGTTTGCGGCGCAGGCGCTGGTCGAGCGCTTCGTGGACCGCCGGCGCAGCACGCTGGCGCTGCTGGCGGTGCTGTACTGCCCGCTCACGTGGCTGACGGGCGCCTATTGGGCGCAGTGGGACGCGCTGTGCGCGCTGCTGTGCGTGCTGTCGCTGTACGCGCTGCTCAGCCGCCGGCAGACGCTGTGCGCCGTGCTGTTCGCGCTGGCGTACGCGGCCGGCGCGGAGGCGCTGTTCTGCCTGCCGCTGCTGCTGCTGTGGCCGCACGGCGGCCTGCGCCTGCGCGCGCTGGCGCAGGCACTGCTGACGCTGCTGCTGTGCGCGCTGCCGCTCGCGCTGACCGCCTCGCCTGAAACGGCGCTGGCGGCGCTCTCGCCTGCGCGCCTGTTTGCGTTCTCGCAGGACCAGCTGGCGTACTGCGCGCCGTCGCTGTACCAGTTCGTGCCCGCGGCCAGCATGAGCTACCGCGAGCAGTTCGGCTATCTGGAGTTCGTGCCGGGCGTATACACGGGCGAGATGAACAAGTGGTTCACGCAGGAGACGCTTGACCGCCTGCAGGCGGCGGGCGTGTGGGCGGCGGGCGTCGCGCTGGGCGCGGGCGCGTGGCTGGCCTGGCGCCTGCGCCGTCACGTGCCGCGCAGCGCGCTGTGGCAGGCGCTGCTGCTGTGCGCGCTGGCCGTGCCGATGCTCCTGCCGGGCATGAGCGCGCGCAGCTTCTTCCTGCCCGCACTCGTCTCGATGTTCTATGCGCTGCGCCATGAGCGGCGCATTCGCGTGTGCGTGCTCGTCGCGGGCGCGACGATGCTGGGCTATGTGCCGGCGCTGACGGGCCAGTACGTGCTGCCGATGACGGCGGCGATGGCGATGAACCTGCTGGCGGCGGCGCAGGCGGTATGCGACCTGCGCGCGGGCGTGGCGCCGGGGCTGCGCGCCTCGGGGGCCGGGGCGCACGCGCGCCAGCGGATCTGAGGCGTTAATCGAATTCTCATGAAGCTGTAAGGCCGCTCCAAAGCGCCTGCGCGCGGCATGTGCTATCCTGTGGGCATGGGGCGGGCTGGCTGCCCGCCAGAGGAGCGAAAAGGAGGACCCTTATGGCAACCTATACAGTGGAACAAATCGAATACCTGCGCGCAAAGGCCTACGTCTCCTATGAGGAGGCGCTGGAGCTGCTGGATCGCTACGGCGGCGATCTGACGCGCTGCCTGGTCGATCTGGAGCGCCGCGGCCGGCTCAAGCCGCAGGCGGGCGCGCAGCGCGCAGGCGAGCGCACGCGCAAGGCGCGGGGCGAGGGGCGCGAGTTCCCCCGTGGGGGCGAGCGCGGCACGGACTGGCAGGGCATCCTCTCGACGTTCCTGCACACCAACCTGCTCGTCACCCGCTCGGGCGAGACGGTCGCCAACCTGCCGGTGCTCTATGTGCTGCTCGTGTTCCTGTTTGCGCCGCACGTGATGATTCCCAGCGTGCTGCTGCTGTTTGTGTTCGGCTGCCGCATCAACCTGCGCGCCGGCCGCAAGGACGGGCGCGTGGAGGACGAGCTGCGCAACATCGTGGACAATGCGGCCCAGAATATCCGCAAGACCGCGGGCAGCTTTGCCCAGGCCGGGCGCGACGCGGCCCGCACGGTGCGCGAGACGGCGCAGGCCGCCGCGCCGCAGCCGGAGGAGGAGCCCACGCAGCCGCCCTGTGACGAGCCCGTGCAGGAATACGACGTGCAGCCCGCCAAGGAGCAGCCCCGCGACGGGGATGAAAACGAGATCACCATCGGCTGAGACAGCCTGAAAGGACGAAGCCATGCCCAGGATCCTGATCGTCGAGGATGAAATGAAGATCGCACGCTTCATCGAGCTGGAGCTTGCGCACGAGGGCTATGAGGTCGCCGTCAGCGGCGACGGGCGCAGCGGTCTGGAGAAGGTCGCCGCCTGGAAGCCCGACCTGATCGTGCTGGACCTGATGCTCCCGCGCCTGTCGGGCATCGAGGTCTGCCGCAGGGTGCGCCAGGAGCGCGACACGCCCATCATCATGCTCACGGCCAAGGACGACGTGTCCGACAAGGTCATGGGCCTGGACATGGGCGCGGACGACTACATGACCAAGCCCTTCGCCATCGAGGAGCTGCTCGCGCGCATCCGCGTGCTGCTCAAGCGCCGCGCGCGCGCGGGCGGCGGGGCGGAGGGCGGCGTGCTGCGCGCGGGCCTTCTGACGCTGGACACGCGCTCCTATGCCGTCGCCTACGGGGATACGCCCATCTCGCTGACGAAGAAGGAGTTCGACCTGCTGCGCTACCTGATGGAGCGTCAGGGGCAGGTCGTCACGCGCGACGCGCTGCTCAACGACGTGTGGGGCTACGAATACGCCGGCGATACGAACATCGTGGACGTTTACATCCGCTACCTGCGCACCAAGATCGACGAGAAGACGGGGGTCAAGTACCTGCACACCGTGCGCGGGGTGGGGTACATGCTGCGTCATGAGGAATGAGGCCAGGGACAGCCGCGCCCGCGCGCGGCGGCGCAAGGCCCGCGAGCGTAGGGCGCGGGCGCAGGCGGCGCGCAGGGAACGCAGGCGCGCGCGGGAGGATGCACGCAGGGCGCGCAGGCGCGAGGCGATAAGCCGCGGCGACAACCTGTTCAACCGCCTGAGCGGGCGCACGCACCGCGCGGCCGTGCAGACCGTCAGCCGCATCCGCCTGTCGCTGGGCCTGCGCATCTCGTTCAACTATGCGCGGCTCCTGATGAAGATGTGCGTCACGGAGCTGCTGGTCTTTTTGGTGCTGGCGACCGGGCTGGAGCTGTTTGTGCTCCCGCGCGACGCGCAGCGCGTGGCCGCGGGGCGGCAAAGCGCGCTGCCCGCCGTGGGCGTGCAGGCGCTGGACGAGCGCCCGGCCGATTCGCTGCGGCTGGGCGGCCGCCTGGGAGGGCTGGAGGGCGCGTCGTTTGACGGCGGCGCGCCGCACCTGACGCTGACGTACGAAGCGCAGGGCCGCTATGTCGTGTACGACCTGACCTGGCACGTGGTGGGCGTGCTGGCGCTGTCTGCGCTGCTGCTCGCGCTGGACGCGCTGCGGGCAACGCGCTTTCTGTTCGCGGGCCGGCGTATCAACGCGCATGTCCTGGAGCCCATCGACGAGATCACGGCGCTGGCGCAGGAGCTGTCGGTCAACGACCTGGGCCAGCGCATCAATGTCGAGGGCACGAAGAACGAGCTGAAGGATCTGGCCGCGGTCATCAACGAGATGCTCGACCGCATTGAGCTGGCGTACAACGGGCAAAAGCAGTTCGTCTCCGACGCCTCGCACGAGCTGCGCACGCCCATCGCCGTCATCCAGGGCTATGCGGACCTGCTCGACCGCTGGGGCAAGGACAACCCGCAGGTGCGCGACGAGGCGATCGCGGCGATCCGCAGCGAGGCGCAGAACATGAAGGAGCTGGTGGAAAAGCTGCTCTTTCTGGCCCGGCACGACAAGAAGACGCTGCGCCTCAAGCCGGAGCGGTTCGACGCGCGCGACCTGGTCGAGGAGACGCTGCGCGAGACGGAGCTGATCGCAGGCGCGCGCCGGGTGCAGACCGGCCGGCTGGACGCCGCGCTCGTGCAGGCGGACCGCGGCGCGCTCAAGCAGGCGCTGCGCATCCTGCTGGACAATGCGGTCAAGTACACCCCGGAGGGCGGGACGATCACGCTGGCCTGCGAGGCCGGGCCGGACAGCGCCGCGCTGTCGGTGGCGGATACGGGCATGGGCATCGCCTCCAGCGAGCTGAACGCGATCTTCGACCGGTTCTACCGCGCGGACGCCGCGCGCTCGGGCGAGACGCCGGGCCATGGCCTGGGCCTGTCCATCCTCAAGATCATCGTGCTGAGCAGCGGCGGCAAGATCCGCGTGCGCTCGGCGCTGGGCAAGGGATCGACGTTTACCATCCTGCTGCCCAGGGTGCGCTGACGGGACCGAAAGGTCCCGCCTTTTTTGGCTTTCGCCGCCCGTGCGCCTGTGCTATAATGAAGCGTATAGACAGATCAAGCGAGAGGGAGGGACGCGCCTTGCCGCCCTTTGCACACCTGCACCTGCACACCGAATACAGCCTGCTCGACGGCGCCAACCGCATCGGGCCCCTGCTCGACCGCGTGAAGGAGCTGGGCATGACGCACTGCGCCATCACCGACCACGGCGCGATGTACGGCGTGGTCGACTTTTACGAAGCGGCCAAGAGGCGCGGCATCCATCCCGTCATCGGCTGCGAGGTCTACACCTGCGCGGACATGGACGACCGGCGCAGCGCCGTGCGCAATCACCTGATTCTGCTGTGCGAGAATCAGAAGGGCTATGCCAACCTCGTCAAGCTCGTCAGCGAGGGCTGGACGCGCGGGTTTTACTACAAGCCGCGCGTGGACATGGCGCTGCTGCGCGCGCACAGCGAGGGGCTGATCGCGCTGTCGGCGTGCCTCTCGGGCGAGCTGCCCAGGCTGCTGCTGGACGGGCGCATGGAGGACGCCTGCCGCCACGCGCTGCAGATGCAGGAGCTGTTCGGCAAGGGCAACTACTTCATCGAGATCATGGACCACGGCCTGCCCGACCAGAAGCAGGTGCTGCCGCTGCTGGCGCAGGTCTCGCAGCGCACGGGCATCCCCATGGTCGCGACCAACGACTGCCATTACCTGCGCCGCGAGGACGCGCGCGCGCAGGAGGTGCTCATGTGCATCCAGACGGGCAAGACGCTGGACGATGAGAACCGCATGCGCATGGACAGCGAGGAGCTGTACGTCAAATCCCCCGAGGAGATGGCGCGCGTGTTCCCCCAGTGGCCCGACGCGCTCGCGCGCACCGAGCAGATCGCCGCCCGCTGCGACGTGACGTTTGAGTTCGGCACCATCCACCTGCCCAGCTATCCCGTGCCCGAGGGCAAGACGCCGCTGTCCATGCTGCGCGAGCTGTGCGAGCAGGGCTTCGCCCGGCGCTATGCGCCCGACCGCAAGGATGCGCGCGAACGGATGGAGTACGAGCTGTCCGTCATCATCTCCATGGGCTATGCCGAGTACTTCCTCATCGTGTGGGACTTCATCCACTACGCCAAGAGCCACGGCATCATGGTCGGCCCGGGCCGTGGCAGCGCCACGGGCTCGCTCGTGGCCTATGTGCTGGACATCACCGCGCTCGCCCCGCTCA
>CALVNS010000044.1 GCA_944349855.1 uncultured Eubacteriales bacterium | reverse complement strand
GGGCTGAACGCCGACCTGCTGTGCGCGGCGGTGACGCAGGAGGTCGAGCTCAATCCGGCGTTCGCCGACGTCTCGCAGGGCGTGTGCACGCCCGCGCCCTGCTGTCTCAAGCAGGGCGATCTGAAGGAGGCCTACTCCGTGCAGACGCCTTGCGCGGCCTATGCCTATTACAACGTCATCACCGCTCAGAGCACGCCCGCGCAGGTCATGGAGCGCATGCGCGCGGCGGCGGAGCGCGCGTTTGAGCGCGTGCTGGCGGAGGTGTCCAGCCGGCGGGCGGCCTATGCGCGCCTGTCGGGACAGACGGCGCCCGGTACGGACTTCCGGCCGCGCGTATGGACCTATGCGCAGCTGTGCGACGCCTGCCGTGCGGCGCACGGGGAGGCGTTTGATCGCGAGATGGCGGCGTTTGTGCGCGCGCATGCGGATGCGGACGTGCGCGAGGCGAGCATCGCCGCAGTGGCGCACGCCCACGGCATGCTGCCCGACCGCGAGCCGTTGATCGTGCTGTTCTGCTGCCCGCCGTATTACCCGCACGCGCCCGCCGCCGAAGCGGGCAGCCTCGTGCGCCGCGCGTGCGAGCGCCTGTGCGAGCGGGGCGCGCAGCTGGGCGAGCGGCTGCGGATCGATCCGTGCTTCATGGGCCTGTCAGACATGAGCTACCTCTCTTTGGGGCAGGATGTGGACGCCGGGGCCCTGGCCGCGTGCTTCCCTGCGTGGGGCGCGCTGTACGGCCTGCCGCTGGAACAGATGCGCCGCCTGAACATCCCGTTTGTGAACTTCGGCCCTCTGGGCAAGGATGCCCACCGCTATACTGAGCGGGTGGATCTGGCCTACTCGTTTGGCAAGGCGCCCGCGCTGCTGCGCGATTTGGTCTTCCTGCTTGCGCAGGGCTGAAACGGCAGGGCTGCGGGCCCGCGAAGGCCGGAATCACCGGTTGACGCTTGCGGTGAGATGTTGTATAATAAATCATATAAAATGGTTTTGAAAACTACTTTGCAGACCGGTCGGGAGGACGAAGCGATGAAAATACAGTTGATCGTCGACAGCTGCTGTGACCTGACGGAGGAGATGTACGCGCGGTTTGACGCCAAGCGTGCGAGCCTGCGCGTGATTGTGGACGGCACGCGCGAGTATGTGGACGACGGTACGGCGGACATCCCGGCGTTGATCAAGGACATGGCGACGGCCCGCCAGGGGATGCGCTCGGCCTGCCCGTCGCCGGAGGAATACGCCGCGCACATGGAGCGGGCGGAGGCGAGCATCGTGGTGACGCTGTCCAGCAAGCTGAGCGGTTCATACAACGCGGCGGTGCTCGCGCGCAACATGGTACTCGAACGCAGTCCGGAAAAGCGCATCCACGTGGTCGACTCCAAGAGCGCGTCGGCGGGCGAGGTGCTACAGGCGCTGGCGATCGGCGAGATGATCGAGGCCGGACGTCCCTTTGAGGAGATCGTGCGGGAGGCCGACGCGCTGGCGGAGCGGATGCACACGATGTTCGTGCTGGAGGATCTGGGCAACCTGATCCGCAACGGACGCATCAGCAAGGTGGCAGGGCTGCTGGCCACGGCGCTTTCGCTGCGGCCGGTGATGCAGTCCAACGATGGGGAGATCGAGGCCTACCAGAAGGTGCGCGGCACGAAAAAGGCGCTGCACGTCATGGCGCAGGCCGTGGCGGAGCGCCTGGCCGGCCTGCCCCAGCAGTCGGTGCGCCTGGTGATGGCCTACTGCAATTGCCCGGAGCGGGCGGAACAGTTCAAGCAGGATCTATTTTCGATCTGCCGCCAGTTGCGCGAGATCATCGTGGTGCCCACAGGCGCGCTCTCGACGATGTACGCAAACGACGGCGGCGTGGTCATCGCTTTCTGATGCGCCATGCGATCGTGACTGCGCGGCCCATTGCGGGCCGTGCTTTTTGTGTACGTGAAGTTTACATTGAAAAACGATGCTGCGTATGTTAAACTATGTAAAAACCTGTGCGCAGGCGGTGTTCATATGAACGACAACGGCAAGTTGACGTACCTCCTCAAGCTGACGTTTGGCACGCTGCTGGTGACGGTCGGCGTCTACTTCTTCAAGTTCCCCAACCACTTTTCCACGGGCGGCGTCAGCGGCATCTCCGTCGTGCTGGGCGAGGTGCTGCCCCACATGACCCCCGGCGCGATCCAGCTGCTGCTCAACGCCGCGCTGCTGTTGATCGGCTTTCGCGCGATGGGCGGCCGCTTCGGCCTGGCCACGGCCTACGCCAGCCTGCTGATGTCGGGCGTCACGTTCGTGCTCGAGCGCGTCTATCCGATGCCCGCACCGTTTACCAGCCAGCCGCTGCTGGAGCTCGTCTTCGCAGTGATGCTGCCCGCATTCGGCTCGGCTATCCTCTTCAACATGAACGCCTCGACCGGCGGCACGGACATCGTCGCCGTGCTGCTCAAGAAGTACACCCGCATGGACATCGGACGCGCGCTGCTGCTGACAGACGTGCTGGTGGTCGTCGCCTCCGCGGCGGTGTTTGGCATGGAGACGGGCCTGTTCTCCCTGCTGGGCCTGGGCATGAAGTCGCTGATGGTGGACAGCGTCATCGAAAACATCAACTTGTGCAAGTTCTTCACGATCATGACGGAACATCCCGACCCGATCTGCCGCTTCATCGTCAACGAGCTCAACCGTGGCGCGACGACCTACGACGGAGAGGGCGCGTTCACGCACAAAAAGCGCAAGATCATCGTGACGGTCGTCACGCGGGGCCAGGCCATCCGCCTGCGCCAGCACGTCAAGGCCATCGATCCGCATGCGTTCATGCTCATCACCAACACGAGTGAGATCATCGGTAAAGGCTTTCGCGCCGAGAACTGACGAGCCATCCCAGCGCCTCCATGTCCGCCCAGATGGGCGCGTGGAGGCGTTTGTCTTTTTGGTAGACGTAGCGCACGGACGACCAGAGCGCCAGACTGGGCTCGGGCGACGCAAGGCCCGACGGCCAACGCACGCGCCCGGCACCGTCTGCATCCAGGCCGAAATCCGCCTCCGTCAGCCCGCGCGGGGGCACGAGCGTGGTCAGCCGCGCATGTACTCGGTTGCCCAGAAACAGCGCAAACACGCCTGCATCGGGATCCAGCGACAGGTGGTTGCCGGTAAAGCCGCTCAGTCCCAGCGCACGCGGGCCCATATAGGCGGGCACCTCCGAGAGGCGCTGCTGCGGGTGGCGCGAGAAGCACTGATAGCCCAGATACTGCACGTATGTGCCATCCGCATTGGGCCGGCCCGTGCGGTTGACGCCGATCTCCCGGACGACGACGGGCGGCAGCACTTCGCCTGCAAGCAGCGCCTGCGCCAGGCGCGTCATGTCGCCCATCGTGCTGAACAGCCCTGCATGTCCCGACAGAAACCGTCCGCCATCCCCGAGCACGCGCGCCTTCGGATCGTGCGGCGTGCCCGGCGGCGCGTCCGTGCGCAGGACGGGCCGTCCGTCCGTCAGGCGGCACTCGTAGTTGTAGTTGGCGCAGTCGCCAAGCCGCTGCGGCGGCACGCGGCAGAACGTCTCCGCCATGCCGGCCGGGCGCAGCACCGCGCGCTGCACGTACTCGTACAGCTCCATGTCCGCGCGTGCCTCGACCAGATGGCCCAGCGCCAGCGCGTTCATGTCCGTGTAGCGCTTGACCGCGGGCGGCGCGGCCGGCGCGATGGCAAAGACGCGCGCAAGCGCCTGCGCGCGGTTGGCGGCCTCGTCCACGCGCGAGGGCGAGCGCAGGTAGGCGCGAAAGGAGAGCACGTCGCCGACCGTCACATCCCGCAGGCCGGGAAAGCGCGGGTCGGCCTCGCCGAAGCGCTCATCCAGCGACAGGCGGCCATCCTCCCGCAGGCGCAGCACGCACAGGCACGTGAACAGCTTGGTCAGCGACGCCAGGTCGCACAGCGTGCGCCCGGTCAATGGCCTGGCGGCGGGCGCGAAGCCGTCCGGGCCGAGCAGCACCTCCTGCGCGTTGCCGCACAGCGCATGGCGGCTGTCGCGCGCCGTGCCATAGCACACGCCCAAGCCTGCGAGCATGCGGTTGCCGTGCACCAGGTAGTCCATGGAATCCAAGAGCTGTTCAAACGGCCGCATGATCCGACTCCTTTCGCGGGGTTTGGACCAATTATAGGCGAAAACTGCCGCGCTGGCAAGCGGCAGGCAGGAATCGGGTGCACCGGGGGCGAATCCAAAGACGGATTTTTGAAGGCGGGAGGCCGAATACATGTTGGACGATCAGGCGATGGCTTATGTGGAATCGTGTCAGGAGGAGTTGGGCGCGCTGCTGTGGACGCTGTGCGGGATTCCCGCGCCCTCCGGCAGGGAGGAACGGCGCGCGGCGTTTATCGAGGGCTGGCTGCACGACACGGGCGCGCGCGGCGCGTTTACCGACGGGGCGGGCAATGTGATCCTGCCCCTGGGCGACGAGGCCGGCCCCGTGACGCTGTTCATGGCGCACACCGACACCGTATTTCCCGATCTGGAGCCGATGCCCCGGCGGGTGGAGAACGGCGTGATGTACTGCCCGGGCGTGGGAGACGACACGGCCAGCGTCGCCGTGCTGATGCTCGTCGCGCGCTACGCCGCGCAGCGAAACCTGCGCCCTGCGCAGGGCGCGCTGGTCTTTGCGTTCAACACGTGCGAGGAGGGCCTGGGCAACCTCAAGGGCTGTCGGGCGCTGATGGAGCGCTATGGCGCGCGCGCGCAGGCGGTGATCTCGCTGGACTCGACGCTGGGCGGCATGTGCGACCGCGCGGTCGGCTCCGAGCGCTATCGGATCACCGCGCGCACCGAGGGCGGGCACAGCTATGCGGCCTTCGGCAATCGAAATGCCATCCATGCGCTCAGCGAGCTCGTGTGCGCGCTGTACGCGCAGCGCGTGCCGGAGGGCGGGCGTACGACGTACAATGTGGGCGTCATCGAGGGCGGCACGTCGGTCAATGCCATCGCGCAGGAGGCGTCAATGCTCTATGAATACCGCTCCGACGAGCGGCGCTGCCTGGAGGCGATGCGCGCGTCCCTGCAGGCGCGCGTGGAGGCGATGCGGGCGGGTGGGCTCGATCTGACGGTCGAGCTGATCGGCGAACGCCCCTGCATGGGCGAGGTAGACCCCGAGCGCCAGCGGGCGCTCGTGCGGCGCTGTGCGGACGCGGTGGAGCGCGCCACGGGCGAGCGGCCGCGGGCGTCGGCGGGTTCGACCGACTGCAATGTGCCGCTGTCGATGGGCATTCCGGCGGTGTGTATGGGCGCCTATGTGGGGAGCGGCGCGCACACGCGCGGCGAGTGGGTGCGGCTGGACTCGCTGCCCATGGGCCTGCGGGCCGCGATGGACGTGGCGCTGGGCCTGTTGGACGGAGCGGAGGCCTGAGATGCAGCGGGACTTGACGAGCGGCGGCGTGACGGGCGCGATGCTGCGCTTTGCACTGCCGATGATCCTGGGCAACCTGCTCCAGCAGCTGTACAACATCGCCGACACGATCGTCGTCGGGCGCGCGCTGGGCGCGGACGCGCTGGCGGCGGTCGGTTCGGCCTATACGCTGATGACGTTCCTCACCTCCATTCTGTTGGGACTGAGCCTGGGCAGCGGCGCCTTTTTCTCGATGTGCTTCGGCGCGCGCGATGAGGAACGGCTGCGCAGGGGCGTCTTTGCGGCCTTCGTGCTGATCGGCGCGGCGGCGGTGCTCATCAACGCTGCGGTCTACGCGCTGACGGACCCAATCTTGCGCTTCCTGCGCACGCCGCAGGCGGTCTACGGCCTGATGCGCGACTATGTGACCGTGGTCTTTGCGGGCATCCTGGCCACGTTCCTGTACAACTTCTTCGCCTCGCTGCTGCGCGCGGTGGGCAACTCGACCGTGCCGCTGCTGTTTCTGGCCGTGTCGGCGCTGCTCAACGTGGGGCTGGACCTGCTGCTCGTACTGGTGATCCCCTGGGGCGTGCGCGGGGCGGCGTTGGCGACGGTGCTCGCCCAGTGGATCGCGGGCGCGGGACTGACGGCCTATGCATTGGCGCGCTTTCCGGCGCTGCGGCCCGCGCGGCGGCACATGCGCCTGCGCCGGTCGGTCGTGCGGGACATCGTGCAGCTCTCCTCGCTCACCTGCGTGCAGCAGTCGGTCATGAACTTCGGCATCCTGATGGTGCAGGGGCTGGTCAACAGCTTCGGCCCGGCGGTGATGGCGGCGTTTGCGGCGGCGGTCAAGATCGACTCGTTCGCCTATATGCCGGTGCAGGACTTTGGCAACGCCTTTTCGACGTTCGTGGCGCAGAACTACGGCGCGGGGCGGACGGAGCGCATCCGGCGCGGCATCCGCAGCGCCGCGACGGCCGCGACGGCGTTCTGCCTCGTGGTCACGGCGCTGGTGTGCGCGTTTGCCGGGCCGCTGATGCGGATCTTCGTCGGCGCGGGCGAGGAGGAGATCGTCGCCATCGGCGTGGGCTACCTGCGCATCGAGGGCGCGTTCTACTGCGGCATCGGCTGCCTGTTCCTGCTCTACGGCCTGTACCGCGCGGTGAAGCGGCCGGGCATGTCGGTCGTGCTCACGGCGATCTCGCTGGGCACGCGCGTGGCGCTGGCCTATCTGCTCTCGGCGATCCCGGCCGTGGGCGTGGCGGGCATCTGGGCGGCGGTGCCCATCGGCTGGCTGCTGGCGGATGCGACGGGCGTGGGCTATTACCTGCGAAGGCGCGCGCGGCTCATCGGGCCGGATGCGGCGTGAAAGGGGCTGGACAAGGGGCCCGCGCGGGGCTACAATAAGAGCGCAAACAGATGCAAAGGAGGCATTTTCCATGTCGAAGATGGACCTGGTTCGCCAGGAGATGATGGCCGCGCTCAAGGCGCGCGACAAGGAGCGCAAGGAGGCGCTGTCGCTGCTGCTCTCGGCGCTCAAGGCGAAGTACATCGACAAGCGCGCGGACCTGACGCCCGAGGAGGAGGACGCCGTGGTGCTGCGCGAGATCAAGCAGGCGCAGGAGACGCTGGACACCGCGCCCGCGAACCGGGAGGACATTCAATCCGAGGCGCGCTTTCGCATCGAGGTGTACAGCGCGTTTGCGCCCAGGCAGATGGATGAGGCCGAGATCCGCGCGGCCATCGACGGGGTGCTGCAGCAGCTTTGCATCGAGGCGCCCGGCCCCAAGGACAAGGGCCGCGTGATGAAGGCGCTGATGCCATTGGTGAAGGGCAAGGCCGACGGCGGGCTGGTCAACCGGCTGGTGGGCGAGCGCCTTGGGTAAGGCGGCGTTCAGGCGCGGGCTGGGCCACGGCGTGCCCATCGCGCTGGGCTATCTGTCGGTGGCCTTTGCGTTCGGCATCCAGGCGGCGGGCGGCGGGCTGACGCCGCTGCAGGCGGTGCTCATCTCCATGACCAACCTGACCTCCGCCGGGCAGGTGGCGGGCCTTTCGCTGATGGTGGCGGGCGCGCCGCTGTACGAAATGGCGCTCACGCAGCTGGTCATCAACCTGCGCTATGCGCTGATGTCGCTCTCGCTCTCGCAGCGGCTGGATGCGGGCATGACCACGCCGTGGCGCGCGCTGCTGGCGTTTGGCAACACCGACGAGATCTTTGCCGTCGCCTCCAGCCAGCCGGGCGAGATCGGCCGGGCCTATCTGACGGGCCTGATCTGCCTGCCCTATGTGGGCTGGGCCGGCGGCACGCTGCTGGGCGCGGCGGCGGGCGCGCTGCTGCCCGTGCTGCTCACCGATGCGCTGGGCATCGCCATCTACGGCATGTTCCTGGCGGTCATCCTGCCGCCTGCGCGCAGCCGGCGCAGCGTGCGCCTGGTCGTGGTCGCCGCGGCCGTGATGAGCTGCATCCTGCGCTATGCGCCGGCGTTTTCTTCGATCTCCGGGGGCTTTTCGATCATCCTGTGCGCGGTGTCGGCCGCGGCGCTGGGTGCGTGGCGCTTCCCGGTGCGGGAGGCGGAGTAGATGGACGCGAAGACATATTGCCTGTACGTGCTGGTGATGGCGGGCGTCACCTATCTGATCCGCGCCATCCCGCTGACGCTGTTCCAGCGCAAGCTGAACAGCCCGTTCATTCGCTCGTTTCTCTACTACGTGCCCTACGCGGTGCTGGGGGCGATGACGTTTCCGGACGTCTTCACCTCCGCCGGCGCGCCGGCGCCCTCGCTGCTGGGCACGGCAGCCGCGCTGCTGCTGGCCTGGCGGGGCAAGTCCATGGTGGTCGTGGCGCTGGGCGCGTGCGCGGCCGCGCTGTGCGCTTCGCTGGTACTGATGCTGATCTGACGAAAGGAGAGGACTTCGATGGACATTCGGGAAAACATCACGGGGCTTGACCACGTGGGCCTGCCCACCAACGACATGGCAAAGACCAAGGCGTTTTACGAGCGACTGGGCTTTTCCGTGCTGCACGAGCGCGACAACGGCGGCACGCAGGTGGCGTTTCTGGGCCGGGACGGCTTCGTGATCGAGGCGTACGAGAACGGCCGGGCGACACTGCGCGCGGGCGCGGTGGACCACATCGCGCTGGCGGTGAAGGACATCGAGGCGGCGCACGCGGCGTGCGTGCAGATGGGCCTGCCCATGTATCAGGCGGAGATCCAGTTCCTGCCCTTCTGGGAGCGGGGCGTGCGCTTCTTCATCCTGCGCGGGCCCAACGAGGAGCGCGTGGAGCTGATCCAGCAGCTGTGAGGAGGGGATGGCAATGGATTTGACGCGCTTTGCCGAGCGCGCGGAGCCGCTGCGCATCCTGGGCGTGAAGGTCTCCCAGCACGGCGAGCTGCGCGCGCAGCAGCTCTGGGACGACGAGTGCCGGCGCAACGTCTACTCCGCCAGCAAGAGTTTCACCTCCTGCGCGGTGGGCATCGCCGAGCGCGAGGGCCTGCTCAGCCTGCAGGAGCGCCTGGTCGACGCCTTTGCCGATGACCTGCCCGCGCACCCGGACGAGCACCTGCAACAGGCGACTGTGCGCGACCTGCTGACGATGTGCCTGGGGCAGGCGCAGGGCAGCCTGATGGGCGCGCAGCGGCCGCTGTACGAGGAGGACGACTGGGCGCGCCTGGCGCTGGCCATCCCATTCACCGACGCGCCGGGCACGCGGTTTTGCTACAACAACGTCGGGCCGTATCTGGCGGGCCTGCTGGTGCAGCGCCGCTGCGGGTGCGACCTGGTCAGCTACCTGACGCCGCGCCTGTTCGCGCCGCTTGGCATCCGCCGCCCGATGTGGGAGACGGATCCGCTGGGCAATACGTTCGGCGCGGGCGGGCTCTTCCTGACGCTGTCGGAGCTGCACCGCTTCGGGCAGCTGTATCTGCAGGGCGGGCGCTGGAACGGCCGCCAGCTCGTGCCGGAGCGCTGGGTGATGGAGAGCACGCGCAAGCAGGTCGAAAACGACCGCGACGCCTACGGCTACGGCTACCTGTTCTGGGGCGGCGAGGCGGGCTCGTTCCGCGCGGACGGCAAGTACGGTCAGTTCTCCATCCTCATGCGGGACAAGGACGCGGTCGTCACCGTCGTGGCCGAGAGCCGCAGGGCGGGCGCGCTGCTGCACGTGATCTTCGACGAAATCTACCCGCAGCTGTGAGCGCGGGAAATGGCGGCATACGAATGGAAAACCGCCCGCGACGGAGAAAGGCTCCGCGCGGGCGGTTGTTCTTTTGCGGCAATTGTTGTATAATATGGACAGAGGATGAAGACGAAACTTGGACATAAAGGGGGCGTTCGGATGGGCACTCACGTCATCACCATCGCGCGCGAATACGGCAGCGGCGGGCGGCGCATCGGCATGATGCTCGCGCGCGAGCTGGGCTACAACTACTACGACCGGGAGATCATGCAGCTGGCGTCCATCGACAGCGGCATCAGCGAGGCGCTGTTTGCGCAGGCGGACGAGCGGACGAAGGGCTTTTCGCTCTTCCGGGCGATCCGCGCGATGAACGGCGGCGAGTTTGTGCCCTCGCCGCCCGATCGGGACGACTTCATCTCCGACGAGAACCTCTTCCGCTATCAGGCGCGCGTCATCCAGACGCTGTGCGACACGGAGGACTGCGTGATCGTCGGCCGCTGCGGCGACTACATCCTGCGCGAGCGGGAGAACGTGCTCAAGCTCTTCGTGCACGCGCCCATGGACGTGCGCATCGACGTCGTGCGCGATGTGGACGGCCTGAACGCCTCGGAGGCCGAGCGCCGGATCAGGCGCATCGACAAGCGCCGCGCTGAATACTACCGCTGCTTCACCGGCCAGGACTGGCAGGACGCGCGCAACTACGACCTGTGCCTGAACACCGGGCGCATGAGCTGGGAGCAGTGCCGCGATCTGGTCAGGGCCTGCATGCGCATCCGCTTTGAGGACTTCGGCAACTGAGGAGGAAACGCATGGACATCCTGACGACGCCGCGCCTCGTGCTGCGGCCCTTCCGGCCGGAGGACGCGCCGGATCTGTACGCCTATGCCCGCGACCCGCGCGTCGGCCCCTGCGCAGGCTGGAAGCCGCACGCGGACGAGGCGGAATCGGCGCGCATCATCGCGCTGTTCATCGAGCGCGGCGAGGTCTGGGCGCTGCAGGATCGTGCGACCGGCCGCGTGATCGGCTCGCTCGGGCTGGAGGAGGACGGGCGGCGCTCCAATCCGGCCGCGCGCTCGCTGGGCTACGTGCTCTCGCCGGCATACTGGGGGCAGGGGCTGATGCCCGAGGCCGCGCGCGCCGCGCTGGCATACGGCTTTGAGCGCATGGGCCTGGAGCTCGTCTCGGTCTGCCATTACGACTTCAACGACCGCTCCCGGCGCGTGATCGAGAAGCTGGGCTTTCGCTACGAGGGCACGCTGCGGCGCGCGCACGTGCGCGTCTCGGACGGACGGGTGTGCGACGAGCTGTGCTATTCGATGACGAAGGAGGAGTACTTCGGCACCCTGGGGAAATAGCGCCGCAACAGACAAAAAACCGAACCTGGCATGCCGGGTCCGGCTTTCTTTGCGATGGGGGAATCAGGCGTTCAGGCCGACCTTCGCCTCGATGGCGTCCACCGCGCCCTGCAGCGCGGCGCCGTCCACGCGCTCGATGTGGCCCTCGTCGCACAGCCTGGCGGTCTGCGGATCGATGGGCAGGCGCGCGAGCACCGGCAGGCCGAGCCTGGCGGCCTCCTCCTCGACATGGCTCTCGCCGAAGATGCTGAACTGCTTGCCGCAGTCCGGGCACACGGCGTAGGACATGTTCTCCACGATGCCCAGCACCGGGATCTTCATCATGTTGGCCATGTGCACGGCCTTGCGCACGATCATGCCCACCAGATCCTGCGGCGTGGTGACCACGACGATGCCGTCCACCGGGATGGACTGGAACACCGTCAGCGGCACGTCGCCCGTTCCCGGCGGCATGTCGATGACCATCGCGTCCAGCTTGCCCCAGGCCACGTCCTCCCAGAACTGGGTGACCACGCCGGAGATCACCGGGCCGCGCCAGATGACGGGGGTGTCCTCCTCCTCCAGCAGCAGGTTGACGCTCATGAGCTTGATGTCGTTGTGCGTGCGCGCGGGCAGGATCTGCTCGCCGTCGCCCATGGCCTTCTGCTCCACGCCGAACATCTTGGGCACCGACGGGCCGGTGATGTCCGCGTCGAGGATGCCGACCTCGTAGCCCTTGCGCCGCAGCAGCACGGCCAACTGCGCGCTGACCAGCGACTTGCCCACGCCGCCCTTGCCGCTGATGACGCCGATGACCTTGCGCACCTGCGGGGCCTTCTTGGGCTTTTCCTCTTTGTGCTGATTGGCGGGGTTCGAATGGCAGCCCGCGCAGGCGGGCAGCGTGCCGCACTGCGAGGGCTCACAGCCCTGCCGCAGTTCTTCCTGATCGTTCATTATGCAAAAGCTCCTTTCGTCTGGACTGGAAGCGTCGCTTCTATATCATACCACGTTTGCAAAAAAAATCAACATGGGACTGCATGCCCGGCATGCAGCGGATGGAAAAATGGAGGAGGAATGCGCAAGTGAGTTTCTTGCTGCAAAATGCGCGCGCACTGGCGGCGGACTATGTGCGCCGCGCGGTGGAAGAGGGCGACCGCGTCGTCGACGCGACGATGGGCAACGGCCACGACACCGCCTTCCTGGCGGGGCTGGTCGGGGAGACGGGCTGCGTGACGGCCTTCGACGTGCAGGAGGAGGCCGTGCGCCGCACGCGCGAATTCCTGCGCAGCGAGGGACTGCTTGGACGGTGCGAGCTTTTGCGCGCGGGCCACGAGTGCATGGCGCAGCATGCCCGGCCCGGGCTGGCGGCGGTCATGTTCAACCTGGGCTGGCTGCCGGGCGGGGACAAGCGCGTCACCACGTGCACGCAGACGACGCTGTCGGCCCTTTTGCAGGCACTGGAGCTCATCGCGCCCGGCGGCATCGTGACCGTGTGCGTCTACCCCGGCCACGAGGAGGGCGAGCGCGAGCGCGCGGCGCTTCTTCAGGCCGTTTCGGCGCTGGACGTGCGCCGGTTCAACGCGCTGCATCATCGCTTTGTCAACGCCACGCCGGGCGCGCCGGAGCTGTATCTGATCCAGAAAAATCCGCCCTCCCAGCCGGGCGAGGGAAAAAAGGCGAAAACCTGATATTTTTTTCGCAAAAAGCAGGAAATAGGAAGGGCTTGTAGAATACATGAACTCGGACTAAAGTGGTACTTTTACCATTTTGACGCCGGGAAACCGGACAAAACACCCATTTTAAGACCCATTTACGGAGGCGATATCGGCATGAGCACCATCCAAGATCTGCAGCAGGTGCAGGCGCGTCGTCAGGAAATCCTGGACGGCGACGCGGCCCGCGTCGAAAAGCAGAAAAAGAGCGGCAAGCTGACTGCGCGCGAGCGCGTGGCCAAGCTGCTGGACGACAAGAGCTTTGTCGAGCTGGACATCCTCGTCTCGCATGACGGCAAGGCGGAGGGCGTCGTGACCGGCTATGGCACGGTCGAAGGGCGTCCGGTCTACGTCCTGTCGCAGGACTACACGGTGCTGGGCGGCAGCGTCGGGGAAAAGCACGCCCGCAAGATCGCGAAGGTCCTGGACCTGGCGCGCAAGACCGGCTCTCCCGTCGTACTGATGTGCGACAGCGCCGGCGCGCGCATTGACGAGGGCGCGACGGCGCTGGAGGCCTATGCCGACATCTTCGCGCGCATGGCGCGCATGTCCGGCGTGACGCCGATGATCGCCATGGTGCTGGGCCCGTGCGTGGGCGCGGCCGCGCTGATGAGCGAGATGAGCGACCTGACCGTGATGGTCAAGGGCGTGGGCGCGAAGCTGTGCGCCGGCCCGCAGGTCGTCTCTGCGGTCAACGGCGTGAACAAGACCGCAGAGGAGCTGGGCGGTGCGCAGGCCATGCTGCAGCAGGGCGGCGCGGACTTCGCGTGCGAGAGCGAGCAGGAGGCCTTTGAGACCGTTCGCAAGGCGCTTGCGCTGCTGCCCAGCAACAACATGGAGGATGCGCCCCTGGAGGCGGCCGAGGAGCTCAACCGCGCGTGCGTTGGGCTGGAGGCCGGCGTGGACGCCAAGACGCTGCTTGCGCAGCTGTGCGATGCGGGCAGCGTGCTGGAGCTGGGCGCGGGCTACACGAAGGCCGTGACGGCGCTGGCGCGCATGGGCGGCCGTGCGGTTGCGCTGGTGCATACCGGCGGCGGCGAGATCTGCGCCAAGCGCGCGCAGAAGATCGCGCGCTTTGTACGCTTTGCCGACTGCTACAACCTGCCCGTCGTCACCCTGATTGACACGGAGGGCCTGTCCGTGCCCAAGGAGAACGCGCAGTCCTGGCAGCTCAAGGCCACGGGGCAGATGCTCTTCGCCTATGCCGAGGCGACGACCGCCAAGCTTGCCGTGGTCACGGGCAAGGCGATCGGCGCAGCGTACGTCGCGTTGGGCGGACGCGCCAACGCCGACGTCGTATACGCCTGGCCGGGCAGCGTCATCGCGCCGATGACCGGCGAGGCGGCTGCGACGGTGCTGTGCAGCGAGGAGTTGCGCACGTCCAAGGGCGACCCCAAGGAGGCCCGCGCCGAGATTGCGGCGCGCTATGAGGCCGAGGTTGCAGACGGCGTGAACGCCGCCATGAGCGGCTGTGTCGACGACGTCGTCGATCCCGCCCAGACCCGCAAGCTGCTCATCGCCTCTCTGGAGATGCTCGCCTCCAAGCGCGATTCCAATCCGCCCAAGAAGCACGGCAATATGCCGCTGTAAGGGCCTGGTGAAATAAAGGAGTAAGCAACATGACGACGATTCTTTACGGTCTGCAGGTCACGATCGTCGGCCTCGTGGTCGTCTTCGTGGGCCTCATCATCCTGATCGGCTGCATCAACCTCATGCGGCGGTGCATGGCCGAATTCGAAAAAAAAAAGATAGGAACGCCCAAGACGCAGCCTGAAGCGGCGCCCGCCCCTGCGGCAGCCGCGCCCGCCGTTCCCGCTGCGCAGGCGAATGATGGCGAGCTGATGGCCGTCATCACCGCCGCCGTGGCCGCCATGCTCTCTGAGGAGAAGGGCGCGCCGGTGGATGAATCCGGCTTCGTGGTGCGCGCCGTGCGGCGCGTGAGCAACGCCCCCGCCTGGAACCGCGCCGGCCGGGAGGAACAGGTCTACAGCCGTCTGTGAGACGAGCACATTGCCAATAACGTGTAAATAACGGAAGGGAGAAATCCATTTATGCGCAAGTTCATGATCACCGTCAACGGCAACTCCTACGAGGTCGACGTCGAAGAGATCGCGCCCGGCGCCGCTCCTGCGCCCGCTCCCGCCCCGGCTCCCGCGCCCGTGGCGGCCCCCGCTGCCCCGGCTCCTGCGCCCAAGCCCGCGCCTGCTCCGGCGCCTGCCCCCGCGCCCAAGCCCGTGGCCGGCGGTGAGAAGATCTCCGCGCCGATGCCCGGCACGATCCTCGAGGTCAAGGTCAAGGCCGGCGACACGGTTGCCAAGGGCGCTGTGCTGTGCGTGCTTGAGGCCATGAAGATGGAAAACGAGATCATGGCGCCCCGCGATGCAAAGGTCGCTCAGGTCGTCGCCAGCAAGGGCGCGTCCGTCAACTCCGGCGACGTGCTGGTCGTACTCGAGTAAAAACCGCAAAGGGGTAAGCACTGTGAAAAAGTTCATGTATCTTTTGATCGCCATGGCGCTGTGCTGCGCGCTGTTCGCGCAACTCGCCCTGGCGCAGGAGGCGGCGCCGGCTACGACGGCGGACGAGCAGGCCGCGCCCGAGGCCGCCCCGGCGGAGAACGGACCGCTGGTCGGTGATGCCGGCGCGCTCGTGCCCGTCTATGTCGACGAGGCTGCGGAGGATCTGGGTGGCGATGTCGCCACTGCTGCCGCCGACTTCAGCATTACCGACACGCTGATGGGACTGGTGCAGGATTCCGGCCTGTACGCGCTCTTCCAGGGCAATTGGAAGAACGCCGTCATGATCGGCATCTCGTGCGTGCTGCTGTATCTGGCCATCGTCAAGAAGTTTGAGCCGCTGCTGCTCATGCCCATCGCGTTCGGCATGCTGCTGACGAACCTGCCGCTGGGCGGCATCTTCGCCGAGCCGCAGACCGAGATCCTTGCCAACGCGGTATACCATGGCAAGGCGGGCGTGCCGATCTACAACGGCGACACGCTCATCGGCTATCAGTACGTCAAGCAGACCGGCGGTCTGCTCTACTACCTGTATCAGGGCGTCAAGCTGGGCATCTATCCGCCGCTCATCTTCCTGGGCGTGGGCGCGATGACCGACTTCGGCCCGCTGATTGCCAATCCCAAGAGCCTGCTGCTGGGCGCCGCCGCGCAGCTGGGCATCTTCGTGACGTTCGTGATCGCGCTGCTGGTCGGCTTTACGCCCGCCGAGGCCAGCTCCATCGGCATCATCGGCGGCGCGGACGGACCGACCGCGCTGTATGTGACCACCAAGCTGGCGCCGAGCCTGCTGGGCCCGATCGCCGTGGCCGCGTATTCGTACATGGCGCTGGTGCCTGTCATCCAGCCGCCGATCATGAAGGCGCTGACGACCAAGGAGGAACGCGCCATCGTCATGGAGCAGCTGCGCCCGGTCTCCAAGACCGAGAAGATCATCTTCCCGATCGTGGTCACCATCGTGGTCTCCCTGCTGCTGCCCTCGGCTGCGCCGCTGATCGGCATGCTGATGCTGGGCAACCTGCTCAAGGAGTCCATGGTCGCCGATCGCCTGTCCAAGACGGCCCAGAATGAGCTGATGAACATCGTCACGATCTTCCTGGGCACGACGGTGGGCGCGACGGCCACGGCCGATACGTTCCTCACCCTGGAGACGATCAAGATCATCATCATGGGCGTGTTCGCGTTCGGCTGCGGCACGGCCGGCGGCGTGCTGCTGGCCAAGCTGATGAACAAGTTCAGCAAGACGAAGATCAACCCGCTGATCGGTTCGGCCGGCGTCTCCGCGGTCCCGATGGCCGCGCGCGTGTCGCAGGTCGTCGGCCAGCAGGAGAACCCGGGCAACTTCCTGCTCATGCACGCCATGGGCCCCAACGTCGCGGGCGTCATCGGCTCCGCGGTGGCGGCTGGCGTGTTCATCTCGATGTTTGCCAAGTAAGCGCCCTTTGAGCCCCGTGTGGGGCGGTACCAAGCGGTAAAGGAGGAATCATCATGGGCAAGGTGCTTATCACCGACACCATTTTGCGCGACGCGCACCAGTCCCAGGCTGCCACGCGCATGCGCACGGACGAGATGCTGCCTGTCGCGGACAAGCTGGACAAGGTCGGCTACTACTCCCTGGAGTGCTGGGGCGGCGCGACGTACGACGCCTGCATGCGCTTCCTGAACGAGGATCCGTGGGATCGCCTGCGCAAGCTGCGCAAGGCGATGCCCAACACCAAGCTGCAGATGCTGCTGCGCGGCCAGAACCTGCTGGGCTACAAGCACTACGCCGACGACATGGTCGACCTGTTCGTCAAGAAGGCCATCGAAAACGGCATCGACATCATCCGCACGTTCGACGCGCTCAATGACCTGCGCAACATGGAGCAGGCCGTGAAGGCGACGAAGAAGTACGGCGGCATTGCAGAGGTCGCCATCAGCTACACGATCAGCCCGGTGCACGACCGCGCGTATTTTGTGCAGCTGGCCAAGGACATCGAGGCCATGGGCGCGGACACCATCTGCATCAAGGACATGGCCAACCTCCTGCTGCCCTATGAGGCGTACGAGCTGGTCAAGGCGCTGAAGGCCAACACCAAGCTGCCCATCCACCTGCATACGCACAACACCGCCGGCACCGGCATGATGACCATCCTCAAGGCCATCGAGGCGGGCTGCGACATCGTCGACACGGCCCTCTCCCCGCTGGCCAGCGGCACCAGCCAGCCGGCCACCGAGTCGCTGTGCGCGGCGCTCAAGGGCACGGAATACGATCCGCAGCTCAATGAGGAGCTCATGAACGAGTGCGCGGTGCACTTCCGCTCCGTGGCGGACCGCCTGGAGAAGGACGGCTTCCTCGATCCGGGCAAGGTGCTGCGCGTGGACGCAAACACGCTCAAGTATCAGGTGCCGGGCGGCATGCTCTCCAACCTGATCGGCCAGCTCAAGCAGGCCAATGCGATGGATAAGTTCTACGACGTGCTGGCGGAGGTGCCGCGCGTGCGCGAGGACTTCGGTTATCCGCCGCTGGTCACTCCGACCAGCCAGATCGTCGGCACACAGGCCGTCATGAACATCCTGGCGGGCGAGCGCTATAAGATGGTCACCAAGGAATCCAAGGGTCTGCTGCGCGGCGAGTACGGCCGCCTGCCCGCCAAGGTGAACGAAGAGGTGCGCCGCAAGTGCATCGGCAACGACAAGGTCATCACCTGCCGTCCCGCCGACAACATCGCCCCCGAGCTGGAGAAGTATCGCGAGGAGGTCCGCGAGTACTACGAGCAGGAGGAGGACGTCCTGTCCATGGCGATGTTCCCGCAGGTCGCGCCCAAGTTCTTCAAGTACCGTCAGGCGCAGAAGTACAAGGTGGATTCCACCATGCTCAACCCCGAGGACAAGACCATGCCCGTGTAAGGCGCAGACGCTGCCCGTCCCTTCGGATGAAGGGGCGGGCGCTTTTTGTATAAAGAAAACCACTCGCTAGGCGAGTGGTTCAAAAAAGCCTATGGCGGTGAAAATGATAAAAAAACT
>CALVNS010000043.1 GCA_944349855.1 uncultured Eubacteriales bacterium | reverse complement strand
GTGCTCGCCCGGCCATACGCCCGGGGGCGTCTGCTACCGGCTGGAGGACAGGCTCTGCCCCGGCGGCACGATGTTTGCGGGCGGCTATGGGCGCACGGACTTCCCCGGCGGCGACGGCGCGCAGCTGCTCGCGTCGCTGCGCAGGCTGGCCGCGCTGGACGGGAGCCTGTGCGTGCGCCCCGGCCATGGCGCGGATACGACGATCGCCGCAGAACGGAGGACATACCTGTGAAGATCGGCATTCAGACGCAGACGCCGCAGTTCTTCCCCGACCTGTGCGATGTGGTGCGGCTGTTTTTCGGGGAGGGATCGGCCGTCGCGGATGGCGAACCGTGCGACGCGACGCTGCGGCATACGCATGTAGAGGCGGACGGGCTCTGGCTGGAGCGCTGCGAGCTGTCCGGCGGCGAGCCCATCGCCTGCGAGCGGCGGGCGCAGGCTGTGCACGGCGGGCTTACGGAAAAGCGGCTGCTCAAGCGCGTGGTCAAGCTGTGCTGCTACGACCTGATGAAGCGGCTGACGGGCCGCCAGCCGCCGTGGGGCGCGCTCACGGGCATCCGGCCCACGCGGCTGCTCTACGCGCAGATGGAGGCGGGCGATTCGCTGGAGCAGGCCGAGCGCGCGCTGCGGGACACGTTCGACCTGTCGCAGGAGAAGGCCGCGCTGCTGCGCGAGATCATCGTCAGCCAGCGCGGGATCGTGGAGCGCGCCCCGCAGGATGTGGACGTGTACGTGGGCATCCCGTTTTGCACGACGCGCTGCGCGTACTGCTCGTTTTCCTCGGGCGAGATCGGCGACGGGCACCTGGTCGAGCCATACCTTTGCGCGCTCTTTGACGAGATCGACGCGGCGCGCGCGTTGATGGACGAGGCGGGGCTTCGCCTGCGGGCGGTCTATGTCGGCGGCGGTACGCCGACGGCGCTCACGGCCGTGCAGCTGGCGCGCCTGCTTGCGCGGGTGACGCGCGCGTTCCCGGGCGCGCGGGAGCTGACGGTCGAGGCGGGCCGGCCCGACACGCTGGATGCGGACAAGCTGCGCGCGCTGCGGGATGCGGGCGTGGGCCGCATCAGCATCAATCCGCAGACGATGAACGATGCGACGCTTCAAGCCATCGGGCGCGCGCACACGGCGCGGGATATCTGCGAGGCGTTCGCCTTGGCGCGCAGTCTGGGCTTTGACAACGTCAATATGGACGTCATCGCGGCCCTGCCGGGCGAGACGCCGGACGACTTTCTGCGCACGCTGGAGCAGATCCGGGACCTTGCGCCCGAGAGCCTGACCGTGCATACGCTGGCCGTCAAGCGCTCCTCCCGGCTGCATGAGCGCGGCTATCGCCCCACCGGCGAGGAGGACGCCCGCCGCATGGTCGACATGGGCCTGCAGGCGGCGCACGGGATGGGCATGCGCGCCTACTACCTGTACCGCCAAAAGTACATGGCCGGCAACCTGGAAAACGTCGGCTATGCGCTGCCCGGCTGCGCATGCGCGTACAACGTGGACATCATGGAGGAGACGACGTCCATCCTCGCGCTGGGCGCGGGCGGCATCTCCAAGCGGGTGCAGGAGGATGCGCAGCTGCGCATCCGGCGCGCGCCGAACGTCTCCAACATCGAGCAGTACATCGCGCGCGTGGGCGAGATGGCGCAGCGCAAGCGCGCGCTCTTTCTGGAGGATACACTGTAACGTTGCAAAGCGCACGGTTTTCGTGTAGAATAAGAGGCGAAGCGAAGGGAGTGGATCGGCGTGCGCATCGACGATAAGGACGACCTCAAGCGTCAGATTCGCGCGGCGGTGCGCGCCCTGCCCGCCTATGACGTGTGCACGCGCCTTTGCGCCGGCGAGCCCGAGATGGGCGTGTGCGCGATGCTCGCGCACCTGGAGCCCGACCTGGACGCAGACGCGGCCTTTGAGCGCCTGACGGTCGAGGGATCTCCGCTCTCGACCGGCGCGCAGGACCTGATCGCCGCGCTCGACCGGCTGGACATGCCCCTGGACGACCTGCAGATGATCCGCCTGCGCGAGGACGCGATGACGCGCCAGACGCGTCTGGACCGCGTGCGGGCCGAGGCGGGCTGGGCGGCGGCGCTGTGCCCGGTGACGCCGGAGACGGACGCCATGCCGGCGGCGGCGTTTCTCCTGCCGGCGCTGGACCTGGATGCCTGCCGCGCGCAGCCGGGGCGCTATGGCGATGGCTACGCGCAGGCTGCGCGCGCGCTGTCGGACTTTGTGCAGGCGCGTGCGATCCGCGATGCGCTGATGGCGCGTGCGGACGAGGCGACGCTCCTGGGCGAATGGGCGCGCTATGCGGCGCTGCCGCTGTGCGAGGATGCGCACCTTTCGCTCAGCGTCGGCCTGACCGACGCGGCGGCGCTTTCGGCGCTCGTGCGGCAGATGGCGGCCTTTCCGGCGCTGCGCGTGGCGGCGTTTTGCCTGCGGCCCGCAGACGAGGCGGCGCTCGTGCGCGCGGCGGCGCAGTCGCAGGGACGGCTGCTGCCCTGCATCCGGCCGCAGTCCATCCCGGATGCGCTGGAGTGCGACCGGCCGCGCTTTCTGCTCTACCCGAGCGGCGTCCGCGTCGCGGAGCTGGGCATCGGCCACTGGCGTAGGATGCGCGCGCAGGCCGCGCGGGCGCTGTATGAACGCTATCTTCCGCTGCTGCGCGGCGGATTGACGCTGACCAGCCGAACCATCGCGAGGGACATCTCGCGCATGATGGGCTCGGGCTGGGCGACATTGCACGAAGAAAATGAGGAGGAAAAAGAGCATGCAAAATCCGATTTTTACGATTGAGATGGAAGACGGCGGCAAGATGACGGGCGAGCTGTATCCGCAGATCGCGCCCAACAGCGTGGCCAACTTCGTGGAGCTGGCCAACAGCGGCTTTTACGACGGCGTCATCTTTCACCGCGTGATCCCCGGCTTCATGATCCAGGGCGGCGATCCGCAGGGCGTCGGCATCGGCGGGCCGGGCTACTCCATCCGCGGCGAGTTCAGCCAGAACGGCTTTAAAAACGACCTGCGCCACACGCGCGGCGTGCTCTCCATGGCGCGCTCGATGATGCCCGATTCGGCCGGCTCCCAGTTCTTCATCATGGTCGCCGACGCTCCGCACCTGGACGGCGCCTACGCGGCCTTTGGCAAGGTGACGCAGGGCATGGAGGTCGCCGACGCCATCGTCTCCCAGAAGCGCGACCGGCGTGACAAGCCCGTGAGCGACCAGCGCATGAAGCGCGTCCGGGTCGAGACGTTTGGCGCGGAATACAAGGCGGAAAAGCTGCCGCGCTGAGGAGGAAATGTCCCGTGGAGAAGATCAAGACGACGGTAAAGATCGCGGGCAAGGAATACACGATGGTGGGCACCGAGTCGGAGGAACACATCCGCCGCGTCGCGGTATATGTGGACCGCAAGATGGAGGAGCTCGCGCTGACCACCCGCATGCCGCAGAACATGGTGGCCGTGCTGACCGCCATGAACATCGCGGACGATCTGCTCAAGGCGCAGGATGAGAACACACGCCTGCGCAAGGAGATCATGCAGGTACATCAACAGCTCACGGCGATGCGCATCGAGCACAACGCGCCGCCGATGAAGCGCACACAGGAGGCCGCCAAGGACAAACAGTGACCGGTCGGGCCGCCCGGGGACAGCGCCGCGCATGCGCGGTGGCTCTTCGGGGTGGCCCGTCTTTTTGGAGGAAGAACCATGGAGCTTTTATCGCCTGCCGGCAACCGCGAAGCGCTCCTTGCCGCGATACAAAACGGCGCGGACGCGGTGTACCTGGGTTATACCGCGTTCGGCGCGCGCAGCTATGCGGGCAACTTCGACGAGGACGGACTGGCCGAGGCGATCCGCTACTGCCACGAGCGAGGCCGCAAGGTGTATGTCACGGTCAACACCCTGGTCAAGGAACCGGAGATGGACGACGCGGCAGACGTGCTGGAGATGCTCTGCCGGCAGGGTGCGGATGCCGTGCTCGTACAGGACCTGGGCATGGCGACGCTGTGCCGGGAGCGCTTTCCCGACCTTGCGCTGCACGCGAGCACGCAGATGACGATCCACAATGCGCAGGGCGTGCGGCTGCTGCGGGAGATGGGCTTCACGCGCGTCGTGCCCGCGCGCGAATGCCCGCTGGAGGAGATCCGTCTCATCGCGGCGGAGGGGCTGGAGACGGAGGTGTTCGTCCACGGCGCGCTGTGCGTGTCCGTGTCGGGCCAGTGCCTGTTTTCTGGAATCATCGGCGGGCGCAGCGGCAACCGGGGCAAGTGTGCGCAGCCCTGCCGCATGCGCTACCGCCGGCCGGACGGCGTGCAGGGTTGCCTGCTCTGTACGCGCGATCTGATGCTGCTGCAGCGCCTGCCCGAACTGCGGGATGCGGGCGTGGACTCGCTCAAGATCGAGGGGCGCATGAAGCGGCCCGAATATGTCGCCGTCGTGACCGCGGCATACCGGCGCGCGCTCGACTGCGCGCAGCGGGGCGAGCCGTACGCGCCGGACGAGGCGACGCGCCAGGCGCTCAGGCAGATCTTCAACCGCGGCGGCTTTACCGAGGGCTACCTGATGGACAAGAACAACGCCGCGCTCATGAGCTGGGAGCGGCCGGGGCACTTTGGCGTGCCGGTGGGGCGCGTCGTGCGCATGCGCGGCGAGATGGCCGGCGTGCGCCTGGAGCGCGCGCTGCACGACGGAGACGGCCTGGCGCTGCGGGGCGCAGGCGAGCGCGAGACGGTCTATTCGGGCCCCGAGCGCGCGGCCGGCGAGGAGGCGCTGGTGCGCGTGGCGCAGGGCGAAGGGCCCGCGCCCCGGGCAGGCGACGAGGTGTTCCGGCTCACCGACGCGCATCAGATGGCCGCGGCGCGCGAAAGCTATGCGCGCGAACGCGTGCGCATTCCCTTTGACGCGCATCTGACCGCACGCATGGGCGAGCGTCCGGCGCTGTCCGTCGCGGACGGCGTGTATAAGGCCCTGGCGCTGGGCGAAGCGCCCGTGCAGCCGGCGCGCAGCCGCGCGCTGGACGCGGACGCGGCGCGCAGACAGATCGAAAAGACGGGCGACACGCCCTATGCGCTGCGCTCGCTGACGCTGGACTGCGAGGATGGCTTCCTGCCCGTGTCGGCGCTGAACGCGCTGCGGCGGGACGCGCTGCAGGGGCTCTCGGATGCGCGCTGCGCCCTTCCCGACAGGCGCATTCTGGAGGCGCAGCCCGTGCGACAGCGGCCTGCGGAAGAACGGCGGCTCATCGCGCAGACGCCGTGGCTCCAGTCGGCCCGGGCGTTGCTGAATGCCGGGGCGGATTGGGTCTACTGGTCGCCGGACGATCTGCGGCCCGAGCGCGTCGCGTCGCAGCTGGACGCGCTGGAGGCCGGGACGCGCGCACGCGTCTGGGTTGTGCTGCCGCAGCTGGCCTTTACGCGGGAGCTGGACGCGCTGTGCGGGACGCTGAGCGCGCGCGCACAGTCGCTCGCGGGCGCGGTGCTGGGCAATCCCTCGCAGCTGACGCTGCCGCTGGACATGCCCATGGCGGGCGACACGGGCATGAACGTGTACAATGCGCGCACGGCGGACTTTCTCTTCAACCATGGCTGCGTGCGCGTGACGCTCTCGCCGGAGCTGCGCCTGACGGAGATCCGCGAGGCCGTCCGTGCGGGCGGCGGCTTTGAGCTGACGGTCTACGGGCGCGCGCAGCTGATGCTGCTGTCGCACTGCACGGACTGTACGCGCCGGGGCCTGACGGGCCGGGACGACGCGTGCGAGCGCTGCGCGCACGGCGGCGGCGCGCAGTCGCAGCCGCTGATCGACCGCAAGGGCTTTGCATTCCCGCTGCGCCGGCAGCGCCTGGCGCACGGATGCATGCTGCGACTGTACAACAGCCTGCCCACGGACATGGCGCAGGCGATGGACCGGCTGCGCGCGCTGCCCGTGAGCATGCGGCTGCAATTCACCGACGAGGACGACGCGCTGTGCGCGGACGTCACGCGCCACTACCGCCGGCTGATGGACGGGCAGGCGTCGGACTTTGTGCATCCGCATGAGACGACGTCGGGCCTGCTGCGGCGCGGCGTGGAATAACGAAGGGGGATCCTCATGACAGAACGCTCGCTTCGCGTGCTGGAGTTTACCAAGATACGCGACCGGCTGTGCGAGCTGGCCGTGTCCGATATGGGGCGGGAGATCGCCGGGGCGCTCGTGCCCAGCGCGAACCTGTCCGAAATCCGCTATGCGCAGGAGGAGACCGAGGAGGCGCACGTGCTGCTGTCCTATCTGGGCGAGCAGCCGATCGTGCCCTTCCCGGACATCCGTCAGGCGCTCAAGCTCGCCCAGATCGGCGGCATGCTCTCCCCGCGCTCGCTGCTGGACGTGGCCGCCTGCATGCGCGCCGCGCGCGCCGCGCGGGACGCCATCGTCACCGACCGGGAGAACACGCCCAACCTGCGCGCGGCGGCCTCTCGCCTGTCGACGTTCCGTGCGCTGGAGCAGGAGATCACGAACGCCATCCTCAGCGAGGAGGAAATCTCCGACCATGCGAGCCCGGAGCTGTTTTCCATCCGCAGGCACATCCGCCAGTGCAACGAGCGCGTGCGCGAAAAGCTCAACGCGATGATCCACAGCAGCGCCTATCAGAAGTTCTTGCAGGAGCCGATCATCACCATGCGCGGCGACCGGTACGTGCTGCCGGTCAAGCAGGAGTACCGCCAGAGCGTGCCGGGCCTGGTGCACGATCAGTCCGCCACGGGCGCGACGGTGTTTGTGGAGCCCATGGCCGTGCTGGAGATCGGCAATGACCTCAAGCAGTGGCAGGCCAAGGAGAAGGCGGAGATCGAGCGCATCCTGCAATCGCTCTCCGCGCGCATCGCGCCCGAGGCCGAGGCGCTGCAGAACAACCTGGACGTGCTCGCCCGGCTGGACTTCGCGTTCGCCAAGGCCACGCTGTCCCGGCAGATGTACGGCAGCGCGCCCAAGATCAACGAGGAGGGCTACGTGCGCATCGTGCGCGGCCGGCATCCGCTGATCGATCCGGAGAAGGTCGTGCCCAGCGACATCTGGCTGGGGCGGGGGTTCACGACGCTGGTCATCACCGGCCCCAACACCGGCGGCAAGACCGTCACGCTCAAGACCGTGGGCCTTTTCTGCCTGATGGCGCAGGCGGGCCTGCACGTGCCGGCGGAGCTCGGCACCGAAGTGGCCGTCTTCGACGACGTGTTCGCCGACATTGGCGACGAACAGTCCATCGAGCAGTCGCTCTCCACGTTTTCCGGCCACATGAAGAACATCGTCGGCATCCTGGCAAACGTCACGCCGCATTCGCTGGTGCTCTTTGACGAGCTGGGCGCAGGCACGGACCCGACGGAGGGCGCGGCGCTGGCGCAGGCGATCCTCTCGCGCCTGCTGAAGATGGGCGTGCGCACGCTGGCCACGACGCACTACAGCGAGCTCAAGGAGTACGCCATGACGACGCCGAGCGTGGAAAACGCGTCGGTCGAGTTCGATGTGGCGACGCTGCGCCCGACGTACCGCCTGTCCATTGGCATTCCAGGCAAGTCCAACGCGTTTGACATCTCGCGCAAGCTGGGGCTGAGCGAGGGCATCATCGAGGAGGCCAAACAGCTGCTCAGCGGCGAACAGGTGCGCTTTGAGGACGTCATCGCCAACGCGGAATACCACCGCCAGGTCGCGGAGCGCGAGCGGCAGATCGCCGAGGAGGCGCGCGCGGAGATGGTCGCCATCCGCAACCAGGCCGAGCAGGAGCGGGAAAAGCTGGAGCGCCAGCGCGACGAGGCCATTCGCAAGGCCAAGGAACAGGCGCGCCGCATCCTGGAGGATGCGCGCCGGGAGTCCGAAACGCTCATTGCGGAGCTGCGCCGCATGAAAAAGGCGGGCGCCGCGACGCCCGAGCACGAGATCCAGCGCCTCAAGGGCAGGCTCAACGAGAGCCTGGACGCCGTCAGCGATGCGCTCGCGCAGCCCGTGGACCGCGTGAGCCCGCCGCCCAAGCACCTCAAGCCCGGCGACCGCGTGCGCATCGTGCACCTGGGCACGGAGGCGACCGTGCTCGCCGCGCCGGATGCGCGCGGCGAGGTGCAGCTGCAGGCGGGCGTCATGAAGCTCAAGGCGCACCTGACGCAGCTGCAGGCCGCCCCGCAGGAAAAGCCCGCGCCGCAGAAGAAGGGCGGCGTGCGCTCCAATGTAGACATCGCCACGCGCGCCGTGCACCAGGAGCTGGACATCCGCGGCATGGCGGTCGACGAGGCGCTGCCCGAGGTCGACAAGTTCCTGGACGACGCGATGCTCTCGGGCCTGAGCGAGGTCAGCATCATCCACGGCAAGGGCACGGGCGTGCTGCGCGCGGGCGTGCAGGAGGCGCTGCGGCGCAACCCGCGCGTCAAGAGCTTCCGGCTGGGCGCGTACGGCGAGGGAGAAGCCGGCGTTACGATCGTCACGCTCAAGTGATGTGATAATCGGGCGCGCGCCTGCGCACACTACGGGACGTAAAAAGGGAGGTGCGGCTGTGAAGCGGCATTGGATGGGATACCTGGCGTGCGCCGCGGCGGTCGCGATGATCGCCTCGGCCGCCGTGCTGACGGGGATCGGCGCGAACGGCGCGCCCGGCGTGCGCGCCTACGCTGAGGGCGAGTACGTGCGCGTGCTGGAGGGGACGGACAGCCCCTTTGCCGACGTCGTGGAGGTCGTCATGCCCTGCGTGGTCGGAGTCAGCAACAAGACGCACGCGTTCAGCCTGTACACCGGGCGCACGGAGTCCGTCGAGCAGGCGTCCGGCTCGGGCGTGGTCATCACCACGCAGGGGCATGTCGTCACCAACTACCACGTCATCCAGAACGCGCAGGAGATCCAACTGATCTGGCAGGGCGAGCTGATCGACGCCAAGCTCGTTGGCTATGACGAGCTGACAGATCTGGCCGTCCTGCAGGCGACGGAGGGCAGCCTGCCCGCGGTCACCATGGCCGACCCGTCGTCCGTGCGCGTGGGGGATTGGGCGATCGTCGTGGGCAATCCGCTGGGCCAACAGTTTGCCGACACCGTCACCGTGGGCGTCGTCAGCGGCCTGAACCGCGAGATCGAGAATTCGATCGTCAAGATGATCCAGACGGATGCGGCGATCAATTCCGGCAACAGCGGCGGAGGCATGTTCAACACGAAGGGTGAGCTCATCGGCATTCCATCGATGAAGTTCAGCTCGGTGGGCTTTGGCGCGAGCATCGAGGGCATCGGCATGGCGATCCCCATCGACGTCGTGCGCCCCATTGTGGAGAGCCTCATCCGCTTCGGGCAGGTGACGCGGCCCAAGCTGGGCGTCACCGTCTCCACCATCCGCGGCACCGAGGAGCCTGAGGCCGGCGCGCTGCCGGCGGGCGTGTACGTCAGCGCCGTGCAGACGGGCGGCGCGGCCGAACGCGCAGGCGTGCGCGCGGGCGACATCGTGCTGGCCATCGACGGCGAGCGCGTACGCCAGCACACGGACCTGACCAATGCAATCAACACCCGCTCCGTTGGCGACGTGGTGACGCTCACGATCTACCGCGTGCCGGACCTGCCGGAGCTGACGGTCAACGACCCCATCCCACTGGGCGAGACGGTGCAGATCGACGTCACGCTCACGGCCCAGGACGCGGCGCAGGCATGAGAGGGCGGCCCCGCCTGCCGGATTTCCGGCGGACGGGGCCGCTGCCGCTCCAGACCCAAAGACCGGTACTACCGCGCGGACGGGCTGCATACCATCCTGTGACATGTGGGAGGGATGCAAGCATGGAGCAGACGAACCTGTACCGGGATATCGCCAGCCGCACGGACAGCGACATCTACATCGGCGTCGTCGGGCCGGTGCGCACGGGCAAGTCCACACTGATCGCGCGGTTCATGGAGCAGCTGGTGATGGACCGCATCGACAACGCGCGCAAGCGCGAGCGCGTGCGCGATGAGCTGCCGCAGAGCGGCTCCGGGCGCACGATCATGACCACGCAGCCCAAGTTCGTGCCGGGCGAGGCGGTCAGCGTGCAGTTTGCGCCCGATGCGGCCGCGAACGTGCGCCTGGTCGACTGTGTGGGCTATCTCGTGCCCGGCGCAATGGGCACGCAGGAGGACGAGGCGCCGCGCATGGTCAAGACGCCGTGGAGCGAGCGCGACATGCCCTTTGAGGAGGCGGCCGAGATCGGCACGCGCAAGGTCATCGCCGAGCATAGCACCATCGGCCTGGTGGTGACGACGGACGGCAGCTTTACGGACATCCCGCGCAGCGCGTACGTCGAGGCGGAGGAGCGCGTCGTGCGCGAGCTCAAGGGGCTGGAAAAGCCGTTCGTCGTCATCCTGAACGTCGCAGACCCGCAGGATGCCGGCGCGCGCGCGCTGCGCACGTCGCTGCAGGAGCAGTATGGCGTGCCCGTGCTGCTCAAGAACGTGCGCGAGATGGATGTCGACGACATTCAGGACGTGCTGCTGCAGGTGCTGCAGGAGTTCCCGCTGCGCGAGGTGCGCGTGGGCCTGCCCGCCTGGGCGCTGGCACTGGACGATCAGCACTGGCTTTTGCAGGAGCTCGTCGGCCGCGTGCGCGGGGCCGCGCGGTCCGGCATGCGCGTGCGGGAGAGCGAGGAGATCGCGCGGGCGTTTGACGATTCGCCCTACGCGCTGCCCGCGGTCCGCAGCGGCGCGGACCTGGGGCGGGGCGAGGTCGGCTATGACCTGCCGCTGCGGGAGGGGCTGTTCAACCGCATTCTCGGCGAGCACTGCGGCACGCAGATCAAGAGCGACGCGCACCTGCTGCGCCTGATGAAGGAGCTGGTCGAGGCCAAGCGCGAGTACGACCACGTCGCGCAGGCGCTTGCCTCCGTGCGCGAGACGGGCTACGGCCTGGTCGCGCCGGGCATGGAGGAGCTGCGACTGAGTGACCCGGAGATCGTGCGCCAGGGCAACCACTTCGGCGTGCGGCTCAAGGCGAGCGCGCCGTCGCTACACATGATCCGCGTGGACATCGAGACCGAGGTCTCGCCCATCGTCGGCACGGAGCAGCAGTCCGAGGAGCTCGTGCAGTACCTGCTGGAGGGCTTTGAGCAGGACCCGGCCAAGATCTGGTCAACCAACCTGTTCGGCAAGTCGCTGGACGACCTGATGCGCGAGGGACTGTCCACCAAGCTGATGCGCATGCCCCCGGACGTGCAGGAGAAGGTGCGCCAGACGCTCAGCCGCATCATCAACGAGGGAAATGGCGGCATGATCTGCATCCTGCTGTGATCCGCAAAGCCAAAAACACAGAAAAAAGGCGATGCGCGCCCCGTGTGGGGACGGCGCATCGCCTTTTGCCGTCAGTCGCAGAAGTATTCGAACGTGTGCGCATAGGGGATGTATCCGGCCTTTTGGGCCAGCGAGAGGGACGGCGCGTTGTCCGCATGCGCGGCGTACAGGGGCACGACGCCAAGGCGCAGGACCTCGGCCGTCCAGGCGCTCAGCGCGCGCAGCGCATGCCCCTGACGGCGGCAGGACGCCAGCGTCTCGATGCCCGCCTCGTAGGCGCCGCCCTTGCGCACGCTGCGGCAGACGCAGACGATGCGCCCGTCCAGCAGGCGCGCGACGAAGGGCGTGGCGGTCGGCAGCTCCTCCACCTCCTCGGGAAAGGTCTCTGCCAGCAGGGCCGCGTCGCGCGGCGTCAGCAGCCGGCAGCCCGCAGGCGACGGCGCGCCGCCCGGATGGTACAGGCATACCTCGTGCACGCAGCGGCGCAGGCCGAGCGCATCCGGCACGGCGACAGGATCCCAGGCACCGCGGGACAGGAGCGCCTGCGCCCGGCAGGTGAAGCCGGGTTCCGCCTGCATCCCGAACCGCCAGACCGTCTCGCCCCGCAGCGTCCTGCCCACCAGCAGGAGCGGCGCGGGCACGCCCTCGCCCCACGGCTCGTTGGCGCGCGCCATCCGGTCGCCGCAGCGGGTATACAGGGCGTCCAGGCGCATGAGCAGAAGCGATTGTTCAGACATGGAACGGCGTCTCCCCTCTCCGTCATGGGCATGCGCCGAACCGCGGACGGCCCGCGCGGATGCCCCTCGATCAGGTTCCATCATACAGGATCAGGGCGGAAAAGACAAGGCGCATGTCCGCGGCGCGCACAGAAAATGCCGGGCGAATGTGGCTTGACCGCGGGCGCAAGACGCGATACAATAAAGGGTAGTCCATAAAGACGAACGAGCGCGCTTGCCGCGCCGGAATGGAGGACGCCCTTTGGTACGGGAAAAGATCGACGCCCTGCTCGACCGCGTGCAGAAGCCCGCGCGCTACACGGGCGGCGAGATGAACTGCATCGTCAAGCCCTGGGAAAGCGTGGACATTCACTACCTCTTTGCGTTTCCGGATGTGTATGAGGTCGGCATGTCGCACCTGGGTTCCAAGATCCTGTATGACGTGATCAACCGCCGCCAGGACGCGCTGTGTGAGCGCGTCTATTCGCCGTGGGTCGACATGGCCGACCTGATGCGCCAGACGGGCGTGCCGCTCTTCTCGTTGGAGACGCGCACGCCCGCGCGCCGGTTCGACATGCTCGGCGTGACGCTGCAATATGAGATGAGCTACACCAACATCCTGGAGCTGCTCGACCTGGCCGGCATCCCGCTGCGCAGCGCCGGGCGCACCTGGGAGGATCCCATCGTGCTCGCGGGCGGCCCGTGCGCGTTCAACCCCGAGCCGCTGCATGCGTTCATCGACGCGTTTGTCATCGGCGACGGCGAGGAGAGCACCGGGCAGACCATCGACGTGGTGCGCGAGTGCAAGCGCTCGGGCGTCAGCCGGCAGGAATGCCTGCGCCGCCTGGCGGCCATTCCGGGCGTGTACGTGCCCTCGCTGTACGAGGCCAGCTATCATGCCGACGGCACGCTCGCCTCGTTTGCGCCCATCGACGCGGCGGCGCCTGCGGTCGTGCGCAAGTGCCTCGTGCAGAACCTGGACGCGGCCGCCTATCCCGAGGACGTGATTGTGCCCTATACCGAGATCGTGCACGACCGCATCATGCTCGAGGTGCTGCGCGGCTGCACGCGCGGCTGCCGCTTCTGCCAGGCGGGCATGCTCTACCGCCCGGTGCGCGAGCGCAGCGTTGAGACGCTGCTGCGCCTGGCGCAGCGCCAGTTCGAGGCGACGGGCTATGAAAACATCTCGCTCTCGTCGCTGTCCACCGGCGATTACTCGTGCCTGCCGCGCCTGGCGCATGAGCTGATGCAGCGCTTTGAGGAGCGCCGCGTGTCCATCTCGCTGCCGTCCCTGCGCCTGGACAGCGAGGTCAAGGAGACGCTCAAGGAGACGCAGCGCGTCAAGAAGACCAGCCTGACGTTCGCGCCGGAGGCGGGCACCCAGCGCCTGCGCGACGTCATCAACAAGGGCATCACCGAGGAGGACCTGATCTCCTCCGTCCACGACGCGTTCGAGGGCGGCTGGAGCAGTGTCAAGCTCTACTTCATGATGGGCCTGCCCACCGAGACGGAGGACGACCTTTCCGGCATCGCGGACCTGGCGCAGAAGGTCGTCCAGCAGTATTTTCAGATCCCGCGCGGCGTGCGCGCTCGCGGCCTGCGCGTGACGTGCAGCGCGGCGTGCTTTGTGCCCAAGGCGTTCACGCCCTTCCAGTGGGACGCGCAGGACACGCTGGAGCGCCTGGAGGAGAAGCAGCGCTTTTTGCGCGAGAAGATGCGCATCAAGGGCGTGGAGTTCAACTGGCACGAGCCGCACGTCTCGTTCATGGAGGCGTGCTTCGCCCGCGGCGACCGCCGCCTGGCGGACGTGCTGGAGGCGGCCTGGCGGCGCGGCTGCCGGTTCGACGGCTGGTCCGATCAGTTCAAGTACGACGAGTGGATCGCCGCGTTCGGCGATTGCGGGCTCGATCCGCACTTCTACGCCTGCCGCGAGCGCAGCCGGGACGAGCTGCTGCCCTGGGCGTTCATCGACGCAGGCGTCACGCAGCGCTACCTGTGGCGCGAGCGGGAGCGCGCGCTGCAGGGCGTGACGACGCCCGACTGCCGCCAGGGCTGCCAGGGCTGCGGCATGCAGCGCATGGCGGAATCCTGCAAAAAGCACATGGGGGAGGCGGGCGCCCGGTGAGGATGTTTCTTCAGTTTCAGAAGGCGCAGAGCGTGCGCCACCTGGGCCTGCTGGACCTGCAGCGCACCATGCAGCGCGCGCTGCGCCGCAGCGGCCTGCCCATCGCCTATTCAAAGGGATTCAGCCCGCACGTCGTCATGTCGTTTGCGTCGGCGCTGTCGGTGGGCATTTCGGGCGACCATGAGATCCTGGACGTGCTGCTCACGCGCGACGTGCCCGCAGATGAGTGCCTCGAGCGGATGAACCGCGTGCTGCCGCCGGCGCTGCGCGCATCGCGCGTCGTCCCTGCGGACGACCGCCATCCGGCGCTGATGGGCATGCTCAAGCAGGCGTCGTATGACATCCGCCTGGAGGGCGGAGGCGCGCAGCGCATTGCGGACAGCCTGGAGGCGTTTTTGCAGCAGACGTCCGTCATGGCCATCCGCAGGACGAAGAGCGGCGAAAAGCTGGTCGACATCCGCCCCATGATCCATGAGCTGCGCGTCGCGCAGCGCACGCAGAACGAGGCGCTGCTCAAGGCGCGCGTGTCGTTTGAGGAGGCCGCCACCCTCAAGCCCGACGTGCTCATCGGCGCGCTGGAGCGCTTTGCGGGCGCGCAGGCCGATGCGGTTCGCGTCCACCGCACGGGGCTGTACGGCGTGCGGGACGGACAGGCCGTTCCGCTGATCGACCTGTGATGAAGCGGGAACTCTATCTGGAGCTCGGGCCGGACCTGTCGCGCCTGGCGGCGGTGGAGGACGGCCTGCTGTGCGAATACGCCCAGGAGCGCGCGGGCGAGCGCAAGCAGACGGGCAGTATCTACAAGGGGCGCGTGCAGCGCGTGCTTTCGGGCATGCAGGCGGCGTTTGTGGACGTGGGCCTGGAGAAGAATGCGTTCCTGCCCGTGCATGCGGGCGAGGTGCGCGTGGGCGACGAGCTGCTCGTGCAGGTGGAGGCCGATCCGCCCGGCGGCACGAAGGGCCTGCGCCTGACGCGACGCATCGCGCTGCCCGGGCGATTGTGCGTGCTCAGCCCCGGCGAAGCGGGCGTGCGCGTGTCGCGCAAGCTGCCCGAGGCGGAGCGCGCGCGGTTGTTGGAATTGTGCCGCGACGCATGCCCCGAGGGCTGCACGCTGGTGCTGCGCACGCAGGCGGCGCAGGCGGATGCGCGGGAGATTGAAGAGGAGGCGTGCCTGCTCGCGCAGCGCTGGCGGGAGATCGAGCGCGGCTTCGCCATGCGCGGCGCGCCGGGCCTCGTCTGGCAGGAAGAGGGCCTCTTTTCGCGCATGCTGCGGGACCTGCTCACGCCACAGACGGTCCGCGTGTGCGTGCAGGGCGCGGCGCAGGCGCTGCCCGCGTGGGTGCCCGAGGGCGTCGTGCAGCGCGTGGCGGACGGCATGCCGCTGTTTGACCTGGCGGGCATCGAGCAAAAGCTGGAGCGTGCGCTGGAGCGGCACGTCTGGCTCGACTGCGGCGGCTATCTGGTGATCGACTGCTGCGAGGCGCTGACGGTCATCGACGTCAACTCCGGCAAGTGTACGGGCCGGTCGGACCTGGAAGAGACCGCGCTCAGGGTCAATCTCGAGGCCGCGCGCGAGGCAGCCCGGCAGCTGCGCCTGCGCGACATCGGCGGCATCGTCGTTATCGACTTCATCGACATGAAGGATGAAGCGCACAATGCGGCCCTGCTGGAGGCCCTGCGCGAGGCGACTGCGGCCGACCGCGCGAAGGTCCATATTGTGGATATGACCCCGCTGGGGCTCGTGGAGCTGACGCGCAAGCGCCTGTCCAGTCCGCTGCGTGAGCAGCTGGAGCGCCCATGCCCCGCGTGCGGCGGCAGCGGGCGCGTGCTCAGCGCGGAGGAGACCGCGCGCCGCGCGCTGCTGCAGGTAAGGCGGCGGGCGGCCGGCGGCAGCGAGGCGGCGCTGCTGGTGCGCCTGCACCCGGCTGCGGAGAAGGCGCTGCGCGACCTGCACGCGCCGGCGGGCTGTACAGTCTACGCGCTCGCGGACGCGCAGATGCGGCCGGGAACGTTTGCGTTGACGGCGCTTTGCACGGGCGAGGCGCTGCCCGCGGAGGCGGTCCCGCTGCCAAGCCTGAATCGGAAGGAATGAAACAATGAGAAGAACACAGCCTGCGCTGGTGGCGCGCGAGGAGATCGAACGCCAGCGCGAACGGATGCGCGAGATCGCGCAGATGCCGGGCCGGCCCCGGACGTATTGTATCGTCACCTACGGGTGCCAGATGAACGAGCACGACAGCGAGACGCTCGCGGGCATGCTGCGCGAGATGGGCATGGAGCCGGTCGAGCGGCGCGAGGACGCGGACTTCGTGCTGTTCAACACCTGCTGCATCCGCGACAACGCCGAGCGCCGCGCGCTGGGCAATGTGACGTGGCTCAAGGAGCTGAAAAAGGAGCGGCCGGAGCGGATGATCGGCGTGTGCGGCTGCATGGTGCAGCGCCCCGGCATGGCCGAGCGGCTGCTGCGCCAGTATCCGTTTGTCGACATCGCGCTGGGCACGCACAACCTGTACCGCTTTCCGGAGCTCATGGCGCAGGCGCTGACCACGCGCCGGCGCGTCGTGGAGGTCGTGCAGGACGACGAGGGCCACATCCCCGAAGATCTGCCCGTGTGCCGCCAGAGCCCCACGCACGCCTACATCACGATCATGTACGGCTGCAATAACTTCTGCTCGTACTGCATCGTGCCCTATGTGCGCGGGCGGGAGCGCTCGCGCAGCGCCGAGGCGATCCTGCAGGAGGCGCGGGCGCTCAAGGCGGACGGCGTGCGCGAGATCATGCTGCTGGGACAGAACGTCAATTCCTACGGCAACGACCTGCAGGACGGTATGACGTTCCCGCAGCTGCTGCGGGCGCTGGACGAGACGGGTATCGACCGCATCCGCTTCATGACGAGCCATCCCAAGGACCTGTCCGACGAGCTGATCGAGGTCATGGCCGGCGCAAAGCACATCTGCCATGCGCTGCACCTGCCCGTGCAGTCGGGCAGCGACCGCGTACTGGCCTCGATGAACCGCCGCTACACGCGCGCGCAGTACCTGGAGCGCGTGCGCCGTCTGCGCGAGCGCATCCCCGATATCGCGCTGACGACGGACCTGATCGTCGCCTATCCGGGCGAGACGGAGGAGGACTTTCAGCAGACCTGCTCGCTCGTGCGCGAGGTCGGCTATGATGCGGCGTTCACGTTCATCTTTTCGCCGCGGGAAGGGACGCGCGCTGCGTCCATGGACGGGCGCATCGACGAGGCGACCGCCACGCGGCGGATCGAGGAGCTCATCGCCCTACAAAAGGAAAATACGCGACGCCGCCTGCAGGCGATGGTCGGCAGCGTCCATCGCGTGCTGGTGGACGGCGCGTCCCGGCGCGATGCGCAGCAGCTGGCCGGCAAGGACGAGTACGGCATCACGGTCAACTTCCCGGGCGAGGGCTCGCTCGTGGGTAAGATCGTGCCCGTGCGCATCGGCTCGGCGGGCGAGAGCACGCTGCGCGGCGAGATATGCGAAGGCGAGATCCTGTAAACCGGAGCATACCGGATGTACAAAATAATAGGGAGGCAATCAATAATGAACGAGGTTTTTGAAAAGGCCCGCGCGCTGGGCCAGGCGATCGTGGAGTCGGCGGAGTTTCAGAACATGCGCGCGATGGAGGATGCGGCCATGGCGCTGCCCGAGGTGGCCGAGCAGATGACGCGCTACCTGGAGCACAAGCAGGGCGTGGAGGCGGAGCTGGCCAAGGAAGTGCCCGACCACGCCGCGCTGGCGGATCACAGCGAGCAGATGAAGGACGCCCAGGCAAAGCTCAACGCCATGGACGCAGTCGTGCGCATGGGCGAGGCGCGCGGCGTGTTCTCTGCGATGATGAATCAGGTCAACCAGGTGCTGCAGTTCATGGTGTCGGGCGAGACCGAAGAGGGCGGCTGCAGTGGCTGCTGCGACGGGTGCTCCGGCTGCCACTGAGCCTGGCGTCCGCCCGTATGGGCCTGATATTCGGAGGATAACATGGCAAACGTCACACCGATGATGCAGCAGTATCTGGACATCAAGGAACGCTATCCCGGCATGATCCTCTTTTTCCGGCTGGGCGACTTTTACGAGATGTTCTTCGACGATGCGATCACCGTATCGCGCGAGCTGGAGCTGACGCTCACGGGCAAGGACTGCGGCCTGAAAGAGCGCGCCCCCATGTGCGGCGTGCCCTATCATGCGGCGGAGGCGTACATCAACCGGCTCATCGGGCTGGGGCACAAGGTCGCCATCTGCGAGCAGCTGGAGGACCCGGCGCTTTGCAAGGGGCTGGTCAAGCGCGACGTCATCCGCATCGTGACGCCCGGGACGGTCGTCGAGCAGTCGATGCTCAGCGAGCGCAGAAACAGCTACATTCTCGCGCTGTGCGCCGACGGAAAGCGTGCGGGTGTC
>CALVNS010000042.1 GCA_944349855.1 uncultured Eubacteriales bacterium | reverse complement strand
TTGTGGGGCAGCCCATTCTGGCGGCGCTGTCCAGCCTGTTTACCGGCGGGAGTCTGTCTCCGCTGCTGCAGGCGATCCTGATGCCCTACACCCTGCTGATGCCGCCCTATCTCTCCGGCTGGCTCACCTGGGAGTACCAGCTCTGGTGCTGGGGGATCGGCCTGGGGTGGGGCGGGGCGAGCACCCTGGTGGGGCTGCTGTGGTTCTTCCGCCGGGATATCCGATAAAAAGACAAGGCGCGCCCGCACTCCGGGCGCGCCCTTGGCCTGTTCAAGGGGGCGTACAAAATGGCGGTCATGTGTGTCATATTACTTTTGCTTTGCGCTGGCCTGGGCTGGTGGGTGTGGACTCAGCGGCGGTCTCTGCGGAGCGCGGCCGCTCAGATGAGGCAGCTGGAGGAATCCGGCAGCACCGCCCGGGTGCGGCTGGCGGTGCCCAACGGTGCGGCGGAGGAGCTGCTCCAGGAGGTCAACCGTCTGCTGGACACGGGGGAGGCGGCAAACGAGCGCTATGCGATGCTCGAAGCAGACCTGCGTGAGATGGCACACCTGTCGCAGCTGATTCGGGCACGGCGCACGGCGCGCGGCAGCATCGACTTTGAGTTGCCGGAGGCGCAGATCGACACCGATGCGGCGGGCGAGCCAACGGACGTGCGGGCACGCTCGCGCGGCGTCGCGCACAAGATGATCGAGGATTTCATGCTCGCAGCCAATGAAATTGTCGCGCGCCACGCGCGGGAGCGGGAGCTGCCGATCCTCTACCGCGTACACGAGGCGCCCGATCCGGATAAACTGGCCGCTTTCGCACAGTTTGCGGGCATCCTGGGTCTGCGCGCGCCCGCGCCCGAGGCCGCGACGCCGCTGGCGCTGCAGCGCCTGCTGACCCAGGCGCAGGATAAACCGGAGTATCCGGCGGTTGCAAGCCTGTTGCTGCGCAGCATGCAAAAGGCCGCGTATGACCCGCGGCCGTTGGGGCACTTCGGGCTGGCGGCCAAGGACTATTGTCACTTCACCTCGCCGATCCGGCGCTATCCCGACCTGTTCACCCACAGGGTGCTGGCGCGCTCCTTCGAGGGCGGGGACACGGCGGCGCTGCGCGGAAGCACGCAGGCCGCGGCCGCGCAGGCCTCCGAACGCGAACGCAACGCCATGGAGGCCGAACGCGAGGCGGACCGGATGATGATGGCGCGCTACATGTCCAGGCATATCGGCGAGGTATTCGACGCGACGGTCACGGGCGTCGTCGAGTGGGGCTTCTTCGCGACGCTGGATAACACCGTCGAGGGGCTTGTGCACGTTCGCACGCTCGAGGACTACTTCCAATTCGACGAGCGCAGCCAATGCCTGATCGGTGAGCGCACGGGCGTGCGCTACCGGATTGGCCAGAAGGTGCGCGTGCGCGTGGAGAGCGTCGACACGCAGATGTACCAGATCAATTTCGTGCTTTGCTGAGACTTGCATACAAAAACCCCCGGGAATACGGCATTCCCGGGGGTTTGGCGCGGCCGCTGATCTCAGCCGAACTTCTTCTGAATGAGCATTGCCAGCTCATATACGTCCTGATCGATCTCGGCCTGATCCGGTCCCTCGATCATCACGCGCACGAGCGGCTCCGTGCCGGAGGGGCGGATGAGCACGCGGCCGCGGCCGGCGTATTTCTGCTCCAGCCGCGCAATGGCAGCCTGTACCTCCGCATCCTCCTTGTATTCCTCCTTGCGGCTGTCCGGCACCTTGGCGCCCAGCTGGGATTGGGGCAGCACGTGCATGATCTTGGCCAGCTGCGAGAGCGACTGCTTCGTCTCGGACATCACAGTCAACAGTTGGATGGCGGTGATGATCCCGTCGCCCGTGGTGTTGTGGTCCAGGAAGATCACGTGGCCGGACTGCTCGCCGCCGAGGTTATAGCCGTTGGCAAGCATCTCTTCGAGCACATAGCGGTCGCCCACGCGGGTCTTGATCAGCTCGATCTTGTTCTCCTTCATGGCGATGTCCAGGCCCATGTTGCTCATGATTGTGCCGACCAGCGTATTCTTGGCCAGACGGCCCTTCTTCTTCAGATGGGTCGCGCAGATGGCCATGATCTTGTCGCCGTCGACGATCTGGCCCCGGTCGTCGACCGCGATCAGACGGTCGGCGTCGCCGTCAAAGGCCAGGCCGACATCCGCACCCAGCTCGCTGACGAGCTCCTGCAGGCGCTTGGGGTGCGTGGAGCCGCAGTATTCGTTGATGTTTGTGCCGTCCGGCTCGTGGTAGTACGCGTTGACCTGCGCGCCCAGCTCGCGCAGCGCCCGCGGGGCGACCGAAGAGGCCGCGCCATGCGCACAGTCGAGCACGACATTGAGCCCGTCAAAGCGCACGGTGGTGGTGTTCTTCAAAAACTCAATGTACTGGCGCTGCGCGTTGACCTGGCGGATCGGTCGGCCGACGCTGACGCCGGTGGGTAGCTCGGGCAATGGCGTATTTCCCTGGATGATGTCTTCGATGCGGTCCTCAATGGCGTCGGGCAGCTTGCAGCCGCTGCGGTCGAAGAACTTGATGCCGTTGTACTCGACCGTGTTGTGCGACGCGGAGATGACCACGCCGGCGTCCGCCTCGTAGAAGCGCGTTAGGTAGGCGATGCCGGGCGTGGGCAGCACGCCCAGCAGCACGGCGCGCGCGCCGACGGAACAGATGCCCGCCACGAGCGCGGATTCGAGCATTTCGCCGGAAATACGGGTATCGCGTCCGACCAGGATCGTCGGACGGCGCACGTTGGATGCGAGCACGGCAGCGCCTGCCTGGCCCAGCTTGAAGGCCAGCTCACAGGTCAGCTCCGCGTTGGCCACACCGCGCACGCCGTCTGTTCCGAATAGTCTTGCCATGATGTATCCTCCGGTTTCTTTTTGAAATAGCTTGCGCATAAACGCAGGCGGGCATGCCAAACATGCCCGCCTGCATTATAGCCGATTCAGGAAGAAAAAGCAAGGTTGGGGGATTAGGCCCACCACATTTCGGCCTTGTCCTCGAAGACCATGACCTCCTTGAGCAGGGAGATCGCCTTCTGCAGGCCCTCGTTGACGCTCATGAGCGCGTCCTCGTGCTCGATGGAGACCGGGCCGTCATAGCCAACCTTGAGCAGCATGGAGATGATGTCCTTCCACAGCTGGTAGTCGTGACCGTAGCCGACGGAGCGGAAGATCCACGAGCGGTGCAGCACGTCGCCGTAGTGCTTGTTGTCCAGCACGCCGTTGACGGCGGTGTTCGCCGCGTCGATCTTGGTGTCCTTGGCGTGGAAGTGGTAGATCGCGCCCGCCTCGCCGAGCTTGCGGATGCTCTCGATCGGATCGCAGCCCTGCCAGAACAGGTGGCTGGGGTCGAAGTTCGCGCCCATGATCGGGCCGACGGCCTCGCGCAGGCGCAGCATCGTCTCAGGATTGTAGACGCAGAAGCCCGGGTGCATCTCCAGGGCAATGCGCTCCACGCCGTGCTCCATGGCGAACGCCGAGGCCTTCTTCCAATAGTCGATCAGCACTTCCCACTGGTACTTGAGCGCGTCGGCAAAGTCGGTCGGCCAGGGGCAGGTGACCCAGTTGGGCGTCTTGTCCTCGGGCGAGCCGCCGGGGCAGCCGGAGAAGGTGACGATCGTCTTCACGCCGAGCTTTTCGGCCAGCAGACAGGCGTTGACAAAATCCTGATGGTCGCGCGCCGCGATCTCGGGGTTGGGATGCACGCCGTTGCCATGGCAGCTGAGCGCCGCCAGCTCAAGGCCGTGGCGCTTGATGGTGTCGGAGAATTCCTTGAGCTTCGCGTCGTCGTGCAGCAGCACGTCGGGATCGCAGTGGCCGCGTCCGGGCGAGCCGCCGCAGCCGATTTCCAGCGCCTGCACGCCGGAGTCGGCCAGATATTTGCACGCCGCGTCGAGGCTCATACCGTAAAGGGGGACCGTCAGGACACAAAGTTTCATGAACAAAACCTCCTTTGAAATTGCAAGGGGAAACAATTTCTACAATCACTGCCCCCATTATAGCGCAAAGCAGCCCAAAAAGCAAAACAAAAATGCGCGTGCGTCATGGGACGGCCGCGCGTGCATAAAATAGAGATGGGCGCCTAGATCTCGGAAAGGATGCGGGTGATCGACTCGAGCGCGTCATAGAGCTCCTTGAACTCGGAGACGGACAGGTTTTCTACCTGACGCTGCACCTGGCCGGCAATCGTCTGGCGAATGGCAGCCAGTTTCTCCGACCCGGCCGGCAGGATTACGATGTTTACCACACGCCGGTCGTGCTGGTCGCGCTGGCGGTCGACCAGGCCGCCCTCCAGCAGACGGTCGACCAACGGCGTGATGTTTGGCTTGGCGATGCCCAGACGGCGCGAAATCTCGGAGACGGACATCGTTCCGGCGTCCTGCAGCATGGCCAGGACCTGTACGTGCGATAGGGGAATGCCGTGCTCGGATTGGACAAGATCCATATGGAGCAGGCGCTTTTTCAGGAGTGGAAGCGCATGAAACATGTTCTGCGCGAGCTTGTCGATCATCAGCGGATCAATGACGCGTCTTTTGGGCATGGATGGAATCTCCTGTCTTCTTTGAATTCGAAATAATACCACTCTATAATGTTTATTTGAGTCGCAAACATATAGAATTGTATACGATTTCCGCTCAAAGGGCAAGGGCTTTTCCGGCTCAATCGGGGCGTTCAAAAAATTTTAGGAAAACTGCGGACAAAACGGGAAGACGCTTTGGCTAGAATTCGTCTCTATACGAGATGAACTTTTTAGCCGTATTCTACGCCGCATGTGTGCGGGCATTTACAGACGGGCTAAAATAGGGTACAATGAAGGGTACAATGCATGGAAACGTCCATGCATCCATCCCCATCTGAAAATCAGCTCAGTATGAAACGGCAGGTGCGACGGCATGACCGAACAACTCCTCAAAAGCATCCTGGAAAACCTGGCCGCGTTCGCCATCTATGCGGCGATCGTGCTCATCTTCATCGTCGCGTCATTCAAGTGCTTCGTGCCGCTCTCGCGCAACGCCTCCGCCCTGCGCCGGGCGGCGCGCCGCCTGATCGACGAGGGCAAGCGCGGCGTGGACGTCCCCTCCTGGAACAGCCTGGACTTTCTGGGCCGTAGCCTGCAGGACGACTGGATGCGCTTCCTGCAAAACGCGCAGACGCGCGACGCGCACGGCGGCTCGTGCGATGTGGAGGACTACATCAACGAAGACACGGCCATCGACGAGGCGAGCAACCTGCAGCTGGCCGAGATGATCCCGGGCGTGATGGTCTCCCTGGGCATCCTGGGCACGTTCCTGGGCCTGGTGACGGGCCTGTCGGGCCTGGCGCTCACGGACGACACGGCGACGATGCTCTCCGCCATCGATCAGCTGATCGGCGGCATGAGCACCGCGTTTCTGACGTCGATCTTCGGCGTCATCGCATCGCTGACGTTCAATTTCCTGAACCGCTATAATACCGGCAAGGCCCAGCGCGCGCTCTCGCACTTCATCGATGCGTTCCAGCAGTACGGCATGCCCAAGCCCGTGGACGACCGCACGCAGCTGATCGCCATGCAGCAGGAGCAGACCGCCTACCTGCGCACCGCGGTCGAAGAGGTCTCCGCGCGCCTGGTCACGCAGATCGAGCAGAGCATCCTGCGCGCGCTGCTGCCCGTGCAACGCTCGATGGACAACTTCATCGTCGCGGCCACGCGCGAGCAGGTCGAGGGCATCGACCGCGTGGCGGCGCGCTTCGTGGAGCGCATGGATGCGGCGATGGGCGGCAGGCTGCAAAACCTGGCGGACAAGCTGGACGAAATGGCCGCCTCCAATCGCGCCACGCAGGAGGACATGAAGGGGGCGGCCGAGGCCATCGCCACCATGACGCAGGACGTGGTCAACATGCACGCGCTCTCCCAGTCGGTGCTGGAGCAATTCCAGGCCTATACTGCGGACATGTCGCTCAACAAGCAAAACGTGCAGGAGAGCGCCGCGCGCTGCGCGCGCATGATCGAAGAGGCGCAGGCCTCGCTCTCGCGCATGACGCGGGAGGCCGAGGACTCGCTGGCCAATTCGCTGGAAAAGGTGGCGCAGACCGCCGCGCAGCAGACGCGTTACCTGGCCAAGCTGCAGGAATATCAGGCGGCGGTGCAGCAGGGTCAGCAGCAGTATGTCGCCTGGACGGACAAGTTCCTCGCCAGCGCGCAGACGCAGAGCCTGACCACGGCCAAGGAACTGGAGCGCGTGAGCGCGTCGGTCAAGGACAGCGCGGCGCTGCTCAACAGCGCATACCTCTCCTTCTGCGAGCAACTGGAGGAGGGCTTGAGCAAGGGATTGGCGCTGCTGGATGAGAACGTGACCACGACGACCCGGCAGCTTGGCACGACGCTGGCCGGCATTCGTCAGACGACGGACGCGCTACCCGCGCTGCTGGCGGGAAGCGCGCGCAAGTACAGCGCGCAGGTCGATCAGTTCGTGGGCGCCCTGCAGCAGCTGCAGCGCTCGCTGGAACGCATGGCCCAGGCCGCAGAGGATGCCTCCCGTGAGGAGACCAAGAGGGAGGTAAGCTGATGCGCGCGCACCATGGCAGAAGGGCCCGGGGCGATGCGAGCTCGTTTTGGATCTCGTATTCCGACCTGATGGCGAGCATGCTGTTCGTGTTTGCGCTGATCCTGTTCTTCAGCATCTATCAACTGGTCGACCTGCAGGAGAAGAAGACCGCCGAGCTGGAGACGCAGGCAGCGCAGTTGGCCTCGCAGCAGAGCCTCCTGCTGGACCAGGAGGCGGAACTCAAGGACAAGGAGGCGCTGCTGGCGACCTCATCTCAGCTGCTGGAGGATCAGCAGACGCAGCTGGATGAGCAGGCGGCGCTGCTGGCGCTGACGGCGGCGCAGCTGGAGGAGCGCGAGACCGCGTTTGACGCGCAGAGCGTAGAGCTGGAGGAGGCACGCCTGCAGATCGCCTTGGCCCAGCAGAACCTGGACGCCCAGCAGCTGCGCCTGGACGAGCAGCAGGCGCAAATCGACAACCTGATCGGCGTGCGCTCGCGCATCATCGAGGACCTGCGCGATGAGATGCGCAGCGCCAACCTTGACACCGTCGTGGACCGGCAGACCGGCGCGATCACATTTACCAGCTCCGTGCTCTTTGACTACAACAGTTCAGACCTCAAGGATTCAGGAAAGGCGCTGCTGGACAGCTTTTTGCCCGTCTACGTGCATACGCTGCTCTCCGAGGAGAACCAGGACTACGTGGCCGAGATCATCATCGAGGGACACGCGGACATGAGCGGCGATTACCTGAGCAACCTGAACCTGTCGCAGCAGCGCGCGCTGTCGGTCGTGTCCTACTTCCTTTCGGACGAATTCTATGGCCTGACCGCGCAGGAAAAGGAGCAGCTGCGCTCCATCGTAACGGCAAACGGACGCTCCTGGGTCGATCCGGTCTACAACGAGGACGGCACGGTTAACATGGAGGCATCCCGCCGCGTGGAATTCAAGTTCCGCCTCAAGGATGCGGAGATGATCGAGGAAATGAGCAGCATTCTTGAACAGAACGACTGACGCCGGGCATCGCTGCGGCTGGGAAGGATGAAGGACGGATGCGGATTTTGGCTTGGGTGTTGATCGCCGTGACAGCTGTGGCGCTGCTGGTGGCCGGCTATGAGCTGGCGACGATGCGGCTCATGGCGGGCGAGGTACAGGTGGCGGTCACGCCCGCGGCGCAAAACGAGGCGCTCTTTGAGCAGCTGCGCGTGGACATGGAAAACAACGCCCTGACGGGCCGCGTGTTTACGAGCGAATCCATCGGCGACATCGCGGACTACGTGTTCGTCACCTACACCGTGCCCGTGCGCAACTTCAACCTCCTGCGCGCGGAGTGGATCGAGCTGGTCGTACAGCCCCAGGAGGGCGATGTGACGCAGCTGTTCACCGGCGATGCGCAGCAGGTGGCGGGGCTGCACAGCGCAGAGCTTCGCGCGACGGTGCTCTGTCGCCTGGATGAGCAGACCGCCGCCTCGCGAGCGCCCAGCCTTTCGATCAACTATTTCATCTTCGGCCGCGGCTACAGCTTTTCGCTGTAGCCGCGCCTGAGCGGACGGGACGTCTTGTCCCGTCCGCTTTTTGCGTCTGCACCCCTTTGCGCGCGCCGCATACGATGATAGCGTGAGGGAGCACCTCATAGACAAAGACGAGGAGGCGCAAACGAGCATGAGTTTTTACTCCTACAAGAACGGCAACACCGCCGGATGTCCCGGCATCGTCGGGAATGATGTGCTCAACGGCCTGAACGAAAAGATCTGTATTCAGGTGCAGCGCGTGTACGATTCCTGCCTGCAGCAGGAGCAGATCGACGACGTGGACGTGACGCTCGTCAGCTACGGCCTGGTGCCCTCGTGCGGGTGCGGCACGAACGATACGAACGAAAACACGCAGCCGGTCATGCCCATCGCATTTGAAAGCTGCCGCTCGACGTCCACCGAGGGCACCATCCGCGACCTGACGATCGACCGCCTGTGCGACCGGCCCTGCTTCGCGCGTGTGCGCTGCAAGATCGACGTGCCGATCGACATCCTGTTCACGGACGCGAATTGTCGCGAGTACATCGGACGCGGCGTGGTGACGGTGAACAAGGACGTCCTGCTGTCCATTCCCGACGAGTCCATCGTGCCCTATACGCTCGAGTCGATGGTCAGCGCCATCTGCGTGTCCGGCACCTACCGCGGCAACAACGTCTTCCGCCTGACGGTGTGCGTCACCGTCATCCTCAAGGTGTTGGCTAAGGTCGAAATTCTTGTGCCCTCTTACGGCTTCTGCACCGTCCCGCCGTGCGAAGAGTTCGCGGATAATGTCTGCGATGAATTTTTCAGCCTGCCGCTCTTCCCGCCTGCGCTGTGCGACGACAGCACCGTGCAGACCGGCTGCAACTGCGGCTGCACGACGATCGGCGGAAACAACTGCAATACGAACTGCAACTGCGGCTGCAACTCCTGCCGCAGATAGGCGGGCAATCCCCCGGAGACAGTCTCCGGGGGATTTTTTGCGGCGTGCATGACAAACATCCATTCCCGTGCTACAATAGAGGCATGGAGGGATGGCGCATGGACGAGGCCCTGAGGCTCTTTTCGCCGCAGACCGCCGCGTGGTTTGAGCGTACCGTCGGCACGCCCACGGCCGTGCAGCGCGAAGGCTGGCCGGCCGTCGCGTCCGGCGCGCATGCGCTGATCAGCGCGCCAACGGGTACGGGCAAGACGCTGTGCGCGTTCCTGTGGTTCGTCGACGCCATCGCGCGAGAGGAGGCCCCAGAGGATGCGCTGCGCGTCGTGTACATCTCCCCGCTCAAGGCGCTGGGCAATGACATCCGCGAAAACCTGCGCCGTCCCATCGAGGGCATCGAGGGCGCGCAGTGTGTGCGGGTGGCCGTGCGCACGGGCGATACGCCGCAGAGCGAACGCGCTCGCATGTGCAGAAAGCCGCCGCATATCCTCATCACGACGCCCGAATCGCTCTACCTGCTGCTGACGTCTGGGAGCGGGCGGCGCATGCTCTCCACGGCCCGGGCCGTCATCGTCGACGAGCTGCACGCGATGATCGACACCAAGCGCGGGGCGCACCTCATGCTCTCCCTTTCCCGCCTGGACGACCTGTGCGGCAGGCCGCTGCAGCGCATCGGGCTTTCGGCCACCGTGCGCCCGCTGCAAAGAGCCGCGGATTTCCTGGGGCCCGGCGCGCGGATCATCGCGCCGCCCATGCGCAAGGAGGCCGACATTCGGATCGTCAGTCCACTGCGCGATATGCGCGCGCTGCCGGAGGGCACGATCTGGCCTGAAATCGCACGATGCGTGGCGGAAGCCTGTCAGGGCACGCGTACAGTGATCGCCTTTTTGGATGGACGCGCACAGGCGGAGCGGCTTGCGCACGGCGTGAATGAGCTGATGGGCGAGGGCTTTGCGCGCACACATCACGGTTGCGTGTCCAAGGAGCAGCGGCTGGAGGCCGAGCAACAGCTGCGCGAGGGGAAGTTGCGTCTGCTGTGCGCGACCTCCTCCATGGAGCTGGGCATCGACGTGGGCGAGGTGGACAGGGTCGTGCAGGTCGGATGTCCCGTTCGAGTGTCCAGCGCGCTGCAGCGCATGGGACGCGCAGGGCACCGGCCCGACCGCGTGAGCGTGATGTGCGTCTATCCGCGCACCGCCGCAGAGACGCTCAGCTGCGGTCTGCTGGCCGACGCCGCCATGGCGGGAGCGATCGAGCCGGCGCGGCCGCCGCGCGGGTGCCTGGACGTGCTCGCACAGCATCTGGTGTCCATGGCCGCGGCGCGCACATACACGGTGGATGACGCTGTGCGCATCGCGCGGGGCGCGTATGCCTTTGCGCAGATCACGCGCGAGCAGGTGGAGGCGCTGCTGCGCATGCTGGCCGGCGACTTTGAACACGAGCAGGACGAGCCTGTGCGGCCGCGCCTGCTGTACGACCGGCTGCACGGCACGGTCAGCGGGGACGCCTATACGCGCATGCTCGCCGTCTCCGCCGGTGGGACGATTCCCGACCGCGGCTGGTTTCCCGTGACGCTCGCGGACGGCACGCGCCTGGGCGAGCTGGACGAGGAGTTCGTCTTCGAGGCGCGCGTCGGCGACAAGTTCCTGCTGGGCGCGTTTGCGTGGCGCATTGCGGAGATCCGGCGTGACCGCGTGGTCGTGACGCCCGCGAGCGCGCAGGGCGCGCAGTCGCCCTTCTGGCGAGGGGACGGGCAGGGGCGCGACTACGAGATCGGCCTGCGCTTTGGCCAGACGCTGCGCGCGCTGGAGGAAGAGGCGCATGCGGGTCGGCTGGAGGCGGCGCTGCGCAGCCTGCACATGGATGAGGACGCCGCGCAGAACGCCGCCCGCCATGTGGCGCGGCAGCTGGAGGCGACCGGATGTCTGCCCAGCGACCGCGTCATCGTGTGCGAACACTTTTCGGACGAGGCGGGCGAGCGGCAGCTGATGGTGCATTCGGTCTTCGGACGCCGGGTGAACGCCGCGCTCTCGCTGTTGCTGGCGAACGAGGCGCGCGTGCGGATGGGTCTGGATGTGCGCGCCTTCGAGGACGACGACGGCGTGCTGCTCTATGTGATGGGCACACGCAACCTGCCCGACGGGCTGTTCCAGGCGCTCTCGCCGCAGGAAGCGCCGCAGACGCTGCGCGCACTGCTTCCGGGCACGCCGCTCTTTTCAATGGTCTTTCGCTATGCGGCGGGGCGCGCGCTGATGATGGGCGTACGGCGCGGCGGCCGGCAGCCGCTGTGGGTGCAGCGCCTGCGCGGGGCGGAGGCGCTTTCACTGGCGGTGCGGCGAGAAGACCATCCGCTGATGCAGGAGGCGCTTCGCGAGTGCATGGAGGACGTCCTGGACATCCGGGCTTTGCAGGAGGTGCTGCGCGGCGTGCGTGAAGGCCGCATCGTAGTGCGGGAACTGCACGCGGACGCGCCCTCGCCGATGGCGCTGCCGCTGCGCCGCCAGGTCGAAGCGACGATGATGTACGACTATGCGCCGATCCCGTCCGCTGCGCATCAGGCCGTGCAGGAGGCGTTGCGCGCGCAGGAGTCGCTCGTCGCGCCCAGCGGAGAGGCGCTGGAGCGCGCAGCCAGGCGCAGGCGAGAGCCGGACGACGCGGAGCAGCTGCATGCGCTGCTCATGGCCGAGGGCGACCTGATCGCTGGGGAAACCGACGCGCCGGTGGCCTGGCTGGAATCGCTTGCGCGGGCCGGACGCGCACTGTACGTCGAGCCGGGGCTGTGGATCTGTGCGGAGCAGCGTGCGCTGTATGAGGCCGCCGCCACGGGCGCCTGGGAAGAGCGGTTGCGCATCGCGCGCCGCTGCCTGCGCTACCGCGGCGCGCAGAATGCACAGAGTCTTTGCGCGCGCTACATATGGCCCGAGGAGGACTGCGACGCGCTGCTGGCGGCGCTGGCAGCGTCCGGCGTGGCCGTCATGCGCGACGGATGGTATTACCACGCGGACGTCTATGCGCGCGCGCAGCGGGAGACCGTGCACGCCCGCCGCGCGCAGGCGCAGACGTTCCCGCCGGAGCGCTATGCGGCGCTGTTGACAGCCCGGCTGCGTACGGCGGGATCGCCGGCCGACCAGGTGTCCGCCGCGCTGCGCGGACTCGTCGGCGTGCGCATGCCGCTGCGGCTGCTGGAGGATGTGGCGCTGCCTGCGCGCGCGGGGGGATACCGTCCGGGCCTGCTCGACGCGGCGCTGGCGCAGGGCGAGGTCTTCTGGCAGGTGATCCCGGGCGAGCGTCCTGAAATCTGCCTGCGCGCGACCGCGGATGTCGACTGGGGCGCGCAGCAGGCCGCGCCGGACGATCTGACGCCGGCAGAGGCGGCGGCGTACGATGCGCTGCTGCGCCGTGGGGCGCTGTTTGCGCAGGCGCTTGCGCCGCTGCCGGACGGCGTGCGCCCGCTGGACGCGCTCACGTCGCTGGCGCTGCGAGGGCTCGTGCATGCGGACAGCTTTGCGCCGCTGCGGGAGTGGCGCGCCGAAAACGAAGGCGGCGCGCGCAGCGTCAAGCGCCGCGCGAAGGCGCGCGCCACCGCCCAGCAGGCGGGACGATGGGAGGCCGTGCGACCACTGCGAGAGCAGACGATGGAGGAGCGCCTCGAGCGCGCGTTCGACCGGCGCGTGCTGCTGTGCCGCGAGACGGCGGAGGACATCCCATGGGGCGAGGCGCTGGAGCTGTTGCGCGTGTGGGAATATACCGGACGCGTGCGGCGCGGGTATTTTGTGCGCGGGCTGTCGGGCGCGCAGTTCATCCGCGAAGGCGACTATGCCGTCGCCGTCTCAGCGCTCGAGTCGCCGGATGGGGAGCCGCTCTGGCTGAATGCGGCCGATCCGGACCAGCCGTGGGGGCGCATTCTGCCGCATGAACCGGACGCGCAGTTCACGTGCGTGCCGGGCACGGCGGTGTGCCTGCGCGCGGGGCGGGTGGAGGCGATCCTGGAGCGGCAGGGCGAACAGCTGCGCCTGATGCCGGAGGCGGAGACCTCGGACGCGATGCGCGCGCTCGCGCGGGACTTTGCGCGCAGGCGCATCTTTCCGGGCCTGCGCCGCCTGTGCTTGCGGACGTATCCGCCCCAGGCGAGGGAGGCGCTGGAGGAGGCCGGATTTTGCCGCGAGGTGCGGGATTACGTGTTGTTTCGGGACATTTGAAAGGATGGGATGCACATGAAGTCGCTGTTGGTGGTCGTGGACATGCAGAGGGATTTTGTGACGGATGCGCTGGGCACGCCGCAGGCGCAGGCGATCGTGGAGCGCGTGGCGGCGCGGGCGCGCGCGGGCGTGGCGCGCGGCGAGGACGTGGTCTTCACGCTGGACACGCACGGGCCGGACTACCTGCGCACGCAGGAGGGGCGCAACCTGCCGGTCGCGCACTGCATCCGGGGGACGGACGGATGGCGGCTCGTGGACGCGCTGGAGGGCATTCCGGGCAGGCGATACGAGAAGCCGGCATTCGGCAGCGTCGAGCTCATGCAGGACGCAGCGCGGGCCGGATATGACCGCGTGGAGCTCGTGGGCGTATGCACGGATATCTGCGTGCTGTCCAACGCGATGCTGCTCAAGGCGGCGTTGCCGGAGGCGGAGATCGTCGTGGATGCGGCCTGCTGCGCCGGCACGACGGTCGAAAACCATCGCCGCGCGCTGGAGGCAATGGCCGTCTGCCAGATCCGGTGCGAGAACGCCTGAGCTGGTGGACGGATGCGAAAGGAAGACAATCCGAAAAGGGCGCTCCCCTGTGCACGGGGAGCGCCCTTTCATCTTCAGCCGCTCACGAGCGTCATGCGTTTGATGGCATGCTCGTCCGGCGTGACGTAGAGCGTGCGCTGGTTGGTGTAGATCACGAAGCCCGCGGGCGCGCCGCCGGGCTTTTTGACGTAGCGGCGCAGCGTATAGTCGATGGGCACCTGGGCGGACTGCTGGCCCTTGCTGTAGTAGGCCGCCAGGTTCGCGGCCTCCAGCAGCGTCTGTTCGCTGACCTTTGTAGAGCAGATGATGACGTGCGAGCCGGGCATGTTCTTGGCGTGCATCCAGGTCTCGTCGCCGCGCGCCTCGCCGGTCAGCCGGTCGTTTTGCACGCTGTTCTTGCCCACGAGGATGTCCGTGCCGTCCGTGGCCCGGTAGTGGAAGGGCTGCGAGGGCTGCGCCTTGCGCTGCTTGACGCGGCTTTGCACCTTGCGCACGTGGCCGGAGCGCTCCAGCATCGCGCGGATCTCGGAGAGCTCCTCGGGCTGGGTGCACTTGCGCAGGTCGTCCAGCTGCTCCTCCAGATAGCGCAGCTCCTGCTCCGTCTTTTCCTTTTGTTGCGCGGCCATCTCACGCGCGGAGCGGGCCTTCTGGTAGAGCTTGAAGTAGCGCTGGGCGTTTTGCACCGGCGTGAGTTTGAGGTCCATCGGGATGCGCACGGTGGGGCAGTCCGCCTGATAGAAGTCCTCCACGACGGCCTCCTGCATGCCCTTTTCGAGCCGGTACAGGTTGGCCTGGATCAGCTCGCCGTTTATGCGGTATTCGTCCATGCGCCGGCTGTTCTCCAGCTCTTCCAGCTGGATGGCCAGCTTTTTTTCGCACCGCTCGATGTGCGTCTTGAGCGTGCGGTGCAGCGAGGCGGAGCGCTGCTGCATGCGCTCGCGCCGGTCGCGCCCGGCATAGAACAGGTCCAGCGCGTGGGAGATGCCCTCCGGCACCTCGCGCATGGGCATACCGGTGAGGCTCAGCTGCGGATAGGGGAACACGTCCGTGGCCTCGCCGTCCTCGCCCACCATCAGCACCGGCGGCTGCAAATCATACAGGCCGTCCAGCAGCGCGCGCAGCCGCTGCGCCGTCTCCGGAACGTTCAGCGCGTCCAGGTGCGCGTCATGCTGGCCCGTCAGGCGAAAGGCCAGCTCGCGCGCGGCCTGCGGCGACAGGCCCGCGATGCCGCCCTGCAGCGCCTTGGACAGCTTGCCGCCGGCGCTTTGCAGCATCTGCAAAAGCGCCTGTGCGTCCGCCGTGTCGGGGTCGAGCTTGCCCTGGCTGGGCGGGTAGGCGTAGGGCAGGCCCGGCAGCACCTCGCGCACGCGGCTGATGTCCGCGTCGACGTGGCGCACGGCGTCAATGATGCGCCCGTCCGCCCCGCGCAGGATGATGTTGGAATGGCGGCCCATGATCTCCGCTACGAGCGTGCGCGTGCGCGCCTCGCCCAGCTCGTCCAGGGCCTCGATGTCGATCTCCAGGATGCGGTCTCCGCCGATGCGGCGCACGTCCATCACGCGCCCGCCCTGCAGGTACTTGCGCATGAGCATGCACAGCATCGGGGGCTCCATGGGGTTTTGCTTGGCGTGCTCGGTGAGGTGCACGCGCGCGGCGTTTGCGCCCGCGCACAGCAGCAGCCGCAGGTTTTCGCCCTGCGAGCGGATCAACAGGTGGATTTCGTCGCGCTCGGGCTGGGACACGCGGTCCACGCGCCCGCCGACGAGTTTCTCTTTCAGCTGCCGGGCCACGAAGCCCAGCGTCACGCCGTCAAATGGCATAGGGCAGGTCCTCCGAATTCTCGTGATGGCATCCATTATACCAAAGTTGCGGCCATTGCGCAAAGAAAAGCCTGGCCGAAGCGCGCAAAGATGCGCCGGACGTGCGCTTTGGACTCATAGCGCCGCACGCCGGGGAATATGCTCCCATCGGAACAGACTGGCAAGGAGTGATTCGGTCGTGAAAATCAAAATGCCCAAGTTCAAGTTCAAGCTCCGGCGCATGGACGTTGAACGCATCCTGATCACCTGCTCGGCGGCATTTGTCGTGCTGCTGGCGGTGCGGGGCGGGGGCCCCACGGAGATGTACGAGGAACCGTATGACCAGATCCCCGCGGAGCAGACCGCGACCACGGTCGAGACGCCGACCCAGTCGACGGTCGTGTACTATCAGGACGGCGACGGCTATCTCGTGCCCGTGCAGCGCGAGGTCGAGCAGCAGGAGGGCATCGCCAAAGCCACGCTTTCGCTGATGGTCGCCAACGCCAAGAACGACATGGAGGCCGCGCGGCTGGGGCTGCTCACCGTCGTGCCCGAGGGAACGACGTTTGACCTGGACATCTCCGGCGGGCACGCGCGCGTGGATCTGAGCGCGGAGGCGCTCAACAACCAGACGGCCGAGCAGGAGAGCAACATGGTCAGCGCGGTGGTCTGGGCGCTGACGGAATTCCCCACCGTCAGCGACGTGGAGTTCCTCGTGGACGGCCAGCAGCTCAAGACGCTGCCGCACGGCACGCCCATCGAGGGGCGCATGCAGCGCGAGGGCCTGAACCTGGAGCGCGTGGAGACGGTGGAGACGTTCGCCGGCGCCAATCAGGTGCAGCTCTATTTCCCCTCCGACAGCGGACGGCTGCTCGTGCCGGTGACGCGCACCGTCTACTCGGACGAGGACGTCGCCACCGCCATGCTCGAGTGGCTCAAGGGCCCGCGAGACGACAGCGGCCTGCAGGAGGCGGCGCCCTCCGACGCGGCGCTGCTGGGCGTCACGATCAAGGACGGCGTCGCGACGGTCAACTTCACGGAGGAGTTCGTCAAGATCAGCGAACAGTCCGACGGCGGCGTGCAGTCCATGCGCGCGCTGGTCATGACCTGCCGCCAGTTCCCTGGCGTGCAGCGCGTGCAGGTCCAGGTCGAGGGCGAGCCCTATGAGCTGCCCACAGGCCAGAAGGACCAGCCGACGTTCGCCAACGTCGCCGCCGAGGTCGTCGAGCAGTTCCCGGAGGTCATGCAGGTCGAGTGAACCGGCATGCGGCGCGCGCGCCCGCGATGGGACGGTCCGGACCGTTTCGCCGCGGGCGCGTCCGTTTGGACGGGCGCGGGAAATTTCCGGGACATTGCGGCTTTACGCGCGCCGCCGGGAATGCTACAATGGGGAGAGGACGGCGCTACGGCGCCAGATCACGCAAAGGAGACGGGTACATGTACGAGAGAATCGACGGGCGAAACGCGGACGCGCTGCGCGAGGTGCGCATCACGCCCGGCTTTGTGCGCAAGGCGGCGGGCTCCTGCCTGGTGGAGTGCGGCGGCACGCGCGTCATCTGCACGGCGTCCGTGCAGGAGGGCGTTCCGCCCTTCCTCAAGGGGAAGGGCCAGGGCTGGCTGACGGCCGAATACGCGATGCTGCCCGCATCCACGGGCCAGCGCAAGGCGCGCGACGGCATCAAGAAGGACGGGCGCAGCGTGGAGATCCAGCGGCTGATCGGGCGCTCGCTGCGCCAGGCGGTCGACCTGCACCGCCTGGGCGAGCGCACCGTCACGCTCGACTGCGACGTGCTGGAGGCCGACGGCGGCACGCGTACGGCCTCGATCACGGGCAGCTTTGTGGCGCTCGTGCTGGCGGTGGACGGGCTGGTGCGCGCGGGTAAGCTCCTGCGCTCGCCCGTCACGCATCAGGTGTCCGCGGTCAGCTGCGGCATCGTGGACGGCGAGCCGCTGCTGGACCTGTGCTATGCAGAGGACAGCCGCGCGCAGGTGGACATGAACGTCGTGATGGACGACGCCGGTCGTTTCATCGAGGTGCAGGGGACGGGCGAGGGCCGCTCGTTCTCGCGCGAGGAGCTGGACGCGCTGCTCGCGCTGGCCGAGCAGGGCAACCGCGCGCTGATGCGCGCGCAGCGCGAGGCGCTGGGCGAGGCGGCCGGCCGGATCGGCGAGCGGGAGGCGCTCGTCGTGGCCACGGGCAATGCAAACAAGCTGCGCGAGTTTCGCGAGATTCTGGGCGGGCGCTACGACGTCGTGTCCATGCGGGAGGCCGGCGTGGAGGACGAGATCGAGGAGACGGGCGAGACGTTCGAGGAAAACGCCGCGATCAAGGCGGAGTATGTGATGCGCCGCACCGGCTGCGCGGCCATTGCGGACGACTCGGGCCTGGAGGTGGACGCGCTGGGCGGCGCGCCGGGCGTCTACAGCGCGCGCTACTGCGGGCGCCACGGGGACGACGAGGCCAACAACCGCCTGCTGCTGGAGAACCTGCAGGGCGTGCCCGCGCCGCGCACGGCGCGCTACGTCGCGGCCATCGCGCTGGCCCGGCCCGGACGGGAGACGCTCGTGCGCCGCGGGACGTGCGAGGGCGAGGTGCTGCAGGCCCCGCGCGGCACGGGCGGGTTCGGATACGATCCGCTCTTCCTGTGCGAGACGGGCGAGACATTCGCGCAGATCAGCGCAGAGGACAAGAACCGCATCAGCCACCGCCGCCGGGGCATCGAGGCGGTGCTGGCGGCGCTGGAAGGGGAGGAATGAGCGTGCGCATCGGCGTCTTGAGCGACAGCCACGGCGATCGCCAATCCCTGGACGGACTGCTTGCGGCCATGGGCGCGCTGGATGCGCTGTGCTTCCTGGGCGACATCGCCTCGGACGGCGCGTACCTGCAGGAGCGGCTCGAGCAGCGCGGCGCGCCCACCGCCTTTTACGCGGTGCGCGGCAACAACGACCTCGCCTCGCCCCTGCCCGACGAGCTGACGCTCGACCTGGGCGGCAAGCGCATCTTCCTGACGCACGGGCATCTGCGGCGCGTGAAGAGCGGGCTGCTGCACCTGACGTACGCCGCGCGCGAGCGGGAGGCGGATGTGGCGCTGTTTGGGCACACGCACGCGCGCTGCTGCCAGTATGAGATGGGCGTGCTGCTGCTCAACCCCGGCGCAGCGGGCTGCGCCTTTGCGGGC
>CALVNS010000041.1 GCA_944349855.1 uncultured Eubacteriales bacterium | reverse complement strand
ATCCCCGCTGCGCCCAAACCGCCCGTGCAGGCGCATATCCTCGCCGTAGAGCCGGTCATAGACCGTCGCCGCACGTCCGTCTGGCCGGTATGTGCGCGCCACGCCGCTGCCCAGCGTCCGCGCGGCCTGCGCCGCCGTGGGATGAATGCCCGCCGCCACGGATGCAAAGATCGCGCTGCCCAGCGCCGGCCCGTTCGCACTCTCGCACACGTGCACCGGCAGGTTCAGCACGTCCGCATAGATCTGCATGGCCAGCGGGTTCTTCAGCGCAACGCCGCCGCTGGCATAGAACGCATCCACCGGCACGCCGTGCTCACGGTAGTTTTCCAGGATGACGCGCGCGCCGTAGGCCGTGGATTCCAGCAGCGCGCGGTAGATCTCCTCGGGCGTCGTGCGCAGCGTCAGGCCCATCAGCAGGCCGCTGAGGTCCGCATCGGCCAGGACGCTGCGGTTGCCGTTCCACCAGTCCAGCGCGAGCAGGCCGCTCTGCCCGGGGCGCAGGCGCGCCGCGCGCTCCGTCAGCAGCGCCTGCACGGACAGGCCGCGCGCACGCGCCTCCTGCGCAACGGATTCGGGCGCGCAGGTGCGCTCAAACCAGTGGAACTGATCGCCCACGCTGCTCTGGCCCGCCTCATAGCCCGCATAGCCGGGCAGCACGCCGTCCCAGACCGCGCCGCTCATGCCCGGCACGGGCCGAAGCGCCTCGCCCATGACGACATGACAGGTCGACGTGCCGATGATCGCCAGCAGCTTGCCCGGCCCGTCGATGCCGGCCGCGGGCACGCACACGTGCGCGTCGATGTTGCCCGCGGCCACCGGAATGCCCGGCGTCAGCCCGCAGCGCGCCGCCGCCGCCCGCGTCAGGCGGCCCGCGCAGCTGCCCAGCGCGACGACCGGCCCGCCCGCCTTCTCCTGCGGCGCGCGCGCGAAGGCCGGGTTCAGCTCCGCAAAGAACGACGCGTCCGGAAAACGGCCCGTGTAGAACGCCTTGTAGCCCAGACAGGCGGCGCTGCGCGTCTGCCGGCCGGTCAGCTGCCAGACCAGGAAGTCCACCGCCTCCGCGTAGTGCGCCATCGCGCCATAGACCTCCGGTGCCTCCTCCAGCACCTGCAGCAGCTTGGGGAAGAACCACTCCGCATTGACCAGGCCGCCGTACAGCGGCAGCCACGGCTCGCCGCGCCGGCGCGCCAGTTCGGTCATGCGCCGCGCCTGCCCCTGCGCCGCATGGTGCTTCCACATCATCATGTAGGCGTGCGGCACGCGCCGGAAGCGCGCATCGAAGCACAGCGGCACGCCCTGCGCATCCACCGGCAGCACCGTGCTGGACGTGCAGTCCAGTCCAATGCCAGCGATCTGCGCCGGGTCGGCGGCCTGCGCGAGCGTGGAGAGGATGTAAAACAGCACGTCCAGATAGTCCTGCGGGTCCTGCAGCGCCCAGTCGGCGGGCAGCGGCACGCCGCACGGCAGCGCGCGGTCGAGCACCGCGTGCGGATAGTCCATCGAAGCGCTGGCGACCTCACGCCCGGTCGCCGCGTCGACCAACACGCCGCGTCCGCTCAGGGAGCCAAAGTCGATCCCGATCACATACACAGGCCTGTCCTCCTCTTGGATTGACTCCCTTATTTATAGCACATCGCGCGCCGCCTCCACAACGGCTTTGCCGCCCTTCACAGATTTTTTGCGCGCGGGCTTCCTATTCCTTATCCCAGCGTTTGCCCAGGCCGAACCATGCGTGCAGGTTTAGAAATTGTAAATTTCACGTCTCCATATCGTAAGAGAGACAAACGCTGAAATGCGCGCGCTTCAACGCGTGCGTTTCAGACGCCGGGCACGTGAAAAATGTCCATAAAAACTTTGCAATAATCGCTTGACAAAATGCGAAAAATATGTTTTAATCTCTGTCGCAACATAATCTTGAAGTATTGTATTTCTAAACTTATTATCGATTTTTCTCATTTCTTTCCCTTGCTTTTCCAAACGACCGGCGCTCCGCGCCTGCCAGGAGGCCTTCCATGCAGACCATCCTTTCCATCCGCGACCTTCGCGTCGTCTTTGAAGACGGGTTTGCCGCCCTAGGCGGCGTCAGCCTGGACATCGGTCAAAACGAATTCGTCACGCTGCTGGGGCCGTCCGGCTGCGGCAAGACGACGCTGCTGCGCTGTATCGGCGGGTTTGAGACGCCCACCGGCGGCGAGATCCTCTACAAGGGGCGCAACATCATTCCCCTGCCGCCCTACAGGCGCAACATCAACACCGTCTTTCAGCGCTATGCGCTCTTCCCGCACCTGAACGTGGCGCAGAACGTCGCGTTCGGCCCGGGGCTGCGCGGCGCGGACAAGCGCCAGACCGCCGCAGAGGTCTCCCGCATGCTCGGCCTGGTCGGCCTGGCCGGGTTTGAAAGGCGGCGCATTGCCAGCCTGTCAGGCGGGCAGCAGCAGCGCGTGGCCATCGCGCGCGCGCTGATCAACAGGCCCGACGTGCTGCTGCTGGACGAGCCGCTGGGCGCGCTGGACCTGAAGCTGCGCCGGGAGATGCAGGGCGAGCTCAAGCGCATCCAGCGCGAGAGCGGCATCACGTTCATCTTCGTGACGCATGACCAGGAGGAGGCGCTGACCATGAGCGACCGCGTCGCCGTGATGAACGCCGGCCAGATCCTTCAGCTGGGCACGCCCGAGGACATCTACAACGAGCCGCAGAGCGCGTTCGTGGCCGACTTCATCGGCGAGAGCGACATCCTGCCCGGCACGATGGTGCGCGACCGGCTGGTGCGCTTCCTGGGCTGCGACTTCCCGTGCGTGGACGCGGGCTTTGGCCAGGATGCGGCGGTGGACATCGTGCTGCGCCCCGAGGACGTCAAGCTGCGCCCCGAGGACGACCCGGCCTGCGCCGCCATGCCCGCGGGCGAGGTGACGTCGCTGCTGTTCAAGGGCGTGCACTATGAGATGAAGGTGCGCGTGGGCGGCGACACGCTGCTGGTGCACTCCACGCATGCGCGCCCCGTGGGCACGCGGGTGCGCCTGTTCGTCGCGCCGGAGGACATCCAGGTCATGCACAAGAGCGACAGCTCGCCTGACGTGCTCAAGCGCCACGCGCAGCGCGCGCAGTGAAGGGGGCCAGCGCATTGAAGAAGAAAAACCGGGCGCTGCTCGTGCCCTTTGTGCTGTGGGCGGCGATCTTCATCGTGCTGCCGCTGCTGATGATCGTCTATTACGGCGTCACCGTCGAGGTCACGCCGCCCTATGAGGAGATCGTGCAGGCGGATGGCAGCGTTGCGTTCGCGCTCGAGGATGGCGCCGTCACCGCCGAGCGCCCGCAGAAGGAGACGGTCTTCTCGCTGTCCAACTTCCGGCGTATGCTCGAGCCCACCTACCTCAAGCTGCTGGGCCGTTCGCTCAAGATCGCCGCGATCACCACAGGCATCTGCCTGCTGCTGGGCTATCCCGTGGCCATGATCCTCAGCGGGCGCGACTTCAAGCGCCCCGCGCTGTGGCTGATGCTGATCATCCTGCCCATGTGGATGAACTTCCTGCTGCGCACCTACGCCTGGATGAGCATCCTGGAAAACAGCGGCATCCTCAACAGCTGGATCACCGCGCTGCGCGAGGCCGTGCCCGCGCTGGACGCGTGGCTCACCGACCGCGGCGTGGGCCGCAAAATCATCTTCCTCTACAATGAAAACGCGGTCATTCTCGGCATGGTCTACAACTACCTGTCCTTCATGATCATGCCCATCTACACCGTCATCGTCAAGATCGACCGCAGCCTGCTCGAGGCCGCGGCAGACCTGGGCGCCAGCCCGGCCCAGAGCTTCCTGCGCGTGACGCTGCCCTATTCGCTGCCGGGCGTGCTGGAGGGCGTGACGATGGTGTTCGTGCCGGCGGTGACGACGTTCGTCATCAGTCAGCTGATGGGCGGCGGCAAGGTGCCGCTCATCGGCGACATCATCCAGAACCAGTTCGGCAAGTCCAGCGACTGGCACTTCGGCTCCACGCTGTCGCTGCTGGTGATGGTGGTCGTGCTCGCGTTCATGGGCGCGCTCAACCGCATCGACAAGGAAGAGGCGGCCCAGAAGGAGGTGCGCATCCTCTGATGAAGAAGGCGCTGCGCCGGGCGTACATCGCGCTGATCATGGCGTTCCTGTACGCGCCGATCGTCCTGCTCATCCTCTACTCGTTCAACGACAGCAAGTCCCGCGCGGTGTGGGGCGGGTTCACGCTGCGCTGGTATCAGGAGCTGTTTTCCGACACGGCCATCCTCTCCGCGCTGGGCACGACGCTGACCGTCGGCCTGCTCTCCGCCGTCATCTCGACCGTGCTGGGCACGGCGGGCGCCATTGCGCTGTTTCAGCTGCGGCGCAGGCCGCGCCATGCGCTGCTGAGCGTGATCAACCTGCCGATGCTCAACTCCGAGGTCGTCACCGGCGTCTCGCTGATGCTGCTGTTCGCGATGGCGCACGTGCAGCTGGGCTATGTGACGCTGCTGCTGGCGCACGTGGGCTTCGGCGTGCCGTACGTGGTGCTCAGCGTGCTGCCCAAGCTGCGCCAGCTCGACCCGCACCTGGCCGAAGCCGCGCAGGATCTGGGCGCCACGCCGCTGCAGGGCTTCCTGCGCGTCATTCTGCCCGACATCATGCCCGGCGTGTTCTCGGGCTTTCTGATGGCGCTGACGATGTCCATCGACGACTTCGTCATCAGCTTCTTCACGACCGGCAGCGGCGTGAGCAATCTGTCCATCACGATTTACACCATGGCCAAGCGCGGCATCTCGCCCAGGATCAACGCGCTCTCGACGCTGATCTTCCTGTGCGTGTTCGTGCTGCTCATCGGGCTGAACCTGCGCGACTTCAAACGCGGCGGCCGCAAGAAGCCCGACGAGGTGCACATCCCCTATTGACGCGCGGCTGCGCTTGTCATACGCCAACTTCGCATCATGAAAGGAGACGTTCCCCATGAAAAAGCTTGCCCTCTTTGCCCTGACGCTCGCGCTGCTGTGCGCGGCCTTGCCCGCCGGCGCGCAGGAGACGATTTCCGTCTACAATTGGGGCGACTACATCGAGCCGCAGGTGCTGGAGCTGTTCGAGCAGGAGACCGGCATCGAGGTCATCTACGAGACGTTCGAGACGAACGAGGACATGTACGCCAAGATCGCCATGGGCGGCGCGAGCTACGACGTGATCATCCCCAGCGACTACATGATCGAGCGGATGATCCAGGAGGGCCTGCTGCAGGAGATCAACTGGGACAACGTGCCCAACGTGAAGAACATCGACCCGCGCTTCATGAACGCCGCCTACGACCCGCAGAGCGCCTACTCCGTGCCCTACACCTGGGGCACGATGGGCATCCTGTACAACGAGTCGACCGTGGTGGAGACGCCCACCAGCTGGCAGACGCTGATGGACCCCGCCTACACCATGGACATGCTGATGCTCAACTCTCCGCGCGACACGCTGGGCATCGCGCTGGTGATGTGCGGCCATGACCTGAACTCCACCGACCCCGCCGACCTGGAGGACGCCAAGAACCTGCTCGTGGAGCAGAAGCCCATGGTGCTGGCCTACGTCGTGGACGAGGTCAAGGACAAGATGATCGCCGGCGAAGCGTCGGTAGCGCTCGTCTGGAGCGGCGACGCGACGTACTGCATGGGCGAAAACGACGAGCTGAACTACGTCGTGCCGGTCGAGGGCAGCAACATCTTCTACGATTCGATCTGCATCCCGTCCAATGCGCGCAACGTGTCCGGCGCGGAGAAGTTCATCGACTTCCTGTGCCGCGCGGACATCGCCGCGATGAACTACGAGTACGTCGGCTATGCGATCCCCAACACGGCCGCGATCGAGCTGCTGGGCGCGGAGGAATATAATGCCTCCCCGGTCAACAACCCGCCGCAAGAGGTGCTGGACAAGTGCGAGGTCTTCAAGTACCTGGGCGACGACACCCGCATCTATGACCAGATCTGGACGGAGATCATCTCCGAGTTCTGATGCCGTCTTCACAGGGTAGAGCGCCAACCAGCCGGTTGGCGCTCTTGGCGCATAGGGAGGTATGCACATGATCGTTCTCATCGCCGGCCCCTCCCACACGGGAAAGACCGCGCTGGCACAGAGGCTGCTGGAGACGCTCCACTATCCATATCTGTCCATCGACCTGCTGAAGATGGGCCTCATCCGCAGCGGGCAGACGGCGCTGACGCCCGAGGACGACGTACAGCTGACCGCCTATCTGTGGCCCATCGTCCGCGAGATCCTCAGTACCGCGCTGGAGAACCGGCAAAACCTCATCGTCGAGGGCTGCTACATTCCCTTTGATTGGTACAAGGGCTTCGACGCGCAGGCGCTTGCCCAGATCCGGCATTACCGCCTGATCATGACGCAGGCGTACATCGAGCGGCACTTTGACGACATCCTGAGCCATGCCAATGTCATCGAGTGGCGTGCGGGCGATCCGCTGTGCAGCCGGGACTTTCTGCTTGCGGACAACCGGCGCGAGCTGGAGCTGAGCCGCCGGTATCCGTGCAACCGCATCCTGATCGACGGCGCCTACCGCGTGGAGGCGGACCCGGACGCGTTCCTGACCAGCGAGCGGCTCGCCTACCGGCGCATGTCGGAGCGGGACTTTCCGGCGCTATGTCGGATGCTTCAGGACCCGCAGGTCATGTACGCCTGGGAGCACGCATTCTCCGACGATGAAGTGCGGGCCTGGCTCGACAGACGTCATGGCGGGTATGCATCGCGCGGATACGACTACTTTCTGGCCGTCGACCCATCCACAGGCGAGGCGGTCGGCCAGATCGGCCTGCTCGACGAGGAGATCGACGGGCGGCACTTCGTGGGCCTGGGCTACATCCTGTGCAGGGACGCCTGGGGCCGGGGCTATGCCACCGAAGGCGCGCGGACCATGCTGCAATACGCGTTTGAGGCACTGGGCGCGGAGGAGGTCGTCGCCACCATCCGGCCGGAAAATACGGCCTCGCGCCGCGTCGCGCAGCGTCTGGGCATGGCGCTCGAGGGCGAATACGTCAAGCGCTACCGCGGCCAGGACATGGTCCATCTGATCTACAGGGCAAGGCGCTGAGACGGCCGGTTCCCGCCGCATATCGCAGCGGGAACCGGCCGTCTTTTTTGTGCGCGCCTCACGCGCGCAGGCATCCATTGTCCTGCAATGTCCTCTTCAAAATCGCCCGCTGCGCGTCGTCCAGCGCGCTGAACGGTCCCTTGCACGCAGGCCCGCACAGGCCCAGCAGGTGGAGCGCCTCCTTTTCCGCGGCCATCAGGCCCAGGGAGAGGAGCGTCTGCACCACGTCGTTGACCTGACGCTGGATCTGCAGCGCCTCCGCCATCCGTCCCTCCTGAAAGAGCCGGTACATGGCCACAAACTTCTCGGCCATGAAGTTATACGTGCTGCCGATGCCGCCGTCTGCGCCCATGCTCAGCCCCGCCAGGAACATCTCGTCCAGCCCATTGTAGACCACCATGTCTGGACGGACGCGCTTCATGCGCTCCAGCATGAAAAAGTCGCTGCTGGTATGCTTGACGCCCAGGAACCGAACGTCCTCCAGCAGGGGCCGCAGGTCCTCCACCGACATCTTGACGCCTGAATAGCCCGGAATGTTGTAGATCAGCACCGGCTTTTGCGCCGCATCGGCCAGCGCCGAGTAGTAGCGCCGGATCTCCTGCGCCGAGAACGGATAGTAAAACGGCGGAACGGAGCTGACCGCGTCCGCGCCGGCCCGGGCCGCGTGGCGCGCAAGGTGCTCGGCCTGCTCCTGCCCGATCGCGCCCACGTGCGCGACGACCGGCAGCGCGCCGTTCACCTCCTCCAGCACCGTCTCCAGGATCTGCATGCGCTGCGCCTGCGTGAGCAGAAACACCTCGGCGGTGCTGCCGCACACGTAAAAGCCGTCCACGCCCTTGTCCATGTTGACGCGCACCAGGTTTCGAAGCGCCGCGCGGTCCACTTCGCCCGCCGCGTCAAAGGGTGTCATCAACGCTGGATAAATGCCACGAAAGTCCTTCATACTGCGCCCTCCCGTCTTTTGTAGGTTCTCCCCTCCGTCAGCATCATCGTGCTGCCCGCCATGACCAGCAGGATCGACGCAACGAGCGCTGCGCCGCCCTTCGCCTGCCCCAGAATCAGCAGCGACATCAGCGGGGCCAGGACGGGCTTGATAAAGAACACGAGCGAGGCCATGAACGCGCCCGCCTGTTCCATCGCCTTGAAGTAGGACAGGTATCCCAGGCCCGTCACCACGATGCCCAGGAAGAGCAGGATGCCCACGCCGCCCGCATCCAGCCCGCGCGCCGTCAGCGGCGTGCCGGTCAGCAGCAGCAGGACGCCCAGCACCGCCGTTCCGATGGAGAACGATACGCCGATCTGCACCGAGGTCGGGATGCGGTGAAGCTCTCGCTTGCCCAGCACCGTGAACAGACTCATCGCCGCCGCGGCCGCCAGCGCCAGCAGGATGGCCGACACGTTTTCATCGGCCGCGCCGCCCCCGCCGGCCGCCACGCCCGCCATGCACAGCGCAAGCGCCAGCACGCGGCGGCGGGTCAGCCGCTCGTTGAGCAGCCATGCGGCAAACAGCACGGTCATGACCGAATTGGTGCAGAAGACCACCGCCACCATCGCCGCCGACCTGGCCCGGAAGACCGCGACCTGCAGCAGGCCCATGCTCACGCACACGCACAGGATGCCGCGCACCGCCAGCCCGGCCAGATCGCGCAGGGTGAGCGTCAGGCGCCGCCTGCGCAGCGCGTGGACGGCCATCGGCAGCAGCATGATGCTGCCGATCAGGAAGCGAAAGAACGTCAGCGCCAGGGGGGTGATCTGATCCGTCAGGAGCTTGCTTGCGGGCTCCATGGCCGCAAAGCCGACCGCGGTAAAGAGCACATACGCCAGATTCTGCTTCTTCATCATGACTCGCCGCCCCGCCCGGCATTTACAGCTCCGGGATGACGATCTCCACCTCCCGGCCCAGGTCGCTGGAGCGGACGATGCCGTCGATGATCGCCTGGTTGTAGAGGATCTCGCTGGCCGGCACCGGCGCCTTGCCGCCGTCCTTGGCCGCATCCAGGAAGGAGCGGATCTTCAAGTCGAACAGGTCGATGCCCTCGCTGTCGATCACGGGAAGCTCCATGCACGTCTCCAGGCCGCCGAACTGCATGTACGCTTTCATGGGGCCGCCGACGGTGCCATTCCAGCACTCCGTGGATGGAATGCGCAGGCCCGCCTTGGTGCCAAAGATCAGCGTATCGCCGGGCGTATCCATGTTCATGGCCCAGGCGATGCGGAAGTCCAGGATGATGCCGCCTTCCAGGCGCACGAAGGCCGCCGCGAAGTCGTCCACGCCGAACTTCTGCGCGTACTCCGGGTGCTTGCGGTAATACTCCGGCTTGTTGCCAAAGAACGCGCCGCGAAAGCCCGTGACGGTCAGCGGCTTGGGATAGCCGACAGCGTTGAGCACCATGTCCAGCGAGTAGCAGCCGATGTCGCCCACTGCGCCAATGCCCGCCGTCTGCTCTTCGATGAAGCTGGTGCCAAACGGCACCGGAATGCCGCGCCGGCGACCGCCGCCGGTCTGGATGTAGTATACCTCGCCCAGCTCGCCGGACTGCACGATCTCCTTGATCTTGCGCATGTTGGGGTCAAACCGCGGCTGAAAGCCGATGGAGAGCACCTTGCCGCTGCGCTTCTCGGCGCGCAGGATCTGGATCGCCTCGTCCAGCGTGACGCACATCGGCTTTTCCAGCAGCACATGCACGCCCGCATCCAGCGCATCGATCGCGCACTCGGCGTGCGTGCGGTTGTACGTGCACACGCTGACGCAGTCCAGCCGCTCCTTTTCCAGCATTTCCTTGTGACTCGTATAGGTGTGCACGCCTTCCACGCCGTGGCGCTTGAAGAACGCATCCGCCTTGCCCTCGATCAGGTCTGCGCCCGCGACGATGTCCACGTCCGGCATCTTCAGATAGCTGGCGATGTGCGCCGCGGCGATCCAGCCCGTGCCGATGATGCCCACGCGCACGCGGCGGCTGGTGTCGATGCCGCCTCCCACTTCATTGTCCTTCTTGAACAGGTTCAGGATGTCGTCCCCCGCTTGGTTGCGGCTGGTGATTCGCTTGGTGGCCATGGTCTTTACTCCTCCCTTGTCTTTGCAAGCAGGCGCTTTTCCATCGCGATGTGCGCCCGGATCTGCTCGGCCGCCGGGTACCGGTCGGCGTCGTAACAGTAGTGTCCTTCATATTCGCTGATCAGGTATCCCTCAAAGCCGCTGCGCACGATGACGTCCAGAATTTTCGCATAGGGGATCGTCTTTTCCTCCCCGCCCTCCATGTGATAAAACTTCGTGTGGAAGTGCGTGACGTACTTCATGACCTCGGGCAGTTCGTCCGGCCGGTAGGGGCGGTAGAGCGAGAAGAGCTCCTCGGCCAGCTCCCGCGCATACGCGCCGCCGCCGTTCGCCGCCACATACGCGCGCGCCGCGTCCACCCCGGCATCCCGGGCCAGCAGCGCGAGCAGCGCCTGGATCGTCTCACGGCTCACCCCGTGCTGCGCATAGGCCTCCAGCCATCCGTCATACGGGTATTCCTGATAGATGCCCGTATCCACCACCACGCCGATATAGGGCGTGTCCAGGTCCCGGAATACCTTCAGGAAGCGCTGCCAGACCTCCGTCTCAAACCGGTGCGGCGGATGGATCTCGACGCCGACCTTGACGCGGTACTTCTCCGCCCAGGGCGCCACCTGATAGAGCAGTTCTGGCGAGATGGCGTGCTGTGTGCGCACGACCTGCGCGCCCATCTCATAGGCGTTGCGGATGTCGTTTACCGTGCTCATGACCTTCTCGTCGTCCGTGAGGAAGCGGTCGCTGCGCAGGCCGCTGTCCAGGTGCGCGCTGTAGCAGAACGGATAAAGCCCCAGCGCCTCACAGCGCGCCCTCAGGCCGTGCAGCCATGCCTGCGTGGGATAGGGGAAGCCCGGCATCATCTGCGCGGCGACGATCTCGATCGCCTCGGCTCCGGCTTCCCGCGCCTTGACCAGCGTCTCGTCCAAAGACAGGCGTTTGAGATAGTATTCGCTGGAGTAGGAAAACAACGAAACGCCCAGTTTGATCGCCTGATTCATGCCACGCCGCTCCCTTCATCCGTGAAATCCAACGTGCGCTCGCCCTTGGACGTCACGGTCTTGCACACGCCGAAATAGGCGGAATATCCGTAGCGCAGCCGCATCGTCGCGCCGATGCGATGCGCGCCCTGCAGGCCGCCCTCGCGCATGACCTCCACCACGCAGCAGTCGCTCACGTTCCAGTATTCCTTGTACAGCTGCGCCAGCTCGTCCACCCGGAAGCGCTTGTCGTTGAGCAGCAGCTCCGTCTGTTGAGGGTCGATGGGCTCTCCGTCCAGTGTGAAGGTCAGCTCCTCGATGCAGGAGAGGTAATTCCCACGGAAGTTGGGCATGCGGATCTGAAACCGAAATCCGATCTTGCGGCCGTACACCTCGATGTTTTCCGCTCCCTCGGACCAGACCAGAAACGCGTCATATGCCTTTTGATTGTTGATCAGCGCCATGTGTTCTTTCCCCCTTTATGCCCTGTCGATCATCGACCGGCCGGTGACCTTCTGCGCCAGGATGACCAGGCCGGTCACCAACATGAAGACCACCGTGCCAAACGCCGCCGCCTGCGGCAGGCCGCCCGCGCCGTCCCACAGGTCCAGGATGGCCGTGGCCACGACGTCCGTGCCCGCATTGCGCAGCATGACGGAGCTGCTCAGCTCCGGGAACGCCATGACAAACGTCAGAATCCAGGCGTACAGCATGCCTGTCCTGGCCAGGGGGATGGTCACCTTCAGCATGGTCCGTCCCCAGGACGCGCCCGAGACGCGGCTCGCCTCCTCCAGCTCTGTGTTGATCTGGATGAGCGCCGACTGGCAGTAGCGCACGCCGGAGGGCAACATGCGGGTCACATAGGCGATCAGCAGCAGCCAGATCGTGCCGTACAGGCGCATCTGATTGAGCGGCTGACTCAGGTACATGAAGATCAGGCCCATCGCCAGCGCCGTGCCGGAGATGCCGGAGGGCATGTTGCACAGATACTCCAGCACGCCGCGACCGCGCACCTTCGCGCGCACGATGATGTAGCCCGCAATCAGACCCAGGAGCACGACGCATGTTGCCGTCATGGCGCCCAGGAACAGGCTGTTCTTGAAGGCCGTGGCGGCCACGCTGCTGTCCAGCAGCGTGACGTAGTTGTCCACCGTCCAGTTACTGGCCTCAAAGCCATTGCCCACCGAGCGCATGAACGAGGCCATGACCAGCGTGCAGTAGGGGATCAGGAAGCCAAACAGCGCGTATACGAGTCCCAGGGCGGAAAACAGATGCCGCGCCCGTCCCAGCTTCATGACGCTGGGGCGGAAGCCCTTGGCGGAGATGGTCGAGTATTTCTTGCTGGAGCGGATCGTGCGCCTGTACAGGAACACGGCCAGCAGCGACAAGGCCGTCACCGTGGTAGACAGCACGGCGCCCATCTTGAAGTCCATGATGGTGATGGACTCGCGAATCTTGGTCGTGAGCACATTGATGTTCAGCATGCGCGGCACGCCGTACAGCGCCAACGACTGTCCAAAGGAGAGGATCAGGCCCGACAGAATCGCGGGTTTGACCAGCGGAATGGTGATGTCCAGCGAAGCGCGGCGAGCGTTTCCACCCGACATGCGCGCCGCCTCTTCCAGATAGGGGTCCATGTTTTCCATTGCGGGGAATACCATCATGAAGATGGTGGCGATGCCCTGCGGCAGGCCGAGGATCACCAGGGACCAGACCGAGTAGATGTTGATGGGCCCATAGGTGGTATCCAGGCGCAGCAGGAAGCGCAGCGCTCGGTTGACAAAGCCCACGTTCGGCCCCGCCAGGATGATATACGCCAGGGTGATCAAAAACGGCGGCGTCATGATGGCGATGATGATGGTGCTCTTGACCAGCGTCTTAAAGCGCATGTTCGTACGGCTGACGCCAAAGGCCAGCGTCACGCCCAGCAGCGTGCCCAGGCCGCCGATGCCGATGGACACCAGCAGCGTGTTGAGCAGGGACTCCCGGATGCTCCCACGCCCGAAATACTTGATGAAGTTTTCAAGCGTGGGATTGCCCATCTCGTCCGTCACGCTCTCAAAGGTCATATATCCGATCGGGACCAGCACCAGCAGTCCGATGATCAGGCATACGAGCGCAAACAGGATGAAGCTCGCCTGAAAATTCCGCCGTGGAGATGCTCTTCTTTCAGCCATTTTTTTCACCGCCTTCACTGCACTTCAAACCGGTCGATGGCGGACTGCGTGAACTTCAGTCCCAGGCCCGGCTTCGTGCGCGCGTACGCAAAGCCGTCCTCCGTGCGGATCGGGTCCTCAAAGAACTGCTGGAACCAGGGAATGTACTCCACGAACAGCGCGTTGGGCACGCAGCACTGCACCTGCGCCGTCACCTCCATCACGAAGTGCGGGGAGACGCGAATGCCCTGTGCGTCGCAATAGCCGGCCACGCGCATCCACTCGGTGATGCCGCCCACGCGAATGACGTCGGCCTGGATGTAGCGCACCAGCCGGTCGCGGATGTACTCGTCGCAATCGTGTATGCCGAAGAAGTTTTCACCCGTCGCCAGCGGAATGTCGATCTGCTCGGCGATGATGCGGTGTCCCTGCGGATCGCGCAGCGAGATGGGCTCTTCCAGCCAGAAGACGTCGTATTCCTGCAGGCGCTTGCCCAGGCGAATCGCCGTGGGCACATCCAGGATCGTGTTGGCGTCGATGAAGAGCTTGGCGTCCTGGCCCAGCGCCAGGCGCAGCTTTTCCAGGCGCATTGCGTCGGTCTCCAGCCCCGCGCGCCCCACCTGAATCTTGACGCCGAGCATCTTCTTGTCTGCGACCAGCTGCCTGGCGCGCTCGACCATCTCCTCCACGGGCAGTCCGATCCAGCCCGCCACGCTCGCATACATGGGCACCCGGTCGCGATACTTGCCCAGGATCTCGCACACGGGTCTGCCGACGGCCTGGCTGTAGATGTCCCACAGCGCCAGATCGATACCTGCCGCGCCCAGCACCGTGACGCCTGCAAAGCCCGCCTGGCGCAGCTCCCACAGCAGGAACGCGGAGATGGCGCGCACGTCGGTGGGGTCCTTCCCAATGAGCAGCGTGCAGATGTCCGTATCGATCAGCGTCTTGATCGCATGTCCTCCGAATCCGTCGGTATAGGTGTATCCATAGCCGGTGATTCCCTCGTCCGTCTCGACCTTCACCAGCACGATTTCCATATAAGCGCGCGACTTTGTCTGATTGATCAGCGCAGTTTCCACGGGCGTATGTAGCAGTTTCGTGCGAATGTTCGTGATCTTCATACAGCCTTTGTTCCTTCCATCCCGAATTTGAGACCGGCGGTCAATCCCGCGTCAGGATACACGCCTCAGGCGTAAAGTAGCACACGGCCTGCTCTCCGGTCGCATAACGCAGCGGCGGCGTGGCCTGGATGCGGTAGCTCTCCTGCATGCCCTCCAGGCGGATAAAGTAATTGACGATGCTGCCGGTAAAGCTGACCTGCTCAATGCGCGCCTCGAGGCGGTTGTAGTGCAGGTCGCGGTTCCAGGCGTCAAACACGATGTTCTCCGGACGGATGAGCACGTTGCAGCGCTCGCCCTGTTTGAACTGGCCCTTTCCCTTGGCCGCCGTGAGCATCTGGCCGTTGGGCAGGCGAAGGCGGTAACAATCTCCCTCCTGCGCGACGACCTCGGCGTCCATCCGATTGATCAGGCCGATGAAACCTGCCACAAAGCTGCTGTCTGGGTGGGCATAGATGTCCTCCGGCGCGCCCTGCTGCAGGATGCGGCCGTCGCGCATGATGACGATCTCGTCGGACACGGCCAGCGCCTCGTCCTGCGAGTGCGTCACATACACCGCCGTGATGCCCAGGCGCTGCTGCAGCGTGCGGATCTCAAAGCGCATGTTCTCGCGCAGCTTGGCGTCCAGGTTACAAAGGGGCTCGTCCAACAGCAGGATGGCCGGCTCGTTGGCCAGCGCGCGCGCCAGCGCGACGCGCTGCTGTTGGCCGCCGGACAGCTGCGTCGGATAGCGGCTCGCGTATTCCGCCAGACCGACCAGGCCCAGCGTGTCGCGAACCTTGGCGGCGATGTCCGCCTTGGACATCTTTTTGATCTTCAGGCCATACGCCACGTTGTCAAACACCGTCATGTGCGGCCAGACGGCATAGCTTTGGAACACCATGCCCATGTTGCGCTTTTCGGGCAGCACCACATGCCTGCTGTCGGACAGCACTTCGCCGTTGACGAGGATTTCGCCCTCGGTCGGCGTCTCCAAACCCGCGATCATGCGCAGCGTAGTCGTCTTGCCGCATCCGCTGGGCCCGAGAAAGGAAAACAGCTTGCCCCTGTGGATCGTCAGATTGATGTGGTCGACCGCCGTCACCGAGCCATAGCGCTTGACCAGGTTTTTGATTTCCAGCTTGTGCTCGCTCATCGTTTGATTCCTTTCTGGAGCCGAGGCGCCGGCACATCGCACCGGCGCCTCGCTTCATTCCGTTCAGTCGCGGATCTCTGCAAATTTATCCAGCACTTCAGACTTTTTCTCCGTAACCCAGGTCACGTCGCGGGAGATCAGCTTGATTTCGGACAGCGGCGTGCCATCGGCCAGCGCGTAATCCGTCAGGTCGGTGCGCACCGGGATCCAGCCCAGATTCTCCGCCACCATCTTCTGCCCCTCCTCGGACAGCAGGAAGTCGACAAACAGCTCCGCCGCTTCCTGGTTGGGCGTCCCCTTGCGGATGGCTGCCACGTTCACCTCGCTGGGCATGCCCTCCTCCGGATACACGATCGCGATGGGATCGCCCTTCTTCAGGGACGTGCCGGCGGTCGCCATCACCTGAATGCCCACCTTGCGCTCGCCCATGGCCACCAGCTCGCCGATGGTGCCGTGGCTGGCCACGTAGTTGACGTTGAGGTCCTCCAGCGTCTCAAAGAAGTGCCAGCCGTACGTCTGCGGATCCAGGTACTGCGTCATCATCCAGATGAGCGTATAGACGGAAGACGAGCTCGTGGGATCGGCCATGGCGATGGCGTTTTCCCACTTGGGATCCATCAGATCCTTGAAGGACTTGGGCGCTTCTTCCTCGCTGACCAGGTTCGTATTGTAGATGATCACATAGAAGCCGGTGCCTACGGGCGTCATGATGCCTTCCGAATCCAGCAGCCCCTCGGCGATCGCATCGCTCGACGCGCAGGTGAACGGCTGGAAGCAGTCGTACTTGTCCTGCAGGGTGATCACGGGGCCGTTGCCCTGCACGACCACGTCAAACTGCGGGTTGCCCGAGCGGGTCTCCATCTCCATCGTCGCCGCCAGCTCTTCATTGGCCGCGCGGTAGCTCTTGATCTGGATGTCGGGGTACTTCGCCTGGAACGCGTCCAGGACGGGCGTCATCTGGTCGAGCGTCGCGCCGTAATAGATGGTCAGTTGCATCTCCTCTGCACCCGCAAGGTTGCAAACGAGCAAACTTCCCAGGAGCACGAGACACATGAGGACAGCCAGTTTCCGTTTCACGATGATTCCTCCTAACTTTGCTGGACCGGCAGCTCCGCCGTCCGCTCTTTTCGCGTCATGAATTTATCATAACGTTTTATTGTATTTACATTATATCAGCCATTGTCCGATAATTCAACATATTTTTGTGCAAAAAATAAAATTTTTTCGGTAAATCCCCCATTTCCTCTTGCCATTTTTTCATTTCTCGTTTAATATAATAATGTCATATCATTATTTCTTTCCTCGTTTTTACACAACCTGAAAGGGAGTATACGCATGAGAAACCGGTTGCCTTTCGATTCGGATATGCTGAATCAATGGAAGGACAAAATCGACCGCAACATTCCCACGCCGCTGTACTATCAGCTCAAGCTCCTCATCAAGGACATGATCGAAAGCGGTCAGCTCGCCTATGGCGACGCGCTGCCCACGGAGGCCGAGTTCAGCGAGGCGCTGGACATCAGCCGTCCCACCATCCGCCAGTGCATGCAGGCGCTGGTGGCCGAGGGTTACCTGACGCGCCAAAAGGGCAAGGGCACGTTCGTCGCACAGAAGAAGATCGAGATCAACTACATCGCCAAGCACGAGAGCTTCCACGAGATCATCCGAAAGAACGGCTATACGCCCTTCACGCGCGTGCTGTCCTTCCAGCAGATCGACCCCGTGCCGGCCATCAACGAGATTCTCCAGCTGCCGGCGGACGAGCCGCTGTATGCCCTCGTGCGCCTGTGCATGGCCAACAACACGCCCACGCTCTTCACCGAATCGTATACGCAGGCCTCGCGCTTTCCCAACCTGCTCCAGTATGACTTTTCAAAGGACTCGCTCTACGCCACGATGCGGGACGTTTACCACTCGCCCGTGGCGGTGGTGCGCCGCGAGGTCGGCGCTGCCAACGCCGGGCCGACTGACGCCAGCATGCTGGAGATTCCCAAAGGGCGCGCGATCTGCATGGTCTACAACCTGGCCTACGATCAGCAGAACCGCCCGATCGAATATTCGATCTCGCGCTATCGCAGCGAGTTCATCAAGTTCACCAACTATATGAAGTGTTGACCGCAGGGGAGGCGATGACATGAAGGGCTTTACGCGCGGCAATCCGCTGTTCTCTCTGTGTGGCCTGAACTGCGGGCTGTGCCCCATGTCCCTGGGCGGGTATTGCGGCGGCTGCGGCAACGGCAATCAGCCGTGCGCGATCGCGCGGTGCAGCCTGGAGCACGGGCAGCCATCCTACTGCTTTGAGTGCGCGCACTACCCCTGCGCGCGCTATGAGGGCTTTGATGACGCCGACTCCTTCATCCCCCACAGCCGCCGCCGGGCGGACGTGGCGCGGGCGCAGCGCATCGGCATAGACGCATATACCCTCGAAGTGCAGGAGAGGTTGCGCATGCTCAATGAGCTGCTCGAAGGCTACAACGACGGTCGGCGCAAGGGCCTGTTCTGCGCGGCGGCCTACCTGCTGGAACTGCCGGCCCTTCGCGACGCACTGGAGCAGCGGCGCGCCGATCCGATGCTTCCGGAAGCGCCTGCCGCGCAGCGGGGCGCGCGCGCTGCGCAGCTCCTGCAGGAGGCGGCCGACGGCTGCGGCGTCCGCCTCAAGCTGAACAAGAAGCCGCGCTCCGGCAAGCCCTCCGGGGGATGACGGCGCCTGCGGCGAGACGCCTAACCTGCGCCAAGGGGTGTGACCGCGTCCCCGCGCAACGAAAGCGGCCCGCAAAATTGATGCGAACCGCCAATTTTTTTGATCTTCAAACTGTGCTATAATGGCGAGGCATTTTGCATTCGGAGATGAGCATGGAATGAAGAAAAGACTGTTGATCGCGCTGGCTGCGGTCGCAGCGCTCCTGATCGTGGGGCTCGCCGGCATCGGCTGGTACCTGGTCGACTTCGCGCTCGTGCGCACCGACACGCCGCCGGACGTCTCGCCCGACTCCATCGTGACGGCGCAGGACGCGTCGGTCATCGACGCCAACCTGGCCGCCATTCGCGCACAGAAGGAGGCCTGGCTCGCCTCCGCGACCGTTGAGCGTGAGCAGATCGTCTCCGCCGACGGGCTGACGTTGGTGGGCGACCTGTACTGGACCGACCGTCAAAGCCACCTGTGGCTGCTGGGCATCCACGGCTACACCGGCCGCAAGGAGGACTTTCAGAACATCGCCAGCTTCTACGCGGCGCGCGGCTATAACGCGCTGCTGCCAGACATGCGCGCGCACGGCGAGAGCGAGGGCACGTACATCGGCATGGGCTGGCTGGACCGCAAGGACGTGCTGCTGTGGATCGACCGCATCGTCGAGCTGGACCCGCAGGCGCAGATCATCCTGCACGGCGTGTCCATGGGCGGCGCGACCGTCATGATGACGGCGGGCGAGGCGCTGCCGGGCAATGTGAAGGGCGTCATTGAGGACTGCGGCTACACCTCCGTGTGGGACATCTTCGCAGATGAGCTGGACTACCTGTTCCATCTGCCGGCCTTTCCGGTGCTGACGGCGGCCGATCTCGTGGCGCGCGTTCGGGCAGGCTACGGCTTCACCGAGGCCTCCGCGCTGGAGCAGGTTGCCAAGGCGACCGTGCCGGTGCTGTTCATTCACGGCTCAGAGGACAACTTCGTCTACACGGACATGGTCTACGACCTGTACGACACCTGCCGCACGCCCAAGGACCTGCTGGTGGTCGAAGGCGCGGGGCACGGCGAATCCTACGCGATGGATCCCGCGCTGTACTTTGACACGGTGTTCGGCTTCATCGAGGGCAACTGCATTCCGAATTGAATGAATGAACACATCCACCAGCGAAGCTGGTGGTTGTCACTATGCGGGCATAGCCCTTTGTTCCTCGCGGACGCGTGC